>CABYNS010000003.1 GCA_902520335.1 uncultured Pelagibacteraceae bacterium
GTTCAAAGGATCAAATGTTGCTTTAGTCACTCCATTTAAAAATGATAAACTTGATGATGAAACTTACATTAAGTTAATCCATTTTCATATTGAAAACGGGACAAATGGTTTGGTACCCGCTGGAACAACTGGTGAGTCCCCAACTTTAAGTCATGATGAGCATGAAAGAGTAATTGATTTATGTGTCAAGGAAAGTAACGGAAAATTGCCTGTATTTGCTGGCACTGGTTCAAACTCTACTGAGGAAGCAATTTCATTGACAACTCATGCTGAAAAAATGGGAGCAGATGGAGCTTTAATCGTCACACCATATTATAACAAACCTACTCAAGAGGGACTTTATCAACATTATAAAGCTATAAATGATAAATGTGGAATTCCAATTATTATTTACAACATTCCTGGAAGATCAGTAATCGACATGTCAGTTGAAACAATGGCAAGATTATTTGAATTAAAAAATATTATTGGTGTCAAGGATGCAACAGGGGATTTAACTAGAGTAGATAAAACATTAAAAAAATTAGGCAAGGACTTTATACAATTAACAGGCAATGATGATAATGCGCTAGAGTTTAATAAAAAAGGTGGAGTAGGTGCTATAAGTGTAACAGCCAACATTGCTCCAAAACTTTGTTCAGACTTTCAAAGATTTTCAAAGTCAAGTAATGATAATGAAATTAAAGAGGCTGAGAGATTAAATGAAATATTACAGCCTGTTCATCATGCGATGTTTATTGAAAGTAATCCAAGTCCAGTTAAGTATGCTGCAAAATTATTAAATTTATGTGATGACAATGTTAGATTACCACTGGTAAAAGTAACAGATCCTACTAAAGAAATTGTTAAAAAGGCTCTTCATACAGCTAAATTAATTTAATGAACAAAAAAACCAATTCTGGTTCAAAAATAATATGTTTGAATAGAAAGGCTAGTTTTAATTATTTTTTTGAAGATTTATTAGAAGCTGGGATTGTCCTTAAAGGTTCTGAGATTAAATCAATAAGAGAAGGAAAAGTAAATATTGCAGATTCATATGCTGTTGAAAAAGATGGTGAGTTGATTTTAATTAACTCTCATATAGCATCTTATAAACAAGCCAGTTATTCTAACCATAATCCTACAGATGAAAGAAAATTACTTTTAAATAAACGTGAAATTAATAAGTTAATAGGAAAAATGCAAAAAGATGGTCTTACAATTGTTCCTACTAAGTTGTATTTTAAAAAAGGAAAAGCAAAAATTGAACTTGCTGTAGCGAAAGGAAAAAAACTACATGATAAAAGAGCAAGTAAAAAAGATAGAGATTGGAATCGTGATAAATCAAGATATTTTAGAAAATCAAGCTAATCGTATCTATTTAGGTATAGGTTCAAATTTAGGAAACAGAAGAAATAAAATTGAACAAGCAAAATATGAATTATCATTAAGAAATATTAGACTTGTCAAATCATCAAATTTTTATGAGAGTTTATCATGGCCAGATGAAAGTAAACCTAAATACTTAAATATAGTCTTGGAAGTTATTTCTGATCTAAAACCTTTGGAATTACTTAAAGTATCCAAAGATATTGAAATAAGTCTTGGTCGTAAAAAAAGGGATAAGAATGCTCCTCGTGAATGTGATATAGACATAATTGATTATAAAAGAAAAAAAATCACTAAAAAGATCATTTTACCTCATCCAAGAATGCATAATAGAAATTTTGTCCTTTTTCCATTATTTGAGTTGAATAAAAATTGGAAACACCCAATCTCTAAAGATCATATTAAAAAGCTTATAATATCATTACCAAATAGAGACATAAGATCTATTAAACAAATCTGAATTAATGATATAGTAAAGAGTATGCTTAATTCAGATGATTTAATAAATAAAGTAAAAGGATATAATAAGTTTTTAAATCCAGATAGATTAAATAAGGCTTATGATTTCGCTGTAAAGGCACATAGTAATCAAAAAAGAGCCTCAGGTGACCCATATTCTGTTCATCCAATTGAGGTGGCCAACATATTAACAGATTTAAAATTAGATAGTGCAACAATTACTACTGGTTTATTACATGACACTATTGAAGATACATATGCAACTTACGAAACTATTAAAGGTGAGTTTGGAGATGAAGTTGCAGATTTAGTTGATGGAGTCACAAAAATATCTGCTCTTGAAAATAATGCATCATCTAATTCTAAAGCAGAAAATTTTAGAAAATTAATTTTAGCAACCTCAAAAGATATAAGAGTTTTATTAGTTAAAATAGCTGATCGTTTACATAACATGAGAACTATAAAAGCGATTTCAAAAGAAGAAAAAAGAAAAAGAATTTCTCAAGAAACAATGGAAATTTATGCCCCATTAGCAGATAGGATGGGAATGCATAGAATTAGGGATGAACTAGAAGATCTTTCTTTTGAAATTTTAAATAATGATGCAAGATTATTAATTCAAAAAAGACTTGATGAAATTAAATTAGATAAAAAAGATATTTTTGAGTCTTTATCATCCGAAATAAGTAAATTACTAAACCAAAATAAAATTTCCTCTAAGATATATGGAAGAGAAAAAACACCTTTTTCAATTTGGCGAAAAGTTCAAAAAAAAAGAGTTTCTTTGGAACAAATCACAGATATCATTGGTTTTAGAATTATTTTAAATAACGTTGATGACTGTTATAAAACATTAGGCATAATCCACAAAGAGTACAATTGTATACCTGGAAAATTTAAAGATTATATATCCTCAGCAAAAATAAATGGTTATAAATCAATTCATACAGCTGTTATTGGATCTAATAGAAAACCAATAGAAATTCAAATAAGAACTAAAGAAATGCACGATTTCGCTGAAAGAGGCATAGCATCTCATTGGCAATATAAGTCATCTGAGAAATTCAATTCACTTACTTGGAAAGAGTATGATTGGTTAAAAGATTTAGTTGAAATTATAGAAAAGAATGAGAATCCAGAACATTCTTATGAATACACAAAACTTCAAATGTTTCAGGAAAATGTATTTTGTTTTACTCCTAAAGGTTCTGTAATTAAATTACCTAAAGATGCTACTGCAATTGATTTTGCTTATGCTGTTCATACAAAAATTGGTGATACAGCTATTGGATGTGAAATTAATGGAAATAAAAGTGAACTTCAGTCAATTTTAAGAAATGGTGATAGAATAAAAATAATTACGTCAAAAAAACAGTCACCATCGTTACACTGGATTCCAACAACTAAAACTGGAAAAGCAAGGGCTGCTATAAGAAGATACTGGCACGACAGAGGTGAACAGAAGCAGGAAAAAATAAAGAAATATAATACTACTTTATGGATTTCATTACCTGATAAACCTGGTCAACTAGGAAATGTAAGTTCATTAATCGGTGAACACAAATTAAATATTTCTAATTTAGTAATGGCTGGAAAAAAACCTGACTATATTAATTTCAAATTTCAGCTGATAATAAGAGATTTGAAAAATTTTACTAATTTTATTGCAGAGCTTAAACAAAAAGGTATAAAATTTAAGATAATTAGACACGAAGATAAAAGAAATGCTTTCACACAAAAAATCCTTAGATATTTTAAAAAAGACTGATGCTCTATTAGAAGGACACTTCATTTTATCCTCTGGATTACATTCTTCGAAATATATTCAATGTGCCAAACTTTTAAGTTATCCTTCAAAAGCAGAAAAGATATGTAAATCATTAGCTTTTAAAATTAGAAAAAATTTTAAAAAATTTGATCTTATTTTAGCCCCTGCCATTGGTGGTATTGTGATAGGTTATGAAATTGGTCGAATTTTAAAAAAAGAAACAATTTTTTGCGAGAGAGTTAAAGGAAAATTTACATTAAGAAGAGGTTTTAAAATTAAAAAAGGGTCCAAAGTTATTATTATTGAAGATGTAATAACAACAGGAAAATCTAGCATGGAGTGCGTAAAACTAATAAAAAAATCTAATGCAATATTAGTGGGTTTTGCAACAATTATTGACAGATCATCAAAGAAAACATTGAAAATAAAAAAAAAAATAATTTCACATCTAAAAATTGAAGTGCCAATTTATAAATCAAACAAAATACCAAAAGAATTAGACTCAATTCCCATTTCAACACCAGGAAGCAGATTTATTAAGTGAAACGATTAGGTGTAAATATTGATCATGTTGCGACAGTTCGAAATGCTAGAGGTGAAATTCATCCTGACCCATATAAAGCTGCATTATTTGTTAAAAAAAAAGGTGCTGACTCAATCACTATACACCTTCGAGAAGACAGGAGACACATAAGAGATTTGGACGCAAAAAAAATTTGTTCAATAAAAAAATTATTAGTAAATTTAGAAATTTCAACAAATAGTAATATTGTTAAGAATGCTTTGAGAATAAAACCAAAATTTATATGTATTGTACCTGAAAATAGAAATGAAATAACTACTGAAGGTGGTTTAGATTTAAAGAAGAATAAAAATAAAATTAAAAAGATAATATCACAATTTAAAAAAAAAAAGATTAGAACAAGTTTATTTGTAAACCCAAATATTAAAGATATTTATTTGTCTAAAGAAATGGGTGCAGATTGTATTGAAATACATACAGGACATTTTTCCAATCTGATAAAATCAAAAAAATCTTTCATCAAAGAATTTTTAAAGATTAAGAAATGTGCAATATTAGCATCAAAAATTGGGGTGGAGGTACATGCTGGACACGGCCTGGATTTCAAATCTACTAAGATACTAACCAAAATAAATGAAATAGTAGAATTTAATATTGGGCATTTTATTATTGGTGAGTCTATTTTTTATGGTTTACCATTTGTCATAAAAAAGTTTAAAAGAATTATCAAAAATTAGAATGAAAATTTTAGGTATCGGTGTAGATATTGTTGAAAATAAAAGACTAAAAAAATCCATTAAAAATAAAAATTTTATCTCAAGATTATTCACTTTGCTTGAAATAAAAAACTCTAAGTCGGTAAAAGATAAATCTATCTATTTTTCAAAAAAATTTGCAGCAAAAGAATCGTTCTCTAAAGCGCTTGGCACTGGTTTCAGAAAAGGTTTAAATTTTAAAGATGTTGAAATCTTAAATGACAATCTAGGTAAACCATATTTTAGACTAAATAACAAAACTAAAAAGATTATATTGAAAACATTAAAAGTGAAAAATTTTGATATATTTCTTTCAATATCTGATGAAAAAGAATATTCAATTGCATTTACCATAATTCAGGCAAAAAATGTTTAATAAAAAATTTTTTATAGAAAACTTTAAGACACTTTTTTATGCTTTGATAATAGCTATAGTAATTAGGTCCTTAATTATTCAACCATTTTATATTCCATCTTCATCTATGGAACCTGGGTTATTAGTTGGAGACAGACTCTTTGTTACAAAATATTCGTATGGGTACAGCAAACACTCTTTCCCATTTAGTCCTCCTATTTTTGAGAATAGAATTTTTTCAAGCAAGCCAAGTAGGGGTGATGTAATAGTTTTTAAAACACCAGCAGATAATAGAACTGATTATATTAAAAGGCTTATTGGTCTTCCAGGAGATAGAATTCAATTTATAGACTCAAATTTATTTTTAAATAATAGTGAAATCTTAAGATCTAAAATTTCAGAAAAAGATTCAATTTATTGCGGGGACAAGATTATTAATGTTTTTACATTTGAGGAAAAACTACCGAACGGAAAAATATATAAAACTGTCTATCTCAAAAATTTTACTTTTAAGAATTCAGATGTTTTCACAGTTCCAGATAATCACTATTTTTTTTTAGGTGACAATAGAGATTGCTCGAAAGACAGTAGATATTTAACCAGCGTAGGTTATGTTCATGAAAATAATCTAGTTGGCAAAGCACGATTTATTTTTTTCTCATCTGATAAATCAATTGGAAGTATTTTAGCTTTTTGGAAATGGAATAAATCTATTCGATTTGACAGATTTTTTAAGAAAATTATTTGATGAAAATTGATTACACTAAACTTGAAAAAAAAATAGACTATAAATTCAAAAATAGAAATTTACTCACTCAAAGTCTCACTCATAAAAGTTTTGATAAAATGAATAATAATGAAAAAATAGAATTTTTAGGAGACAGGGTTTTGGGTTTAGTTATTGCAAAAAAACTTTTAGAGATTTATCCAGAAGAAAAGGAAGGAATTCTAGATAAAAAGTACGCTTCACTAGTAAATAAAAAAACATGTTTGGAAATTGCCAAAAGTATTAATTTACAAAATTATATTTTAATTTTTAATCCAAAAAATAGATCAGTTACAATTGAGGATAAAGTGATATCGGATAGCTGTGAAGCATTGATTGGAGCGATTTATCTTGATAGAGGATATAATATAACAGAAAAAATTATATTAGACTTATGGAAGGAAAAAATAAAAGAAAGTGTGATTACCCAAATTGATGCTAAGACAAAACTCCAAGAATTTTCTTTAAAAAAGTTCAAAAAACTTCCTACTTATAAAATTATTTCTAATACCGGGCCTAGACATAAACCTATATTCAGAGTAGCTGTAAAATTACAAAACACAAAATTTTACAATGGTGAGGGGAAATCTAAAAAAGAGGCAGAACAGAATGCTGCCTTACTATGTTTAAATGATAATTTGATTAAATGAATTGGGACGATACAGGTTTTTTGATTTCTAAAAATAGATATAATGAAAATTCTCTTATCTCAGAATTTTATACTAAAAACCATGGAAAAATATCAGGAATTATTTTTGGTGGTACTTCAAAAAAAATAAAAAATTATCTTCAAATTGGGAATCAACTTTATTTGAATTATAATTCAAAGTCAGAAAATAAATTAGGATATTTTAGATTAGAGATCCAAAAAGTTTATTCTCCAATTTATTTTGAAAATCCTCAAAAACTATCATGCATTAACTCTGTTATGAGTTTAATTCGTTTATTAACAGCGGAATTACAATCTAATATTAAGATATTTGATCTTATTGAAAAATTTTATTTGATACTTTCAAATGATAAATGGTTAAAGGATTATATTTTTTGGGAATTAGAATTACTTAAAACTATAGGTTTTGATTTAGAATTAAATAATTTGGCAACAAAAGAGTTGTTCGATGATAAGATAGTATATGTAGTTAAATCTAAAACTGAAAAAAAGATAATACCGAATTTTTTAATTGATAAGAAAATTATAGTTGATGATTTGAGTACTCTTTTAAATGGATTAAAATTAGTAAGTGATTTTCTAGAAAAAACTATATTAAAACCAAATAATCTTAACTACCCAATAAGCCGAACTCAATTTATAAATTCATTTAAATAATTAAGGTAAAATTTCGTTTAATCTATCTGCGTAATAGCTTACTATTGCATTGGCACCAGCTCTTTTAAAACTCATTAAATTCTCAAAAATCGCATCCTTATTTATAATTTTTTTTTCTACAGCATTAGATAACATGCTATACTCACCCGAAACTTGATAGGCAAAAACTGGAATTTTAAATTTATTTTTTATTGATCTTATAATATCAAGATAAGGCAAACCAGGCTTGACCATAATCATATCAGCACCTTCTTTTATATCTAAAGCTACTTCTCTAATTGCCTCATCGTAATTTCTGAAGTCCATTTGATAAGTTTTTTTATCTCCTTTTAAGGCAACTCTTGATCCTACAGCATCTCTAAAGGGTCCATAAAAACTAGAAGCATATTTAACTGCGTATGAGAGAATTTGAGTATTTTTGAAATTTTCTTTTTCTAAAGCTTTTCTAATTCTACCAATTCGACCATCCATCATATCTGAAGGAGCTAAAACATCACACCCCATTTGAGCTTGTAGTAAAGATTGCTGAATTAAGATCTCTATAGTTTCGTCATTCAGTATTTTGTTTGATTTAAGAATTCCGTCGTGACCATGTATTGTGTAAGGATCTAGGGCTACATCACACATTATTCCAATTTTGTTCTTATATCTTTTTTTAATATATTTTATAGCTCTACAAACCAAATTATCTTCATTCAAAGCTTCACTCCCTAGGTCGTTTTTTAATTTTGATGATGTATATGGAAATAAAGCAACCATGGGTATATCATTCTTAATAGCTCGATTTAATATTATACCCAATCTATCAATAGTATATCTATATACACCAGGCATAGATTTTATTGTTTGGGTCTTGTTTTTACCCTCAATCAAGAATATAGGAAGTATAAAGTCATTCGGTGATAAATTGTTTTCTGAAACAAGTCTTCTTGACCAGCTATTTTTTCTATTTCTTCTTAGTCTCAAACTAGGATATTTTCCTGTAATCATATTTAATTTTTATTTCAAAAATGCGACAAATGTAATATACACATATATAGTAAAAAGAGTACAAAGCAATCACGATGACAGTTGAGAATACAAATATAATAAATTTAAATGTAAAAAAAGAAGAAAGAATTTCAGATTTTAGCGACTTCCAAAAACAAGAAATAAAATTTGACATCTCAAAACTTCAAGAAGCCTATAATCAAATTATTCAGACTAAAAAGTTTGAAGACGCAGGTGTTACACATTTTGGTGCCATTTCATTAACGCAAATTCCTGGTGATCCAGAGTCTATCAAAGGAAATAAAGCAAGAGGTCTTTATTGGACAAAACCTGACAGATCTGGCAAGGAAGTAATGAGGGAAGGAGCAATAAATGAATCTGCATATTCCGAATTTGTTAAAGAATATGATAATACTTACTTTAAACATGTGTATGATGTTTTGTCCTCAAAGTATAAATTAGGTAGGATGAGAGTTTTACTTAAGGAACCACGATCAACTTTAAGTTGGCATAGAGATCCAGAGCCTAGATTACATATACCTATTATTACCAATCCGGGTTGTATTATGGTTATAGATAATGTTGCTAAACATATGCCAGCAGACGGATCGGTTTGGATTACAAATAATACAAAATATCACAATGCGTTTAATGGTGGTGAAGAAAATAGAATACACCTAGTTGCGTGTGTTTTAGATTATAAGTTCAACTAATTTGAAAAAAATATTTATTTCCTCAGATCATGCCGGATTTAGATTAAAAGAAGACATAAAAAAATATCTTAAAAGCAAGAAACTAAATTTTAAAGATCTTGGACCCGTAAATGATGATAGCGTTGACTATCCAGACTTTGCACACAAATTAGCAAAAAAGATTAAACTTAGTAAAAATAATGTTGGTATTTTAGTATGTGGCTCAGGAACTGGAATGAATATTGCGGCAAATAAGCATAAAAATATACGTGCAGCACAGTGTTTTAATACAAAATCAACTAAATTATCCAGATTGCATAATGATGCAAACATCATTACATTAGGTTCTAGATTAATAAGTAAAAAAAATGCTTTCAAATTTATAGGAATTTTTTTAAATACTAAATTTGATGGAGGTAGACACTTAAGAAGGGTTAAAAAGATTTAATTATGTCTAGTGAAAAAAATTATTTGAATGATAGTTATAAAAGTTTCTTTGAGGATAGTTTATCTGTAAAAGATCCTGAATTATATAAAGCTATTAAAGATGAATTAACAAGACAACAACAACATATTGAATTAATTGCTTCTGAAAATATAGTTTCACAAGCTGTCTTAGAGGCTCAGGGTTCGGTTTTAACTAATAAATATGCAGAAGGTTATCCAGGTAAACGTTATTATAACGGATGTGAACATGTTGATGTTGCAGAAAACCTTGCAAATGAAAGATTAAAAAAATTATTTAACTGTAAATTTGCAAACGCTCAACCTCATTCAGGTGCACAGGCTAATGGTGCTATATTCTTAGCTTTATTAAGTCCAGGTGATACTTTTATGGGCATGAGTTTAAATTCTGGTGGTCACATAACTCATGGTCTTAAAATTTCTATGTCAGGTAAATGGTTCAATGCAATTGGATATGATGTTGATAAGAAATCTGAACTAATAGATTATGATAATGTTGAAAAACTTGCTCTTGAACATAAGCCAAAATTAATTATTGCTGGTGGAAGTGCTTATTCAAGAGTCATAGATTTTAAAAGATTTAGAGAGATTGCTGATAAAGTTGGTGCTTATCTTATGGTAGATATGGCACATTTTTCTGGCCTAGTAGCTGGAAAAGGATATCCTAACCCTTGTGATTATGCTCATGTTGTTACATCAACAACACATAAAGTTTTTAGAAGTGCAAGAGGTGGAATAATTTTAACTAATCATGAAGATCTTGCTAAAAAATTTAACACAGCAGTTTTTCCAGGTTATCAAGGTGGTCCATTAATGCACATCATAGCAGCTAAGGCCGCTGGTTTTCTTGAAGCGTTACATCCAGAATTTAAAGATTATATAAAGTCAGTTTTAGCAAATGCTAAAATGTTAGCTGAAACTTTAAAGAATAATGGTTTTAAGATTTACTCTGATGGCACTGATACACATTTAATGTTGGTAGATTTAAGACCTTACAATGTTAAAGGTAATTTAGCAGCAGAAAGTCTTTCAAGAGCTAACATTACTTGCAATAAAAATGGAATTCCTTTTGATACTGAAAAACCCATGGTTACTTCTGGTATAAGATTAGGAACACAAGCAGCTACAACACGTGGTTTTGGTTTAAATGAATTTAAAACTGTTGGTGAATTAATTACAAAAACTTTAAAAGGGTTATCAGAAAACCCAAATGATAACAGTAAAGTAGAAAATGAGGTAAAAAACGAGGTTATTTCTTTAACTTCATCGTTTCCGATATATAAGAATTTGTAGTAAATGATTTGTCCTTGTGCAAAAAAAGGTGAAACCTCAGTAGTGGACTCACGCCCAACTGAAGATGGTACTGCGATTCGTAGGAGACGATTGTGTGTGTGCGGTGAGAGATTTACTACTTTTGAAAGAATTCAACATAGAGAATTGATGGTGATTAAAAAAAGTGGTCGAAAGTCATCTTTTGATAGAGATAAGCTAGCAAAATCAATCTATATAGCTCTAAAAAAGAGACCAATAGATACTGAAACAGTTGAAAAGTTTATTAGTAAAATCTCAAGATCTGTTGAGGATTTAGGACAGAATGAAATTTCATCTAATACAATTGGCACAATGGTTATGGACGGATTAAAAGAACTAGATCCTGTTGCTTATGTTAGATTTGCATCAGTTTACAGAAATTTTAGAGAAGAAAAAGATTTTGTACAATTCGTGGACAAGCTTGATGTCTACAAAAAAAGATAAATTTTCATCAAAAGAAAAATTATACATGGAGATAGCCTTAAAACTGGCTAAATCTCGATATGGTCATACAGGATCAAATCCCTCTGTTGGATGTGTGATTGTTAAAAACGATAAGATTATTTCTATTGGTCAAACATCAATTAATGGAAGACCTCATGCAGAGTCTAATGCAATTAAAAGTTCTATAGAAAATTTGAGTGGATCCAAAATGTACGTGACTTTGGAACCATGTTGCCATCATGGTGTGACTCCGCCATGTACAGATTTAATAGTAAAATCTAAAATTTCAGAGGTTATTTATTCAGTTCCAGATATTGATGTTAGAGTTAGAAACAAGTGTTTTAAAATTTTAAGTTCAAAAAAAATTAAAGTAAAAAAAGGTCTTTTAGGAGAAAAAGTTAAAAATTTTTACTCAACATATTTTTTTAATAGAAAAAAAAAATTGCCATATGTTACTGGTAAAATTGCTCTTTCAAAAAATAATCTAATTTATAGCAAATTGGATAGAAAAATTACTAACGTCAAGGCTGATAAATTTACTCATCTATTAAGATATAAGAATGATTCATTAATGATTTCATATAAAACTTTAAATAATGATGATCCTAAATTAAATTGCAGGTTAAAGGGGTTAAAGAAATACTCTCCAAAAAGAATTATTTTAGATAATAAGCTTAATACAAATATCAATAGCTATATAATAAATACAGCTAATAAATCTAATACTATTATTTTTTACAATAAGGCAAGTAAATCCCAAATTTTAAATTTTAAAAAAAGAGGAATAAATTTGATATATTCTAAAATTGATAATCAAGGAAGATTTGATACCAAAATTCTATTAAAAAAACTTTATAAAATGAATTGCAGAAATTTATTAATAGAGGGTGGCGATGAATTAACTAACCATCTATTGAAAAATAAAATTTTTAATAGATTTTATTTATACAAAAGCAATAAAAGACTCTCAAAAAAATCAGAATATCTATACTTTAATAGCTTAAATTTGTTAAAACAGAAATATAAAAAAAAGATTAACTTAAAACTTAATTTAGGAAATAATAAAATAACATTATATAAAAATTAATATGTTTAATGGAATAATATATAATCAAGGTACAATTGAAAAAATTGCAAAAAGACCTAAAGGAATTAATATATTTATAAAAAGTAAACTGAAAGTATCAAAAAAAGATATTGGATTATCAGTTGCATGTGATGGTGTCTGTTTAACTTTGATTTCTTATAGATCTAAATTGATGGAATTTTATCTTTCAAAAGAGACAATAAACCGCTCTAAATTTAGATATATAAAGAAGAAAGATACAATTAACTTAGAGTTACCATTGAAATATGGAACTAAAATTTCAGGACATATTTGTCAAGGTCATGTTGATACAGTCGCGAAAGTTTTAAATATTAAAAAAATTGATAAATCATTTATTTTTGACTTTGAGATACCAAAAAAAGAGAGAAAACATCTTATTGAAAAGGCTTCAATCTGTGTAAATGGAATATCACTTACAATTTCAAAAGTAACCAAAAAAGGTTTTCAAATTTGGATTATCCCACACACCTATAAAGAAACTAATTTATCAAAACTCAATAAATATGATTTGGTAAATATTGAGATAGATATCTTGTCTAAATACGTTAGAAATTATTTTTATGAAAAAAAATAATTTTGCACCTATAGAAACTATAATTAATGTTGCTAAAAAGGGAGGCATGTTCATTCTGGTTGATGATGAAAAAAGGGAAAATGAGGGTGATCTAGTGATATCATCATCAGACTCAACAGCAAAAAATATTAATTTCATGGCAAAATATGGTCGTGGTTTGATTTGTCTAGCACTAGATAGCTTGCAGGCCAAGAAATTGAATTTATCGTTGATGTCACCTGTTAATCAATCAAGAAATAAGACAGCTTTTACAATTTCTATAGAAGCAAAAAAGGGGATTACAACAGGTATATCAGCTAAGGATAGAGCCAAAACAATTAAGATTGCATCTAAAAAAAATGTTAATAAAAAAGAAATAGTATCACCCGGACATGTTTTTCCAATTATTGCTAAAGATGGAGGTGTTCTTGTAAGAGCAGGTCATACAGAGGCCTCTGTTGATATATCGAAATTAGCAAAAAAAAATAATTCAGCAGTTATTTGTGAAATTATGAATGAAAATGGTACAATGGCAAAAGGTCAAGATTTATTTAATTTTGCAGAAAAACATAAGCTTAAAATTGGAAAAATAGAAGATTTGATAGCTTATAGACTAAAGAAAGAGAAACTTATAAGGTTAAAAAAGCAGAGTCAAATCAAAGTAAAAAACCAAAAATATAATATTAGAATATATGAGAATTTATTAGATGGTGCGGAACATTTTGCTCTTATAAAAGGTAAAATCAAAAGAGGTATCACTCCAAGAGTAAGAGTAATTTCATCTAATATTGTTCAAAATTATTTAATAAATCAAAAGCTACCAAATTCATTTAATAAAACTTTAGATTATTTCAAAAAATACCATAATTGTGTTTTAGTGTTTATAAAAGATTCGAATCTAAGGTCAGTATCTCAGACATTAAAAAAATATAAAAACAAAGAATTTATAAAAAAAGGAAATGACAAATCAATTAAAAATTATGGAATTGGAGCACAAATAATTAAGGATCTTAAGATTAAAAATATGATATTAATTACTAGGTCTTTAAAAAAAGTTATTGGACTTGATGGTTACGGAATTAAGATTAAAAAACAGGAATTGATATAATGAATAAAAAAATTTTAATTGTTCTAGCTAATTATTATAAAGATATAAGTGATGGATTACTTAAAAGTGCTCTAACAAATTTACCAAGGTCAAATCGAGTAAAAATTATTAGAGTACCTGGTGTGTTTGAAATTCCAGTTACTATCTCAAAAAATTTAAAAAAATTTGATGCATTTTTGGCTTTAGGTTGTGTTATCAAAGGTCAAACACCCCATTTTGATTTTATTTCACAAGCATCCACTAATGCAATAATGGATATATCTGTAAGCCAAAAAAAACCTATTGGTAATGGCGTTATCACTTGTCTTAATATGAAACAAGCTAAAGTCAGAAAAAATAAAGGTGCTGAGGCTGCAAATGCAGTAATTTCAATTTTATCACAGAAATGAAAACACATTTTAAGCCAAAAAATAATCCTAGAGTAATCATAATTCAAAAACTTTATGGCAAGTTTTATAACGATGATAATCACTTAGATTTCCCAAAACACAGGTTTAAGAAATTTATCAAAGATATTGTTTTGGGGACTATTGAAAGAAATGATCTTATTTTAGATGAATTAAACAATAAACTTGGTGATCAGTTTATTTTTAAGAAATTAGATAAAATTTTCCAAACTATTCTTAAAGCTGCAACTTATGAATTTATGTATAAACCTAATTTATCAATTAACATTATTATTAAAGAATATTTGAATTCCTCCAATTTTTTTCTTGAAGATTCTCAAACAAAATATCTAAATGCTTTATTAGATGATTTAGGTAAAAAATTGAGATCAAATAATGCATGAATTTGAATTAATTAATAATTTTTTTTCTAAATTATCTACGCATAATGTATCTGCTCTTAATTTAAACGATGATGTTTTTTTTGATAAAAAGAAAAAATTGGTTATTTCAGTTGATACTTACAACATAAATACACATTTCATAGATTTTAAATCTCCTGATCTTGTAATTAAAAAAATTTTAAGATCATCAATATCTGATTTGATTTGTAAGGGAGTTAAACCAAAATTTTATTTTATTTCAGGATCTGGTAACAAAAAAAATTTTACAAAAAAAAATTTATCAAAAATTATGAAATCACTTAAAAATGAACAAAAAAAATATGATATAAGTTTATGCGGAGGAGATACGACTTTTTCAAACAAGTTAAGTTTTACTATTACTTCATTAGGTTACTCAAATCATATAGTTTATAGGAATAGATCTAAATTAGATGATGATATTTATGTAACTGGAAATTTAGGTGATAGTTTTATTGGTCTTCAAATACTTAAAGGCAAAATCAAAGTTGATAACAAGATGTCTAAATTTTTTATTAAAAAATATTATGAACCTGATCTTCAAATCAAATTAATTAAAAATCTTTTAAATTTAGCAAATACTTCAATTGATATTTCAGATGGCCTAATTGATGACTTAAAAAAAATGATTAATAGACAAAATTTCTCCTTTCATATTTTTGAAAAAAAAATTCCTGTATCAAAAACTTTAAATCTATTAATGAAGATTAAAAATTTCAAAAAGATAGACATTACATCTAAAGGTGATGATTATCAGATACTTTTTACAGCCAGCCCCGTTAAATCGAGAATCATTAATAAAATATCAAAAAATACAGGTGTCAAAATTACTAAAATCGGTAAGATTATATCTGGTAAAAATAAATCTAAGATTATCAATTTAAAAAATAAGCAAATTGAGGCAAAAAATAAAGGTTATATTCATCAATTCTGAAAGTTAATCATTGTCTTTTTCATCTTTTTTTGTATTGTCCGGGCTTAAAAATTAACAACCAACAACTTAAGGTTTATATGAACTCAACAGCAGAAACTATTTTATTATATACAATTGTAGCAGGTTTATTATCTATTGTTTATGGATTTTTAACTGGAAAAAATATTCTTAATTCAAGTGCAGGAAATTCAAAAATGCAAGACATTGCTTCAGCAATTCAAATTGGAGCAAAAGCATATCTTGCAAGACAATATAAAACTATAGCTATTGTTGGTGTTGTAGTTTTAGTTATTGTTAGTATTGCTTTTAGTCCACTTGTTGGTCTAGGTTATTTAATTGGTGCTGCCTTATCTGGAATTGCTGGCTATGTTGGTATGCTAGTTTCTGTAGAAGCAAATGTCAGAACTGCAGAAGCATCGAGAAAAGGTTTAGCAGAGGGACTTTCTGTTGCTTTCAAATCTGGTGCTGTTACAGGTATGTTAGTTGCAGGTTTAGCCCTATTAGCAATTGCAGTTTATTATTTTTTATTACTAAAATTTGAAGTTGATGAGAGAGAGATAGTTAATGCGCTTGTTGCATTAGGGTTTGGTGCATCTTTAATTTCAATTTTTGCAAGATTAGGTGGTGGAATTTTTACAAAAGGTGCTGATGTTGGTGCCGATCTAGTTGGTAAAGTAGAAGCAGGTATACCTGAAGATGATCCAAGAAACCCTGCAGTAATTGCAGATAATGTTGGAGATAATGTTGGAGACTGTGCTGGTATGGCTGCAGATTTATTTGAAACTTATGCTGTTACTATTGTTGCAACAATGGTCCTTTCATCCATTTTTTTCATTGGCGATTTAAATATGATGGTTTATCCTTTAACAATTGGTGCTGCATGTTTAATTACATCAATTATTGGAACTTTCTTTGTAAAACTTGGAAAAAATAACAATGTAATGAATGCTTTATATAAAGGTTTTATAGTATCTGCAGTAGCTTCATTGTTAATTCTTTGGCCGGTTACTGATCATGTAATTGGTTTTTCAAATGAATATACTGTAAATGACAAAACTTTTAATGGTAAGGATTTATATTATTGTGGAGTAATTGGTCTTGTAATTACAGGCTTATTAATATGGATCACTGAATATTATACTGGAACTGGTTATAGACCAGTTAAATCAGTTGCTTTATCATCCACAACAGGACATGGAACAAACGTAATTCAAGGATTAGCAGTATCTATGGAAGCAACTGCAATTCCAGCCATAATTATCGTTGCAGGTATTTTAATTACTAATTCTATTGCTGGACTTTTTGGAATTGCTATTGCTGTCACAACAATGTTGGCATTAGCTGGAATGGTTGTAGCACTAGATGCGTATGGACCAGTAACAGACAATGCAGGTGGTATTGCTGAAATGTCTAATCTTGATAAAAAAGTAAGAAAAACGACTGACACATTAGATGCTGTAGGAAATACAACTAAAGCTGTAACTAAAGGATATGCAATTGGTTCAGCTGGCTTAGGTGCATTAGTTTTATTTGCTGCTTATACAGAAGATATAAAACACTTCTCAAAAGAAGCAGGATCTGCATTAGAAGGAATTGTAGTAACTTTTGATTTATCAAATCCTTATGTTGTAGTTGGATTATTAATTGGTGGTATGTTGCCATATTTATTTGGATCAATGGGAATGCAGGCTGTAGGTAGAGCAGGTGGTGCTGTAGTTGTCGAAGTAAGAAGACAATTTAAAAAATACCCTGGTATCATGAAAAGAAAACAAAAACCTGATTATGCTAAATTAGTCGATTTATTAACAGTTGCAGCTATCAAGGAAATGATCATTCCATCATTACTACCTGTACTTTCACCCGTGGTATTATATTTCATAATTCTTTCAATTGGTGGCCAGGTTGCTGCGCTTGCTTCTGTAGGAGCTATGCTTTTAGGTGTTATTATAACTGGACTTTTTGTTGCAGTATCAATGACTGCTGGTGGTGGCGCATGGGATAATGCAAAAAAATATATAGAAGATGGAAATCATGGAGGTAAAGGCTCAGAGGCTCATAAGGCAGCTGTAACAGGAGATACTGTTGGAGACCCTTATAAAGATACTGCTGGACCTGCTGTAAATCCTATGATTAAGATCACTAACATAGTAGCGTTGCTATTGTTAGCGGTTATAGCTGGATAAATTAATTACCTGTTATCGTCCCTCTTTTTTTTCCTAGAGGGTCATTAATTTTTGCTCTTACTCCTGATAGAGTCTTATAAATAAATGATCTTTTTCCAACGTCTACATTTGTAATTTTTTTTGAGAATTCCATCTTATTAATATCCTCTTTATTGAAAAATTTTTTATCTACCAACATACCTCTATTATTAACTTCCAATAACAAAACATTATTAGAAATTAATTTTTTTTTCCCAAGTTTGTGTAGTTTTGAGTTGGATGTTTTTCTTTCTAAATAAACTAGTATTTTATTATTAAAATAACTTGTTGATGAAGGTGGTCCTAGTAATTTATTAATTTCGTTAATATTTGATTTATAAATAAATAATTCTTTACTTTTAATCTCAAGGTTGTGAATTCCATGGTGATTCACAATTTTATTCAATTTACAACTAGTTAAAAATATTGTTAGAATAATTAATAAAATTTTCATGAGATGAATTACATATATTTTTATAACAAATTGATCAAATTAACTACAAATAAAACATTATACAAAAGTCTTGATAAACAGGATAGTTTTAATGATAGATTGTTAGTTTTCTTATTCCATTTTGCTTTTTTTTTAAAAGTATTTAAATCTGAGGAAAATGAAAAAAAATTACAAGAAATATATGATTTTAATTTTAGACAGCTAGAATTAAGTATAAGAGAAATTGGATATGGTGATCAATCTATCAATAAAAAGATGAAAGATTATATTAATGTTTTTCATGCCATTGTTTCTGATATCCATTTTTGGGATGATTTAGAGGATTCCAAGAAGATAAAAATTTTATCCAAATTTTTGGAAAACTTTAAAAATATTGAACATTTAGTAGATTATTTCAATAATTATTGTTTAAATTTATCAAAAAACACTTTGAATTCTTATTTAAAAAGTGTAATTAACTCATAATTATGGCAGTTCCAAAACGTAAACAAACTCCATCAAGGACTGGGATGAGAAGAGCTAAGAATATGAAATTTTCAGCTAAAAATGTCGTTGAAGATAAAAAATCAGGTGAATACAGATTATCTCACCATTTAGATTTAAAAACTGGTATGTATAAAGGCCGTCAAGTTATAGACCCTAAAGATTAAATAATTTAATATTAAGTAATGGCTGATTTAATTAAAATTGCAGTTGATGCAATGGGTGGAGACAATTCACCTAATAAAGTTATCAATGGCATAATTCACAATCATAAAAAGAACAAAGGAAATTTTTTTAAAATTTTTGGCGATAAAAATAAGATTATTTCATTGCTTAAAGATGAAATTGAAAGTCGATATTACGAGATAATTCATACAGAAAATCTTGTTTTGAGCACAGATAGTCCTTTGGAAGCAGCAAAAAAGGGTAAAGACACAAGTATGTGGCTAGCAATTGAAAGTGTCAAAAAAAAAGAGGCAGATATAGTTATTTCTGCAGGCAATACAGGAGCTTTGCTAGTAATTGCAAAATTAAATCTTAAGATGATACAAGATATTGATAAGCCTGCATTATCAGCATTATGGCCCAATAAAAATGGAATGAGTGTTGTGCTAGATTTAGGCGCTAATATAGAGTGTAGCTCAAAAAATTTATTTGATTTTTCAATTATGGGTGCATCTCTTTACACATCTTTATATCCTGAAAAAAAACCGAATATAGGCTTATTAAATATAGGTTCTGAAGAACTTAAAGGAAATGAAACTATTAAAGAAACATTTAAGATATTGAGTAATAAAAAATCAGAAAATTATAATTTTGCAGGTTATATTGAAGGTAATCAAATTATGGATGGTGAAATAAACGTAATTATTTCAGATGGATTTACTGGTAATATAGCCTTAAAAACTGCAGAGGGAACTGCAAATTTTATTGTTAAAGAATTAAAAAAAGCAATGACTGGTTCATTTATAGGAAAAATTTCTTCTATTTTAAATTATTATAATTTGAAAAAATTTAAAAACCGACTAGATCCAAGACTGTATAATGGTGCAATTTTTTTAGGCTTAGACTCCCCAGTTGTGAAAAGTCATGGTGGCACTGATTTTATTGGGTTTTCAAATTCTTTAGATGTTTGTAATAAGATCGTTAATGGTAATTTGATAGAAAAAATAAAGCATAACATTTAAAAGATGAGAATAAATTTAACTAAAAAAGACTTAATCAATCAAATTTATATGCAATTAGGCTTTTCAAAACTAGTATCTGAAAATCTTATAAATGATTTTTTTTCAACAATAATTCTTAACTTAAAAGAGGAAAAAAAACTTAAATTATCAGGATTTGGAACTTTTTCCATAAGAAAAAAAAATTCCAGAGTTGGTAGAAATCCAAAAACTAAAGAATCTAAAGTTATTTCGAGTAGAAATGTGGTTTTATTTAAACCTTCAAAAGAATTTAAGGAATTTATAAATAAAAATGACTGATAAATCTGAGAATGCTTATAAAACAATAGGGGAAGTAGCTGAAATTTTAAAATTAAATTCAAAAAAAAAAGGAGTTTTTTCAACTCACACTATTCGATTTTGGGAAAAACAATTTAAACAAGTTAAGCCAAAATTACTAAATTCTAATAGAAGATATTATGATCAAAAAACTATCAATATCTTAAAAAAAATAAAATTTCTTCTTAAAGACCAAGGCATGACCATTAATGGAGTTAAAAAAATCTTAGATAATATAAATAATAAAGATACTTTAAACCTTGACGAAATTTCAAATAATTCTATAAGAGCGAATAATTTTAAAAATAAAGTTTTAAAAATTTCTAAAATTGTAAAAAATTTAAAAAATTATAAATAATGGCAAAAAAAACACACATAAAAGTTAGATTGGTTCCTGAAAGCAAACCAGACAGTCCATTTTTTTATTATGTAAAAAAACCAGCGGGTGGTGAAAAAGCTAAAGTTAAACTCTCAGCGCGTAAATATAATCCGAGTACTAGAAAACACGAAGTTTTTGTTGAAAAAAAACTTCCCCCGCACAGTAAATAATTATTTTCTTTTAAAATTTCTTTTTTCGTAATCAATATAAGACCAAATCATATTTTTCCATATACGATTGGTAATTTTAGGGTCTATCTTATTTGCTAGAGATTTTTTTCTTATATTTTTCAAAATTATTTTAATTCTTTTATTGTCAATAATTTCTTTTTTTTTGTCTTTAAGTTTTAAAACTTGATTAACAAGATTAGTTCTTTGTTTAATTATTTTAATCAATGAATTATCTAATTTATCTAACTTCGATCTTATTTTATTAAGTTTTTTTCTTTTTAAAGGCGACATTTATATATTTGGATAATATGAAAATTATTATATTTATTCCCACATGTATACAGCAAATACAAAAATAAATAATCAATTATCAATTTGGTTAATTGTAATGTTTTGGATTATATCTTTTATGATAATAGTTGGTGGCTTAACAAGACTTACAGACTCAGGTCTTTCAATAACCGAATGGGAATTATTCTCTGGTTTTTTTCCACCTATTAATCAAAATGATTGGATTGTTTATTTTAATCTTTACAAACAAATCCCTGAATTTCAGTTACAAAACTATAATATGACTTTAAGTGAGTTTAAAGTTATTTTTTGGTGGGAATGGGCCCACAGATTTCTTGGAAGACTGATTGGTCTTGCATATTTAATACCACTAATTTATTTTTCTTTTAAAATTAAGATTACTAAATTATTAAATCTATATTTAATTTTTTTTCTCATATGTTTTCAAGGTTTCATTGGCTGGCACATGGTTAGTAGTGGATTAGTTGATAGAGTAGATGTAAGTCACTTCAGGCTATCTTTACATTTAATTATTGCTTTTTTTATTTTATCTTTAATATATTGGAATTATCTAAAAATTAACGTATCAAGAAACACAACAAGTAAACTGAATACACTTATTCCTTTATTATTTTTAATCCTAATTTTTTTACAAATTTCAATTGGTGCCTTTGTTTCTGGTATGGATGCAGGAAAAATCTATAATTCATGGCCCTTAATGGGTAGTTCATATTTTCCTGATGATAATAATTTTAATAATCTATTTAAAGTTGCGGCTCTTAGTGATCCCTCATTAGTACAATTTATTCATCGTAATCTAGCTTACTTAATAGGAATTTTTTATATTTTAATTTTCTATAAGATTTATAGAAACAAGATGCACGATTTATATAAATCAATTAATTATTTGGGAATATTTATAATTCTTCAAATTATATTAGGTATTTTTACAATCTTATATGGTGCACAGATTTATGTTGCATCTCTACACCAAATAAGTTCAATTTTTTTAGTTAGCTCAAGTATCTATTTTTTTTATTTAAATACAAAATTTAACTAACAGCTTTTAAACTTCCTTTCGATGACTTGTTCAAGGCTTGATCTAAATCATCAATAATATCATCAATGTGCTCAATACCTATACAAAGTCTAACATAACTCTGGGTCACGCCTGATGCTGCTAACTCTTTTTCGTTTAATTGACTATGAGTAGTACTAGCAGGGTGTATAGCTAAACTTCTTGCATCACCAATGTTTGCTACATGATAGAACATTTTTAAAGACTCAATAAATTTTTTTCCAGCTTCAATACCACCTTTGAGTTCAACACCAACCATTGGTCCATTTCCACCTTTAAGATATTGTTTAACTCTATCAGCAATTTTCTTTTCATGTTCAGTTGAATATATAACTTTAGTAACTTCTTTATGTTTTTTTAAGAAATTAACTACTTTTTCAGCATTCTCGCAATGTTGTTTCATTCTTAGAGCCACTGTTTCAAGACCTTGGATTATAGCAAAAGCATTATCTGGTGCTAAAGCTGAACCTAAATCTCTAAGCAAACAAACTCTTGCTCTGACTGCAAAAGGTACATTTGCTCCAGTTAATTCTGGTACAGCTTTTCCCCAAACTACACCTCCATAACTTGCATCGGGCTCATTAAATAGAGGTTGCCTTTTAGGATCTGCAGTCCAGTCAAAGTTACCACTATCAACTATGCTCCCAGCAACAGCAGTTCCATGTCCTCCAATATATTTTGTTAATGAATGTATAACAACAGCCGCTCCATGTTCTATTGGTTTACATATTACTGGCGCGGCAGTATTATCCATTATCAGTGGAATATTATATTTTCTTCCAATATCAGAAACTTCCTTGATAGGGAATACTCTTAAATATGGATTAGGTAATGTTTCACCATAAAAAGCTCTGGTCTTATCATCTATTGCCTTTTCAAAGTTTTTAGGATCACTTGGATCGGCATATCTTATTTCAATTCCAAGTTTACTCAACGTATGTGTAAATAATGAAACTGTTCCGCCGTAAAGATCTGTAGAACTTACAATATTATCACCTGATTGAGCAACATTTAAAACTGCAAAACTTGATGCTGTTTGTCCAGATGAAACTGTTACACAAGATAATCCACCTTCTAATGCTGCAATTCTTTTTTCCAAAACATCATTAGTAGGATTCATTATTCTAGTGTATATATTTCCAAATTCTTTTAATGCGAATAAATTTGCTGCATGTTCAGTACTTTGAAATTGATATGATGTTGTTCTATATATTGGAACAGCAACAGCATTAGTTGCTGGGTCACTTCTGTAATCACCACCATGTATGGCAATGGTTTCAGGATTATTTCTTTTTTTACTCATTTTACTCCTTTTTTAGTGCTTTAGCTTTATGCAAGGCGCACAATATAGTTCAAATACCTACCGAGTTTGTATGATGATTTCCTCTTTAGCTGTAAGCCCGCAATAGGAACAAATCGGCATACTTAATATAACAAAAAAAAGGCTTAAAACAATATAAATATCAATTTGACTTTGATCTCATTAATAGTATTAATCCTGGCACAATGACAAAATTCCTTAAAAAAGATCAATTATCTTCTAATTGGTATGAAATTGATGCCAAAAATGCAGTAGTTGGCAGACTAGCAACTGTTATATCGAAAATTATTAGAGGTAAAAATAAAACGACTTTTACACCACATATGGATGATGGTGATTTTGTAGTTGTTAAAAATATAGAGCAAATCAAATTTACTGGAAATAAATTTCAAAATAAAAAATATTATCGACACACAGGTCACCCTGGTGGAATAAAAGAGACTACACCTGAAAATCTTGCTAAAAAAAAACCAGGTGAAGCTCTAAAACTTGCAGTAAAAAGAATGCTTCCAGGTGGAGTTTTGGGAAAAAAACAACTTACTAAATTGAAAATATATGTTGGAAATGACCATCCTCACTCAGCTCAAAATCCTCAAGTTATACAACTAAATAAATTGAATTCTAAAAATATAGCACGAAATTAAAATGGAAAATACTCAAACTTCAACTAAAGCCCCTAAGATAAAGCTCGACTTCAAAGATAGTAAGTACGCTACTGGAAGAAGAAAAACTTCAATAGCTAAAGTTTGGTTAAAAAAAGGTTCAGGTAAGATTTATGTAAATGGTAAACTTTTTAGCGATTATTTTTCGAGTGATAATCATAAAATGCAAATTGTAAGACCTTTTGAACTTATAAATCAAGCAACAGAATACGATGTAAAATGTAGTGTAAAAGGTGGAGGTCCAACAGGACAAGCAGGAGCAATGGTACACGGCATTTCTAAAGCCTTAGTTTTATTTGATGAAAAATTGAAATCAACACTTAAAACCGAAAAATTAACCACTAGAGACTCCAGATCAGTTGAAAGAAAAAAACCTGGACGTAAAAAAGCTAGAAGAAGCTTTCAATTTTCTAAAAGATAATTCTTTTTTAACTTTTAACTGTTATAGTATAAAATGCCTAAGCTTAATGTACTGATTGTTGGATCAACTGGATATATTGGTGTTCAATTAATTAAACTATTAAATAAACATAAGAATGTTAATATAAAGTATTTATGTGGAAATTCCTCAGTTGGAAAAAAAATTTCATCTTACGATGACTCGTTGAAGTCAAAAAAACTACCAAGAATTACAAAATACAATAAAAAATACTTAAGTTATGTTGATATTATATTTACCACTCTTCCGAATGGAGAAGCTCAAGAAATCTCAAAAGATTTATTAAAGAAAAATACTTTAATTGATTTAGCTGCAGATTTTAGATTAAAAAAAGGTTCTGAATATTTAAAGTGGTATAAACTAAAACATAAAGCGTTAAGTAACATAAAAAATAGCATTTATGCTTTACCTGAAATAACAGGAAAATTAGTTAAAAAATTTAGCATTATTGGGTGTCCAGGTTGTTATCCCACATCAATACTTTTACCACTTGTTCCATTAGTTAAAAAAAGATCGATCAACTTAAAGAACATCATTATAGACTCTAAATCTGGATATTCTGGAGCGGGAAGAGGTGTACATATAAAATTTAAAAACAAGAATTTATACGAATCTCTTAGTGCGTATGGTGTAGGGTTTCATAGACATAATTCTGAAATTCAACAAGAACTAAAAAATTATACTTCTTCAAAAATTAATTTTACATTTACACCCCATATTATTCCAATGTTTAGAGGAATTTTGAGTACTATCTATTTGGATTTAAAACCAGGCATTACTCTAAATAAAGTACAAAATATTTTGAAAAAATTTCATAAAAAGAATAAATTTGTAAAAGTAAAAAGTGTTAACTCTTTTTTGAGCACAAATGACGTTATGAATACTAATTATTGCTTTATTTCAGTCTGCAAAACTAAATTTAAAGATAAGATTATAATTTTATCAGCCATTGATAATCTTATTAAAGGAGGAGCAGGTCAAGCGGTTCAAAATATGAATTTGAAATTTGGTTATAAAATTAGTGAGGGATTATTATGAAAAAATTACCATTATTGATTTTATTACTAGTTATTTCTTGTGCCCCTGTTCAAACTGAGAAAGAAATAAAGTTTTCAAAAGATTTAACTTTTGAAGAATTTAAATCAAATTTAAAAATTTACGTAGATAACAGTGATTACCCAAATATAGATGAATAAAATAGTTAATATCGCAATTGTTGGTTTGGGTCAGGTAGGCATTTATCTTTACAATGAATTAAGACTAAAAAAAAAAGAAATAGAAATTAAAACAGGAAAAAAGATAAATATCGTTGCAATTTCTGCAAAAAATAGAAATAAAAAAAGAAAATATAGTATTAATAAAAAAATTTTTTACACCAACCCTTTTAAAATTTTAAAAGAAAAGAAGATAGACATTTTATTTGAGTCTATTGGTCAATCCGATGGAATTTCAAAAAAAATTGTTGTAATGGCTTTAAAAAACAAGGTTAATGTTATTACACCGAATAAAGCTTTAATTGCAAAACATGGAAATGAATTAGCTAAATTAGCTGAGAAGAATAACGTAAATTTAGAATTTGAAGCCTCTGTTGCTGGAGGAATTCCAATACTTAGAACGATTAAAGAGGGTTTAGCAACAAATAAGATAAAGAAAGTGTATGGAATTTTAAATGGAACAACCAATTATATTCTAACAGAGATGGAAAATTCAAATGAGACTTTTGATAAAGTCTTAAAAAAAGCGCAAAAACTTGGTTATGCTGAACCAGATAATCCTAAATTAGATTTGAATGGGTTTGATGCTTTTGCAAAAGTTAGGATTTTATCAGCTCTTGCATTCAATAATCAAATTTCACATCACAAATGTATTATGGAAGGTATAGAAAATATTGATCTAAAAGATATTAAAATTGCAAATCAATTAAATCTTAGAATTAAGTTGCTTGGTATGTCTGAAATGATAAATGATCGATTATTTGAAACTGTTCATCCGTGTTTAGTTAGCAAAGACACATATATAGGGAATGTAAATGGTGTCATGAACGCTGTGATTACTGAAGGAAAACCCGTGGGAGAAAGTATACTTCAAGGGGAGGGAGCAGGACCAGGACCTACTTCATCCTCTTTATTATCAGATTTACTGCCTATTCTTAGAGGAAATATAAAATATCCCTTTGGAATTTCCTCAAATAAAAGAAAAATTGTAAAGAGTTTTAACAATGATGACTACTCAAATTCTTTATATTTAAGATTTGAAGTTAAAGATAAACAAGGTGTTTTATCTTCTATAACTAATCGACTGGCTAAATATAAAATTTCTGTAAAAAGAATTATACAAACACCTGATAAAAAAAAAAATTCAGCTACTATTGTTATAATTACCCATAAAACATCTGAGAAAAATGCAAGAAATTGTTTATCGATGTTTAGAAAGAATAGAAATATTTTAAAATTTCCAACATTAATTAGATTATATAATTAATGGAAATTTATATTAAAATTTTTGAGGTTATTTTTCCTGTTTTTTTTGTTATTGGTGTTGGTTATTATCTTGGTAAGAAAAACCCTAAATTCGATACTAATTTTATAACAAATTTTGCCGGAAACATTGGTACACCAGCAATGATTTTTTATACAGTAACAACAACAGGAATTACTTTAAGTATTTTTATTCATTATTTTATTTATGCTATAATAATGATTGCTGGTTTTGCAATTGTTGGGCTTTTTCTTCTTTTTTTTCTTAAAAAGGATTTAAGTATGGAGCTTCCTCCTTTAATTCTACCAAATACAGGTAATATGGGTGTACCAATTTGTCTTTTTGCATATGGTACTCAGGGTCTTGGTGTTGCTTCTGCTATAGCATCGGTCATAATTTTGTTTCATTTTACGCTTGGTGTTTTTTTAGCAAAAAAAAGTTTTTCTTTTGATATTTTAATTAAAAGTCCACCTGTGTACGCTATTTTTGTATCTGTTTTCTTTTTATATTTTGAAATTGACACCCCTTTATTTCTTGAAAACACAACATTCCTTTTAACATACGCAACAATTTTCTTAGTTTTAATGTCATTAGGTATTGCTCTTACTAAATTTAAATTTTCATTGAAAAACTCAATTATTTTATCCTTATGTAGGGTAATAATAGGACCCTTAATAGCATTTGCTTTAATTTATAATTTTGATTTATCTGGACTGGCCGCGGGTGTTTTACTTATACAAAGTGCAATGCCCAGTGCTATATTGAACTATTTAGTTGGCAGCATCTATTCACCAAAAAAAATTGTTGATAGTGTTGCTAGTACAATAGTTATTTCAACTTTAATGTCCTTTATAACTATTCCAATTGTTGTATTCTTTGCTTTAAAATACTTCAATTAATCTATATCCTTTAAGTTCATGAAGGCTATAACTTTCAATCTTTTAGCGTGGGTAATGCTTCCTATTATGGATGGATTTGCAAAATATTTGAGTGCAGATCTTCCTGTTTTGCAAATTACATGGGCGAGGTATTTTTTTACAGTTGCATTTACTCTTCCGATTATGTTTTTCTTTTTTAGAAAAAATCTTGTTTGGACAGATAAACCAAAATTACAATTTATAAGGGGTCTAATTCTTTTAACAGCTAATATCTGTTTTTTTTATTCAATTTCAGTAATTTCTTTAGCAAAAGCATTAACTTTAGCTTTTGTTGCACCTTTAATTGTTACAGCTTTCTCTCCAATTTTTTTGGGAGAAAAGGTCGGTTTTAGAAGATGGTCTGCTGTAATTATTGGATTTATAGGTTCATTAGTAGTTATAAGACCCGGGATTTTAGAAATTAACTTTGCAAGTATAGCTGCTCTTGGTACTGGAATAATGTATGGATTTTATTTAATTATTACCCGTAAATTAAGTACTTCAGACAACCCTTTATTAACTTTGTTATTAACTGGTATAGTAGGGGCCATAATAGTTTCCACAATAATGCCATTTGTTTGGGTTACGCCTACTTTAAATCAGTGGTCTATGATGGCTGCGATTGGGATATTTGCCTGTATCGGTCATTTATTTTTAATATTATCACTTAAATATGCTGATGCCTCTAAATTAGCCCCATTTAGCTATTTTGAGATTATTACCAACATTATCATAGGCTACTACTTCTTTAGTGATTTTCCAGATAATTGGACTTTCTTAGGATTATTTATCATTGTATTAAGTGGCATCTATATTTCGAGAAGAGAGAACTTGATTAAAAAGATTAAATAATAGGTATTATTTATTTACTAATACTTAAAGTATTACATTAATTGTAATATGTAAACTATTGTAATTATTAGATATTTATTAAATATAAATTTTCTAAAAAACTTAATTGAAATTGATTTTATTTAATTAAAAGAAAATTGTTTTAGATTAATTAAGTAAAATTTTTAACAAAATTTGCAGATATCAAATTATCCTTTAAAATCAAGACTTTTTACACATCAGAATATATAAAATCATGAATAAATAGGGTGGTCTAAAAGCGTTGATATAGTTGATTAGTAGAGCGATGCACTAACCGAATATACCATTTAAACGTCCATATAGGGGTCTATTTTAGGCATAGGTTAATATTTAGTACAACTGAAGGGTGAATTATCCAATTTGATGGAAAAATTAGCAAAAACATCAAAAAACTTTGGTTTTATTAGCTTTTTTACATTAAAAAAGCTTTAAAATAGGGCTAAATCACTACTTTTTCAGATCTAAGAAGTCTAAGCTTTTGCTTAATTCCACCTCTTCCTGAGTAGCCTCCAAGAGCTCCATCAGACCTGATTACCCTATGACAAGGTATTTTTGGAGCATATGGGTTTTTAGCACAAGCATTAGCCACAGCACGAGCTGATTTAGGACTTTTTATGCCAATAGCTACCTCTTTATAGGTTTTTACCTTACCTTTTGGTATTGTTTTAAGGTATTTCCAAACTTTTAATTGAAACTTTGTTCCTTTCATCGATTTTTAGCGTGGTATCATTAAAATTACGTAACTAGCTAAGAATATAATAGCCATTATAAATAAAAATATTGTATTTAAACTCTTACCAGTGTTTCGATATTGGATAAAAGTTAATATACCGAAACCAATTGAGCTTATTAAAAACCATACCGCAGGAATTTCACCATCAATTGAACCCATAACTTATTAATTTAAACTATTGACATTAAAAATCACCTATTATATAACTTCCGATAATTAATGGTTATCGGAAAAAAATATGAATGAACTAATAACAGACGTTAAAAGCCTTGAATTAGAGACTTTAAAGAATCTAAAAAATTCTAAAGCAAACAATACATTAAGAGCTTATAAATCTGATTTTAGAGATTTTTCAAGTTTCTGTACAAAAAATGGCTTTTCATCAATGCCAAGTGATCCAAAAGTTTTAGCTTTATACCTAACTCATTTAAGCTCTTTTAGTAAATTTAGTACTTTAAAACGAAGATTAGCCTCAATAAAAGTTATTCATAGATTAAGAGGGCACTATATTGATACAAAACATCCAATCATCGCTGAAAATTTGATGGGAATAAAGAGAAGAATGGGAGTTAAGCAAATAGCAAAAAAACCGTTATTAATCAATAATTTAAAATTAATTATTAATGTAATAAATGAAGAAAAAAATGATTATAAAAAATATCAAAATCGTGCTTTATTACTTATAGGATTTGCAGGTGGGTTCAGAAGGTCAGAATTAGTATCAATTGAATATGAGGATATTGATTTTGTTAATGAAGGAGTAAAAATATTGGTAAAAAGGTCAAAGACAGACCAAACTGGCCTTGGTATGACTAAGGCAATACCCTACTTCGAAAATAAAATCTATTGCCCTGTTGAATCTTTAAAAGAATGGATTGTACATGCAAATATTAAAAAAGGTAAAATATTCAATATATCTGACAAAACAGTAGCTTTAACAATACAAAAATATGCATCATTAGCTGGGTTGGACAAAACAAAATACGCAGGTCATAGTTTAAGATCTGGATTTGCAACATCAACAGCTGAAATTGGTGCAGATGAAAGAAGTATTATGGCAATGACTGGTCATAAAACAACTCAAATGGTAAGAAGATATATACAAGAAGCAAATCTATTTAAAAATAATGCACTAAATAAAATCAAAATTTAACATTTAAAAGATTAGAGTTATCTCTTAAAAAAACACAATCAAATTGTAATAAATAGGAGTCCTTGTCACCTAGTCTTTTTAAATCATATATATCATATAAAACAAACCTTTTATTTTTCATGTAATGGATAATATCGTAAAACAATGGTGCGTCTTTATTATATTTGTGAAGAGAAACTTCAAGAATAATAACTTCAAAATTATTTATTAACTCCCCAAGACCAGTAATAATTTTTAATTCTGAACCTTGAACATCAAGTTTAATTAAATTAGATTTAGTATTCTTAATTTCGCTGGGTAATTCATTGTTAAGAAGAGATGATTTTATTTTCTTTATTTCTCTAGAATAATTAGTCTGCTCTTCAAAAATTGATGAGCCTGAAGCCATTGAGAAAAAATCATATTCTTTTTCGTCGTCAGAAAGTAATTTAATTCTATAATCTACATTTTTGTAATTGAATTTAAGTTTATCTAAGTATTTAATATTTTTATTATCTGCATCGAAAAGAATATATTTAGAATTAGGAAAAAATTTTAATAACTTATTTGTCCAAATACCCCTAAAGCAACCGACATCTACAACATATTCAGGTTCAAAATTTTTATTTTTTAAAGATGTAATAATAATATCTAAATTTGTAACTTGATTGTGATTTTGAAACTTATGATTTATTTTAAAAGAAATTGGTAATAATTTTTGTAAAACAATTATGAATTTAGATAATATTTTACTAATCATTAGACTGTTTATTAATCAGTTTTAACCATTTACCAAATATTAAATTTAAATAATATTTACGTGAAAATTTGACACAATTATTAATTATATTCTTCCTAGATTTTAAATTTGTACTAGCAATTTGTATTATACGTTTTGGAATGTCATTATAGTTTAATAATTTAAAACTATTTTTCTTATTAGATATCTCAGCTACAGCAGTATGTCCAAAGGTGATGATCGGCATTCCACATGCATAAGACTCAATAGCATTCAGACAAAAAGTTTCATCATATCCTAAGCAGATCATAGCCATTGATTTTTTGTAATAACTAATTAAAATTTTTTTTTTTACTCGACCTTTATAAAAAATATTAAATTTAGATAGTTTTTTTAAGTTATATCTTTTTATAAGTGATTTATTAACACCAAATATAAACAGTTTAAATTTCTTATATTTTGGATGTATTTCATTTATCCAAATATCAATCACTTCAGATAAGCCTTTATTTCTTTGAACAGACCAAATAAAATAAGGTTTTCTGTTAAACTCAGGTTTTAAATCATAAAAAATTGGATCTAAAAAATTTGGTATAACAATTTTTTTTTTAAAGTTATAAATATTAGTTGTTATTTTCATAAGGTAATCACTTACAAAAATCACAGAAACTTTGTTTTTAATGATTGGAAAGAATTTCTTTTTTCTAATAGCTTTTTCTATGGTTAGTTTATTGTGTAGCCATAAAAAATTTTTCGAGTATTTTGAATAGTTAAATATAGTTGGATCATTTGAACTAATTATTTTGTCAAATTTATAATCTAATTTTTTGTTGTTTAATTTATTTATAGGTATGTTTATTAGATTTCCTTTTTTGATCTCTTTTTTGCATTTAGTTGCAAGATATATTTTATGTTTAGTATTTAATAAATATTTTGTTAGCTCTATGTTTAAACTTTCTATACCTCCTAATGATTTTATATTTTTTGATTTTAAACTAAATTCAAAAGGACAGTAGAATAAAATATTCATTTAGTAGCTTTTGAAATAATCTTATAATAAAATAAGGCTACTTTATCTTTAAATAAATCAAGATAAAAAGTAATTCCTTTTTCTGGTTCAGTCAGATTCTCATTATGAATATAATGCGATTTTAAATAATATTTCTTAAAAAATTTTATGGAAAATCCCCATTTTAATAAAAAAATTTTATTAGCTCTTGATCCTTGATTCTTTTTAAATTCTTTATTATTTTTTTTTCTTATTGTCACTGATCCAAAATGATAAACTCTTGATTGACTAAGGCATTTGAATATTCTAACTCCCTCATTCCACAATTTTAGATTTAAATCTGGATCTGAACCTGCACCAGGTGAGAATTCTTCACTAAACCCCCCTACTTTAACCCATAAATCCTTATGAATTAGATGTGGAGCCCAAGTAGAACCCTCAAAGTCTGTGTGTTCAAGTTTTTTGTAATTATCTAAAAGATATTTCTCATCGAAATTATTAATTTTATCTCCAGCGTTTAAATTTAAATGACCTTTAAGCTTTGGGTCTCCATTAATCATTATACTGGATAAATAAAATTTTTTTGTTTTTAGTTCTTTAACTTTTTCTATTAGAATTTGGTCCCAGTTTGGTAAAAAATACATATCATCATGAGAATATAAAATTAGATCAAATCGACTTAATTTTGATATTCTATTACAAGCTGAACATAAACCTATATTTTGATTAGAGTGTGTATATTTTATATTTATATCTTCTAAATATTGTTTTGTACCATCTTTACCCTCATTTATATGTACTAAAATTTCATTTTTATAAAAAGAATTCTTGTTAATACTTTCTATACATTTTTTTAAATATGATAAATTATTGTAAGTTGGTATTATAATTGAAATCATAACATGTCAGAAGTTTTAGAGACAAAAACTAAATCATCATGTATCCAATTGGCTAATTTATATTTTTTACTTATCATAAATTTGTAAATATCAGATTTTATAATATCTTTAATATTATGTTGGTAAAATTCTTTAATATTGGGCTTGATAAATTCGATTGATATTATTTTAGGTCTATATTTTTTTAAATTAAGGCCCTTTAAAACATTCAATTCATTTCCCTCAACATCAATTGATAGAAAATCAATATGTTTAACTTTAAATTTTGAACTCTCAATGATATTTTCTAGAGTATCTATTTTTATTTTCTTAATTGATTTTGCTCCTTTTCCCCTTGATTTAACAATTGTGTTTTTTGCTGCTCTATTATGAAAAAAATAAAGGTTTGATTGACCTTTTTTGTTTGATAAAGCAATTTCTATATTATTGTCATTTGGTCTGAAATAATTAAACATATCAATAGAATTAAAATCGAGGTCAACATTGATACCTCTCCACCCTTTTTTGTAAAGAACGTATGTATTATTATTTATAAATGGGTGATGACAACCTACATCTATATAAATTCCTTTTTCTTTACCCTTCTTTAAGATATCTTTAACTAATAAATCAACACCCCAGTTTGAGTATAATAACCTTGGTTTAAATTTAAACTTAAGAAATTGGAAAAGAAAATATATTAATTTTGGTAAGTTTTTTTTTTCAGAATATAAATATTTCTTTTTAATTTTTTCTTCAATTTTCATTAAAATAATTTTGAATATTTACCAAGTGATTTATCAACTATATATTTTGTTATTTTTAGCTCATTGAATAGTTTGAAATATTTTTTTTTACCGTTTTTAGCTATTTTTATTCTTGAGATTGAATTTTTTTTATAAAATTTAATTTTTTCAGAAAGATCATTAATATTTTCATAGAGAATTACTTCATTATTATTAAAGAAATCACCAAGATGTGTTTTTTTATCAACAAACGTTAAAAGTCCATTTCCTATTAAGGAGGCTATTCTATTACTTGAATAGTACTTTGTAGGAAGTCCTCTACTTAGGTTTAAACCCATTTTTGAATTTACCAAAGCTTGGTAGAAATTATTCCCCCAAATAGGCTCTTTATTTTTAAAACCATAAAAATCACAATTTATACCTTTTAGTTTCTCAGTTAATTTATTTAAGAAAATTATTCTATTATCTATTTTGTCTGTCTTTAACGAAGCTCTATTTACACCGTGACTCATAGCATAAAACAAATCCATTGATGGATTCAATTTATATACATCGAAACATTCAATGTTTTTGTCAACTGGTATGAAAAAAAAATTAACATTTTTAATTTTGAATTTTTGTTTTTTAAGAATATCAGGGTCAGTTGTAATAAAATTATGATCAACTATATCACTATACATTGAAATATTTTGTAGATTTTTTTTTGAATAATCTAAAGATGGCATAATAGGATCCTCATTCCATTGAGAAATTATCAAATTTTTATTTTGTTCTCTAATTGTTTTAATAGTATTTTGTTCTATGTTTTTGGTGTGACCAAATAAAAATAAATCAGGATTATAATTTTTAAAAGTATCAATTAAATATTCTTGAAATTTTAGATTTGAATTTAGTGTAAGAAATCTGTTTTGCCGTATAAAATCTCTATCACTTATTTCAAGAACGTCATGTCCATTTCTAATCAAGCCATTTGTAAATTTTTTACCAATAGAAATATTGTAAAGTCTATGATTCAGCTTTTGACCAGTATTATATAAATTAATTATTCTAAGCTTTTTTTTTATGTAATTAAGATTAAAATTGTGTATTAACTTCGATCTAATTTCATCGATAATTTTAGTGTTTGATTTAATAGTATGTTTTACCTTTTTAAAACCATTAAATTGTAATCTTTTTCTAAACTTTTGATTAATAATGAGTTTTTTAATCGATTTGTATAAAGTTTCTTCGTTTAAGTTTTTAAGTATTAATGAATAATTAGTAGTTTCAGGCAACCCTCCTCTATTAGAGATAATTGTAGCGCATGCTCTTGAGGAAGACTCCAGTGCAGTTCTTCCAAAAGGCTCTTCCCATCTAGAGGGAACAACTGCTATTTCTGACTTATCTAAAAATTTTAAAACATTTCGATGTTCTAAAAATCCTAACTCATAATGTCTTGGATGATTTATATAGGGTCTGTCTCTATCTTCATCACCTATGGAATATGCTTTCCAATTTTTATGTTCATCAAGAATTCTAAGTATAGCACCCTTATAAATATCATAACCTTTTGATTTGTTAAGTTTACCAACAAAAACAATATTTTTATTTTTCTTATGAATTTGCTTACTTTTGTGAATGCTTGGATAGATAACTTCAGTTTTGTCAATTAACTTTTTATCTAAATTACTAAAAAATCTTTTTTGCGTCCATTGACTTACAAAAATAATTTTATCAACGTTATTAAGTAAATTTAATCTTTCTGATACAGTTTTAGATCCTTTCATGCTTAATGGATCATTGTGAAAATATAGAATAAATTTTGTTTTAATTTCTTTATTAATAATGTTAAAAATTTGTGGTCTATTATGAATTTCAATAATTTCAAAATCTTTATTTTTAATCTTTTTTATAAAATTTTGACAGTATTCTTTAGTTGTACTAATAAATTTTGATTTTTTGTGTTGTATTGAAATATTAATATAATTTCTAGTAAGATAGTCCTTGCTCTGAGTATTTCCAAATATAAAGTTTTCTCTATTGTATTTGGAGTATTTAAAAAAATCACAAACCCATATGGCGGCTGCTTGGGCGCTAGAATATGTATAATTTTCTTTATACGGTAAAATAGTAGCTATCTTAATTTTTTGATTCAATGAAATCATTTAATAGTTTTAATCTTTTTTTTTTGTCTTTTTTAAGACTATATTCATAAGATAAAGCATCATTTTTACTTATAAATCTTTTCTTATAAATAACTATCCACTTGTATCCTTTGGTTGATTTTGCTCCTTTATTTGAGTTATGTTTCCTTAATCTTTCTGAAATATTTTTAGTAAATCCCACATATGTTTTTGAGGTTTTCCTATCTATGTTTTTTAACATATAAACAAAATAGGTCATAATTAATGGCGGTCCCTAGGGGAATCGAACCCCTCTTTCGAGGATGAAAACCACGTGTCCTAACCGATAGACGAAGGGACCAAGTCTGGCTCTTTTATTGTAAAATATAATAATTTTCAAGTTTTTATAGTATCTTCACTTAATACAATTTTACACATATTCGAGCCTTTGTGTGTAACCAAAGTTTCTGTAATGTACTTATTATCTTTAATTTTTATACCTTCCACTAAGTCTCCATTTGTTATCCCAGTAGCACAAAATATTGAGTCGCCTTTCACAATTTCTTTTAAATTATATTTCTTTGTTAAATCAACAATACCCATTTGTTTAGCTCGATAGATATTTTTATCATTATCAAAAATAAACCTACCTTGAAATTTGCATCCATAGGCATCAATAGCAGATGCTGCCAAAACACCTTCAGGACCACCTCCAATACCTAGAAAAAAATCAACATTGTATTTTTTATTTGTTACCATTAAGGCGCCAGATACATCTCCATCAGAGATTAATTTCATTTTTACATTCATATTTTGAAGTTTATTAATCATTTTTTTATGTCTTGGTCGATCCAACAAACAAACTGTGACATCTTTAATATCCTTATTCAAAGCATCAGCAATATTCTTAACATTTCTTTCTAATGAAAAATCTAAATCTGTTGCATCATCAGGTACTTTATTTGAGACTGCAAGTTTTTCCATATAAGTTTCAGGAGCATTCAAAAGATTACCTTTTTCAGCAATAGATATCATAGACAAAGCACCTGGTAAATTTTTTGCAACAAAATTTGTTCCTTCAACTGGATCTACTGCAATATCAACTTCTAAATTTCCTCCTTTACCCAATTTTTCTCCAATATAAAGCATTGGCGCTTCATCTAGCTCTCCTTCCCCAATAACAATTTTACCACTTATCTCAATTTTATTTATTTCATTCCTCATAGAATCTGTTGCAGCTTTATCAGCTTTTTCCTTATCATTTTTACCTACAAACTTATGACAAGAAATAGCTGCAGTGGAGGTTACTTTTATAATCTTATCTATTAAATTTTTATCTAAGGGCACTAAATTTTTTCTTTAGATATTTCTTCTGAATTTATTTTAAGTTGATTTTCAAATTCATTAAGTCTTTTCCAAACAGAAATCAGCTCTACTATTATCGGCCAACTTCTAACTAAATATTGTAATGAAGTTTCAACTCTTCCAAAAGCTCTTATAATTTGTTGAACAAAACCTAATGTTATTGCTCCTGTAACTATTGTTGGTGCTAAAGCTAAGTAAGGAACTATTACCATTCCTTGCAGGTAGCTCCATTTAACTGCATTAAAATATAGATAATGAAAATACATTTTATAATGAATTTTTCTCACACCACCATAAAGGCTATCAATTCTAGCTGGTTGAGCACTTTCTTTAAAGTCTTCACCAAGAACCAATTCTTTTCTATAAGCGGCTTCTTCTTTTTGAATATCATACTCAATACCAGGCAATTTAATTCCTACAGATGCAAGTAGAAAAGTTCCTCCAAGTGCTGAAATAATAGCAACCCACACTAAAGCGTGATCAACCTCTCCTATCCAAGGTAGGACTGTAATACTTTTTGAGAGACCCCATAAAATTGGAGTAAATGCGATTAGTGTCATAATGCTTCTTAAAAGTTCAGCACCTAAACTTTCCATTATTCTCGCAAATTTAAGAGTATCTTCTTGCACCCTTTGAGAAGCTCCTTCAATTGATGAAGCAAAATTCCACTTATCATGATAAAAATCAGCCATTGCTGTTCTCCACCTAAAAGTCCAATGACTTGTAAAATAATCACTAAATATTACAACCAAAATATAAACAGCAGCAATCTTTGCAAATGTAAACAAATAAACAATAAACTCTTTTTCTGTCACTGCTCCTGGTTCAGCTAATGCTTTTTGTAAAGTGTCATAGAACTCTCCGAACCATTCATTAATTCTTACATCTAGTTGAACTTGATACCACGTAGCTGCTAAAATAAGTATTGTTCCTCCAATACTCCATAAATGCCATCTTTTGTTTGTAAAAAATTTAAACATATTCTAATTTAAAAAATTATCTGCGTATGATTTTTTAACAATTTTTCTTTTTTTTGGTTCAATTAATTCAAAATCAATTTTCTTTTTTTTTGCATAGTTAATTGCTAATTCTTTAGTGGAAAATTCCATCTTTAATTCTGAATATGTATCAGATGAACTTTCCCAGCCCATCAAGGGATTTTTAGTAGGATCTTGAGTCTCAAATTCTAATATCCATTTATCAGTTTTTCCTAGACCCGACTGCATAGCTGATTTGTTAGGTTTGTAGATTTTAGCTTTTTTAATCATAATGGTCGGAGTGGCAGGATTCGAACCTGCGACCCTCTGGTCCCAAACCAGATGCGCTACCAGGCTGCGCTACACTCCGAATGAAGTACTAATACAGGAGTTATTTATTTTTTCAATAAATAAAGATGTGTAAAAAAAGGGATTTTTAATTAGAATCTGTTATATAAAGTCTATGATAATTGCTTGTCCATGTGGTGAAAAAAAATTCGAAGTAGATGAAAACTTAATTCCAGATAAAGGCAGATTATTGAAATGCGGATCATGTGATCAAACGTGGTTCTTTAATAAAAATGTTAGTGGACAAACAGAGCAATTAATTGATAAGCCCGCTAATCAAAAAAAGATTTTATATAGAGATCATAATACTGATAAATCAGTATCCAAAATGCCAATTAAACCAGGATCAGAATTAGTTAAATATAATCCAAAGTATAATTTTACATTTGGAAAATTTTTAAGCTATATAATTGTCTTTATAATAACTTTTATAGCAATTATAATTGTATTAGATACATTTAAGAACCCATTAAGTAGTGTTTTCCCGAATTTAGAACTTATATTATATAATTTGTTTGAGACCTTGAGAGATTTAATACTTTTTGCTAAAGATCTAAATTAGAATGATTAATTATTTATCGAAACCTTTTGTTTGGTTTTTTAAACTTGAGGCTGCTAGTGGATTAGTTTTATTATTTGCAGCTATTATTGCATTAATAATAAGTAACTCTGGTTTATCAGAATTATATTTTTCAACTTTAGATCAATATTTATTCATTGGTATAAATGATCTTGGTCTGAAATTATCAGTTCTCCATTGGATAAATGATGCTTTAATGGCGATATTCTTTTTTTTCGTCACCTTAGAAATAAAAAGAGAATTTTTACAAGGTGAACTCTCTAATATCAAACAAGCACTACTCCCAATAATCGCTGCAGTTGGTGGAATGTTAGTCCCTGCATTATTTTATGTGTTTATTAATTTTGGAGATAACGAAACAATGAATGGATGGGCGATACCCTCTGCTACAGATATTGCTTTTTCACTTGGAGTATTATCTTTATTAGGAAAAAGAGTACCTTTATCGTTAAAAGTATTTTTAACTGCTCTTGCAATCATTGATGATTTGGGTGCTATCGTAATTATAGCGCTATTTTATTCTGGAGACTTGAGTATTAAATATTTAAGTCTTATGTTGCTAGCATTTTTAATATTGCTAGTTATAAATAAATTTAACATTAAAAAATTCCTACCTTATTTGATTATTGGTATTTTCCTTTGGGATTTTACTCATAATTCTGGAATACATGCAACAATTGCAGGTGTTTTGTTAGCAATGACAATCCCTCATCGTAAAAGAGAAAAAGATTTTTCTCTATTAATCAAAATTGAACATGCAATAAGCCCCTATGTTGCTTTTGGTATCATGCCTTTATTTGCATTTGCAAATGCCGGTGTTTCATTAGAGGGTTTATCTCTTGGCTCTTTGCTAGATAAAGTACCATTAGGAATAGTTTTAGGGTTATTTTTAGGCAAGCAATTAGGTGTATTTGCTTTTTCGTATGTTGCTATAAAAACAAAAATAGCTCAGATGCCAAATAACACGAGTTGGTATAATTTTTATGGTGTAGGTGTATTGACTGGTATTGGTTTCACAATGAGTCTTTTTGTTGGAAACTTAGCTTTTGTTGATAATATGCAATATATGGATGGTGTAAAAATTGGAGTATTAACTGGGTCATTATTATCAACTTTATTTGGCTACTTTTTGATATTACTCACCCCAAACAAGTAATTTATAATGATGAAAAAAATTACAATCATAGGATTAACTATATTCATGTTTTTTTTTAAAAATTCAGCAACTGCAAATTATGACAAGATTTTTTTTGACTTTAAGGTAAATAGTATTTCGGGAGAAATTATTGATTTGAATGACTATAAAAATAAAGTTGTTTTGATTGTAAATACTGCCAGTTATTGTGGTTTTACAAAACAATATGCTGAGTTGCAAACACTTTGGGAAAAATACAAATCCAAGGGTTTAATTGTTTTAGGTATTCCATCTAATTCTTTTAACCAAGAAAAAAATTCAAATTCCGAAGTTAAAGAATTTTGTGAAGTAAATTTTGAAATAGATTTTCCATTAACATCAATTACCGATGTAAAAGGTGAAAATGCTCATGAAATATATCAGTGGGCAAAAGAAAATTATGGAAAATCAGCAATTCCAAAATGGAATTTTTATAAAATTCTAATTAATCGACAAGGAAAAATTGAAAATACCTTTTCATCATTTACAAATCCAATGTCTAAGAAAATAACAAATATAATTGAAAAAATTTTATAATTTAATTGTTAATCCATCATGAGCAGGAATAACATTCTTTGGCAGAACCCTCTTAAGCTCATTATAATCTAACACTGGGGATAAATTCGTCAAGATTGCTTTTTTGGGTTTAAATTTTTTTATCATCGATAAAGATGCTTCTAAATTGAAATGAGATGGGTGTGGTTTGTACCATAAACAATCAATTATTAAAAATTTAAGATTTTTAAAATATTTATAATCTTTTTTATAAATTTTATTTACATCACTTATATATGCAATCTTTTTATCTATTATAAAACAATTTGATTTGACTTTACCGTGATCAACTTTAATTGATCTTATCTTTATAATTTTGTTGTAATTTTTAACTGATAAAATTTTTTTTAGTATATGTAATTTTAAAGTTGCTGGATATTCTCTTGAGTAACTTTTAAAAATATATGAAAAAGTTTTTTTTAAATAATTTGAAGTGTTTTTATCAGCATATACATTAACTTGTTTTTTTGAATTTATATAAAATGCCCTTAAATCATTTATACCATGTGTTTGATCTCCATGCATATGTGAATATAAAACTTTATCTATTTTTTTAATTTTGTGTCTTAATAATTGATGTCTTAAATCTGGCGATGTATCGATAAGAATATTTTCATAAGAGGTCTTTATTAAACCAGAGCACCTTGAACGATAATTTTTTTTGTTTTTTGGATCACAATTTCCAAAGAAACCATCTGGCCTTGGTACACCCATGGAACTACCACATCCTAGAATGATAAATTTCATAATATTTTAATTAAAGAATAATTTATTAAAGTTATTTGAAGTTAATTCTATAAGATCTGATTTGGATACATCTTTAATTTGTGCTAATTTTTCTGCTGTAAAATCAATAAAGGATGGTTCATTTTTTTTTCCTCGATTAGGCACAGGTGCCAAATATGGACTATCAGTTTCTATTAAAAGTTTATCTAATGGTAGAGATCTAAAGGTTTCTTGAAGATCAACTGAATTTTTAAAAGTTATAATTCCACTTGCTGAAAAATAAGAATTTAATGTAAGAAGTTTTTCTGAAAATTTTTTTGATCCAGTGAAACAGTGCATCAAAATTCTTGTGTTATGTCCTTTATACTCATTGAGTATATTAAAGGTATCATCTTCCGCATCTCTTGAATGTATGATAATAGGAACGTTACACTCTATTGCTGCTTCAATATGTGTTTTAAAACTGGTTATTTGTTTCTCTTTATCACTGTTATTATAGTAATAATCTAATCCCGTTTCTCCTATTCCAATTATTTTAGGGTTTTCTTTAAGACTTTTAACTATTTCATTCTTAGTTATTGTATTAGTGTCACTTTCATGTGGATGTATGCCTACTGTTCCATATATGATTTCATCTTTGTTGACTATATCTTTAATTCTAGAAAAACTCTCAAAAGATGTAGATATAGTTAATAACTTTTTAATACCTACATTTTTGGATCTTTTAAGCACATTTGAAAGATCACTAAATAGCGGTTCATGATCTAGATGGCAATGTGAGTCAATCATTTTCTTTTTCTATTTTCTTAATTAATATATCTATCTTATTTATCATATTACCTTTAATAATAAATTCATTATTAGAAATTGTGTCTAATTTGATATCTTTTTCTGATAAATTAAAAATTTTTAATGCTTTCAACGATGTTTCGGGAATAATTGGATAAAGTAAAAAGCTAATTTTCCTGACTATTTCTAACGTTGTATAAACTATAGTATTTAACCTAATTAAATTATCCTTTTTTTTCCATGGCTCTTGATCATTAAAGTATTTGTTTGCGTCAAACAGAGAATTAACAATGAAATCAATATAAAAATTTATATTTTGTTCATTTATTTTAGACCTTATAGTATCTAAATTTTCTTGAAATTTATTTAATATCTTTAAATCATCTGGTTGAAAATCAATTTTTGCAGGAATTTTTCCATCACAATTTTTCATCGCAAAAGCAGTAACTCTTTGACATAAATTACCATAATTATTTGCTAAATCGCTATTTATACAATCTTCAAGTCTTTCTTGAGAAATATTACCATCGTTTCCAAATGAAACTTCCTTAACCAAATAATATCTCAAAGGATCTAAACCGTATTTTTCAATAATTTTTAATGGATCTAAAATGTTTCCCTTAGATTTTGACATTTTTTCTTCACCAGATAATATCCAACCGTGGCCATAAACTCTTTTTGGTAATTCAATTTTAGCAGCCAAAAGGAAAGCAGGCCAATAAACTGCATGAAATCTTAGGATATCTTTACCAATCAAATGGATAGATGCTGGCCAAAATTTTTTAAAAAGTTCATCATTTGTATCTGGATAATTTAAAGCACTTAAATAATTTGTTAATGCATCGAGCCATACATAAATAATATGTTTATCATTACTAGGAACTGGAATTCCCCATGTAAAAGTTTTACGACTTACAGAAAGATCTTTAAGACCACTTTTTACAAAACTAATTACCTCGTTTTTTCTAGACTCAGGTAATATAAAATCAGGATTATTTTCATAAAATTCTAATAAAGGTTTTTGCCATTTAGAAAGTCGAAAAAAATAAGACTCCTCCTCTATCCATTCAACATTAGATTTTGACGATTTTGCAATTTTTTTTCCATTTATTTCCTCTATTTCATCTTCATTGTAAAAAGCCTCATCTGAGACTGAATACCATCCAGAATAATTTGATAAATAAATGTCATCATTTTTTTTAAGAAGAGACCAGAGATGCTGAACTGTTTTTTTATGTCTATCCTCAGTAGTTCTTATAAAATCCGTATTAGATAAATTTAAAGTTTTTGAGAGATCTTTAAATGTTTGACTAATTTGATCGCAGAATTCCTTGGGCTTCTTACCCGCTTTTTCAGCTGATCTTTGTATCTTCAAACCATGTTCATCTGTACCAGTTAAAAAATGAACTTTATAATCATCAATTGTTTTAAATCGCGCAAAAAAATCAGCTATAATACTTGAATATGCATGCCCCATATGAGGTTTTCCAGATGGGTAATATATCGGAGTAGTAATATAAAAATTTTTATCCATTTAAAATTTTATATTCAAATTCCATAAATAAAGACTCTTCATCTAAATTAAATTTTTTAGTGTCATTTATTCTCTTTAAAAAATAATCATAATATTCAAAAGTTTTTGATTTTGCTAATTTTACTTTAGTTAAAAAATAAAACTCAAAATATTGAAATATTATATATTTAATTAAAGCATCTTTTTTATACAAATTATCTTTTATAACAAGTTTTAGAAAACTTTTTAAATCATAATCCTTTAAATCATGTTTCTGTATTTTAAAAAATTCTATTAAATGATATATTTGTCCAGGTGTTAAATAGTGGTTTATCAAATCTTTATTAATAAATTTCATAACATCATTATCTAAAATCTTATTAATAACTGAAATCGAAGTTTTGTGGTCTAAAGATATTTTAAAATTGATACATCTAGATTTTAAAGTAGGTAAAATAAATCTATGATTATTTATCAATATAAAATAAGTGTTTAATGGTGGTTCCTCTAAAACTTTTAAAAGTGCATTAATAGAGGAAATATTTAATGTTTCGATATTATCTATAATTATAAATCTTTCCTTGTTATTAAAAGATGATTTATTCAAATTATTAATTAATTCTCTAATTTGATTAATATCAATATTTTTTTTTTCACTTAAAGTATCAACTAATAATAAGTTGGGATTTGATCCATTTATTACAAGCTTATAAGATTTATTGTCAGGATTAATTTTAGATTCTTTAATAATATAGGGATATTCTTCGTTAATTGACAATATATAATTTACTAAATGAAATGCTAAAGTTGACTTACCCAAACCTTTGTCACCACTAAGTAAAATTTTTGTAGGTAATCTTTTTTTCTTATAAAGCTCTACAAATTCTAACAAATAGTTATCAAGTGAAAACAAATTAGTTTGATTTATTGGACTTGGGCTCATTTTATCAATTTTTCAATTTTTTTTAAAACGTATTTTTCATTCAATTTAATATCTAAATTTGAGTCTATTATATGGTATTTTCTTTTATTCTTATTTGATAGTTTTACAAAACCTTTTTGAACTTTATTGTAAAAATTTTTTTTGAAATTATCATACCTGTTAGTAGATTTTCTTAATCTAAGTCGCTTTACCATATTTTTATGATTTACTAGGTTTAAAAAAGTAAAAGAGACTTTAAAATTTGATAAAATATGTTTGTTAATGCTATTTATTAAATTTAAATTTAGACCCATACCATAGTGTTGATACGCAATAGTTGAATCAACAAATCTATCTATTAATATAATTTTTTTTTTGTAATATTTTCTTAGCAGATTCATATTTTCACTTCTAGAAGCTAAATAAAGCAGCAAATCTGTGTTTTTATTAAAATTGGATTTTTTATTAAGTATCAATTTTCTTATTTTTTCTGAATTTAAACTTCCTCCTGGTTCTCTGATCTTGATAAAAGAAAGTTTTCTTCTCTTCAGGTATTTTGAAATTTTATTTAAATGATGAGTCTTACCACTTCCCTCTATACCCTCGAAAACAATGACGGGCTTTTTAGACATCGCCCCAAATTAAATAATTCAATGATTTAATTAATCTAGTAAAAATATTTACTCTTTGAACATCGTTTGATGCTAACAGATCATATTCGGCTATTAATTCTTGGTCATATACAATTCTGTAAGTTCCAATTTTTTGATTTTTTTTGATTGGTGCTTCTACTGGCCCATCATATTTTAAGGATATCTTTAATAATTTTTTTTTTGCTTTTTTAATTGTTTTATAAATATCCGTATCAACATGAACATCTACTTGATCTTGTTTACCAAGCCAAACATCTATCTTATCAATAGGTTTATTAGCTTTATTTATCTCAACAAGGTCAAAATTTGTTAATCCATAAGTTAATAATCTTGAACTTTCTCGTGATCTTGAACCTTTGGTTTCAAATCCACTACCAACAGCTATTAATCTTCTCCCCTTTCTATTGATTGATGATGCTAATGAATATTTTTCAACAGCTAAATAACCTGTTTTAATACCATCAGCTCCAATATTTTTATAAAGAAGAGGATTTCTATTACCTTGTGTAATTGGATCACCTCCTGTTCTATTCCACGTAAATTCTTTTTCTGCAAACCACTCATAATATTTTGGATGTTCATTAATTAAATAATTAGACATGATCAAGATATCTCTAACCGTTGAATAATTGTCTGGATCATTAATACCAGACGAGTTCGCGAAGTTTGTATTTTCCATTCCTAATTCTTTTGCTTTAGATGTCATTAAGATTGCAAATTCTTCCTCAGTACCAGCTATTCCTTCCGCAAGTGCAATACATGCGTCATTACCAGATGCAACAATTATACCTAATAGTAAATCCTCAACAGAAACTTCATCGCCAACCATTATAAACATTGATGAATACCCAGCAGTTGATAATCTCCATGCTTTCTCAGATATTATAAATTTGTCATCTAGTGACAGGTCACCCGATTTTATTAAATCAAAAGCAATAATTGCTGTCATTATTTTAGTCATTGACGCTGGGTAAATTGATCTATCTGGATCTTTTTCATATAAAATTTCTCCAGATAAGAAATCTTGCAAAATTGCAGTTCTCGCTTTGATATCAATATTTGCACTCACAGAAAAAATTAATGATAAATATAATGAGGTAATGATAAAAATTTTTTTAAACATCTTTTATTATTTCTAGATTTTCAAAATACAAAGAGTTCATTTTTTCAAATGAGTCCTTAAGTGATTGTATATCATTAAACGGTCCCAATAATAACCTATAATTTGTTTTAGTAAGTTCAATGATTTGAATATTTTTCAATTTAACTTCATCTTTAATTCTATTACTCATATTTTTAGCAGATTTTTTATAATAAAAATCAGCTACCTTAATATAATAAGAAAATTTATTATTTTTTTGTAATTTTTTTTTAGTTTTATTGGATGAGTTTAAATCACTAATTTTAATACCATCTATAGGTGCTTTTTCTGCAACTTTTTTTTCTTCCTCAAAAGTTTTAGTCTTTTTGGCGATATATGTAGAACTTTTTGAAATCAAGACAATATCTATATAAGGCTCTTTTAAATCGAGTTCTAACTCCTCAGCAATTCTTTTGGTGATAATTGAATTGTAAAATGGTGAAAATTTTACTCTGTTTGATTTTACTTCTGCAATAAGTGATTTTCCATTTAAAGGATTAGTAATTTTCACATTTGATTTTCTTTTTAGATTTTTATGAAATATTGTTAATGATCTTTGATCAATTGTTTTAATTTTTAAATCGTCATTATAAATAAGGGAAAATCCACTATTTTTATATTTTTTGTCAAATGTAATATCTAATTTCTTACTTTGATTAATAGTTGTTTGATCACAACTTAATAACAAAAATAAGGTACTTAAAATAATAAAAATATTAAATTTCATTTTTAAATTTGTCCTTTAAAGTACACACAGCGAGTGCAAATCTTAAAGATCTATTCCATTGTAAAATTATTTCGTAATTTTCAAAAACTATATAAGCAGGATTTAAAGTTTGTGCATCCGGTATAATATCTTTGTCTGGTGTTATAATTGCTATTTTCTGGTTTTCGTTTTTTATGTTTAATTCAGAATAATTTTTAATATATTTTTTAAAAGATTTAATTTTCTTTTTACTGTGCAATTTTCTAGCTGATATGTTCAAAAATTTAATTGGAATATTTTCATCTAATTCAATTTTCTTAAAACAAAGATCATTTTTTTTCCACCCAATCTTATTCAAATAATTAGCAGCAGATGCGTATGCATCTGCTGAATTTTTCAAATCAATAAAATCATCCTTATTGTAGTCAAAAGCATAATTCTTTATTGTTGATGGCATAAATTGAAAAAAACCAAATGCACCTGCCCATGAACCATACAATGTTTTATAATCTATTTGATTATTATCAATTAATTTCAATAAAGTTAAGAGTTCTTTTGAAAAAAACTCTGATCTTCTTTTATCATAACTTAATGTTGCTAATGATGATATTATATCCATTTTTCCAACATAAGTGCCAAAGTTAGTCTCGATGCCCATTAAAGATAAAAGCAATTCCTTTTCTACTCCAAAATTTTTTTCAACTAAATTTATAAGATTTGAATTATTTTCATAAAAATCTACACCCTTTTTTAATTTTTTAGTTGAAGTACGTTTGCCAATATATGTTTTTGTATCCTCATAAAACTCTGGTTGAAACCTATCGTATTCAATAACTTTAGGTAAAAATCTTGCATTTTGCATTGCTCTATCAAAAGTCTGTTCTGAAATATCATTTGCTAATGCCACTTTTTTAAAATTTTTTTTCCATTCATTGAAATTAATATTTTCACTAGAAAAACAATTGAATATAGATATTAAAAATAAAAAAAATATTTGACTAATTAGTTTCATATAGATCTTTTAGATATATAAGTACAGCAATCCAGATTATAATAAAACTCACTAATTTAATAAGTGAAAAATCCTCATTGTAATAAAAATAGCCTAAAATAAACTGTAACGTGGGTGTAATATAGAAAATCATCCCAGTAGCTCCGAGACCAATTAGTTCAACACCTCTAACATATAGGAACAAAGGAATCACGGTCATAGGTCCCGCTAATAATAGAAACATGCTAAGACCAATGTTAGCAAAACTGAAGTCATTTAATCCCTTGTCAAAGATAAGGTAAAAGGCAATAAGAGCAAAAGGGAAAATATATAAACTCTCTATTAAAAGTCCTATATCAGTCTCAATATTAATTTTTTTTCTAACAAGATTATAGAATGCCCAACTTAAAGCAACGATTATACCAACCCATGGAAGTGTTTTTATATTCAAAAAAATCATGATTAAAATTGAAATGATTACTAATAAAATAGAAAAGATTCTTTTTTTATTTAATTTTTCTTTGAAAAATATATATCCTAACAAGACACTAATAATTGGCATAATAAAATATCCAAAACTAGCATCTATAATTCTTTCTGTAGCTACGGCGTAAATCCAAATAGCCCAATTAACAAATATCAAAGAACCTGATATAAAAAGAAAAAAAAGATTTCTTTTATTTGAAATACTTTTTAAGAATAGTTTCCATTTTTTTAAAAAAAGTGTTGACAGAACTAACATGACAGCTGTCCATAAACATCTATGCACAACCAATTCAACATGTCCTATAAAAGCAACATATTCAAAATATATAACTCCAATAAAACCCCACCAAAAGGATCCTAAAGAAGTAAGTATTAATCCTTTATTAAAATGCTGGTTCATAAAATGATGAAATAGATAATAAACGTTTAATAGACTATTTTATGGTTGAATTAAATGATTATAATTATAAAAGATTGCTCACGGAGAGATGGCTGAGCGGTTGAAAGCACCGGTCTTGAAAACCGGCAAAGGGGCAACTCTTTCCTGGGTTCGAATCCCAGTCTCTCCGCCATAAAAGTTTTTAATATTTAAAATTTTTAAATAATTTATTAATCTTATTGTCTTCAAAATGTATATCTGTGTTTAAGCCATTATAGAAATTGTAAAGATTATTATCATCAATCTCTAAAAGTTTAATTAATTGATTTAGGTCTTGCATATCTAATTGATCTAAATATTTTCTTGTAAATGCACCTAAAAGTTTATCCATTTCTTTTGTGCCACGATAATTTGATCTGTAAATAATTTTTTTTTTAATTTGTTCTATATTGGCAGTCATAATAAGAATATAATACCAGTTTATAGATATGAAAAGAAATTATGAATACTTATTGTCTGATCTCAGTTTGCTAAAAGGTGTAGGAACTAAAACTTCAAATTTATTAAAGAAAAAAAAGGTAAATACTATTTTTGATTTATTATTGAAATTACCGAAATCTTACACTGATAGAAGTCTATCATCTAAAATAAAAGATTTAAAAATAGATGAAATACAGACCATAACCATAATACCTCTTAAATACTCATTCCCAAGAGTTAGAAACTTGCCAAATAGAGTTTTGTGTAAAGATGATACTGGTGAAATAGATTGTGTTTTTTTTAACAGTTATGAAAGCTATATAAAAAAAATATTACCCATTGGCAAAGAGGTTACTGTTAGTGGAAAAATTAAATATTTTAGGAATAAATATCAATTAACAAATCCAAAATATATTTCAGAAGATTCTTCAATAATTAAACAAAAGCACAATAGTTATTCATTAACTGAGGGTATCAGTGAAAAAGTTTATAATAAGATAATTTTACAAATAATAAATAATTTACCTGAAATTGAAGAGTGGCATTCAAAAGATATATTGAAAAAATTCAACAACATAGGTTGGAATGACTCTATCAAAAAATTACATGAACCAGAAAATATTGGTAAATTTAAAGAAAATTTTTACCAAAGACTTGCTTATGACGAAATTTTTTCCACATTTTTGGTAAACTCAGAAATAAGAAAAAAAATAAAAAGGATAAAAAAAACAAAAAAAAATTTTAATATTAATAAACAAAATGAAATTATATCTAAGCTAAATTTTTCATTAACAAAAGACCAAAATAAAACATTAAGTGAAATAAATAAAGATTTATGTTCTGAAAATAAAATGTTTAGGTTACTTCAGGGTGATGTAGGAAGTGGAAAAACAATAGTATCTTTGCTTTCTGCATTTAATACAATTAATTCAGGCTTTCAGGTAGCAGTAATGGCACCGACTGAAATACTAGCAAGACAGCATTTTTTTTTAGCTAAAAAACTATTTTCTAGAAATATTAAGATTGAATTAATTTCAGGAAAATCTTCTTATAAAGATAAGAGAGTAATCCTCAATAAATTATCCAGTAAACAAATTGATATAATTTTTGGAACACATGCACTTTTTCAAAAAAAAGTGGAATTTAAAAAACTTGGATTAATAATAATAGATGAACAACATAAATTTGGAGTAAATCAAAGGAAGAGGTTATCTGATAAAGCTGGAAAAGATTGTGATGTTCTTTTAATGACTGCTACACCAATTCCACGTACTTTAACAATGACAATTTATGGCGATATGGATCTTTCAATTATTCGTGAAAAACCGAATATTCGCAAACCCGTAAAAACCTATAGCAAACCTGAAAATAAAATTGATGATGTAATAAAATTTATAAAAAAAGAAATCAAACTAGGTAATCAAATATTTTGGGTGTGCCCTTTAATTGAAGAGTCCAAAAAACTTGATCATTCTTCTGCAGTTAAAAAATCAGAATATTTAAATAAACTGTTCCCTAAACAAGTTTTTCTCCTTCACGGCAAAACCAAAACTGAGGAAAAAGAAATGATCTTAAACAAATTCTTAAAAAATGAGTTTAAGATTTTAGTTTCGACTACTATAATTGAGGTTGGCATAGATTTTCCAAACGCAAATGTAATAATTATTGAAAATGCAAATAAATTTGGTTTATCTCAACTACATCAGCTGAGAGGCAGAGTTGGAAGAGGCAGTAAAGAATCTTCATGCATTTTAATGTTTAAGTCAAATTTAAGTGATAATGCAAAAAAAAGAATTAATATACTTAAAGGCTCTAATGATGGTTTTAGAATATCAGAGGAAGATATGAAATTGAGAGGATTTGGAGACATTTTAGGTTTTAAACAAAGTGGAATAAAAAACTTTAAGTTAGCTGACCCAGTTCATAATCATGATCTTTTTATTTTAGCAGAAAAAGAAATTAAAAGAATTGAAAATAATAATGAAGATATAAGTAAATTTAAACCATTAATTAAATTATATGATAGAGCTGATATAATTAATGATATTGCTTAATTCTTACCTGTTGATGTTCCAGCGGATACAATAAATTTGGAAGCCTCTTCAAAGGTCATATTAAGATATATTACCTCATCGATTGGGAACATAAGTAAGAAACCACTCGTGGGGTTTGGTGTTGTTGGAACAAAAACATTAATCAACTTTTTGTTAATTTTCTCAGCCATCTCACCTTTATTTTCTTTTGTTGCAAAACCAACTGCCCAGACACCTTTTCTAGGATACTCAACCAAAACAACACTCTTTTTGTCATTTTGGTCTTTATTAGAAAATGTTTCTGTCATTTGAACTATTGCAGAATAAATGGTTCTTAAAACTGGAATTCTTTTAAATAAGTCGTCGATAAGTTTAAGTATTCGTTTTCCTAAAAATGATAGAGACAAACCTCCAACGATAGTAATAAAAATTACTGAAATTATAATTTCTAATCCAGGAATTTCAAAGGGTAGATAACTATTTGGATTTATATTTTCAGGAATTACTTTGGATGAAATTCCAATCAATATTTTACTCAAATACAAAGTAAAACCAATAGGTATCAAAACCACTACACCGGTAATAAAATAATTTCTAAGTATTAAACTAATTGATTTTTTTTTTTTCTGTTTTGCCATTATCTAAAACTCGAAAATATCACAAAAGCTATTGCTATTATGAATAATATTAATAATATTTTGTTATTTAGATTCATTATTATATAATATCAATGTCTTACAAAATGAATAGAAGAAAATTTTTAACTTATGTGGGTTGTGGTTGTTGTGGTATTGTAATTAACTCTTGTACTACTGCTCCAATTACAGATCGAAAACAACTAAAGCTGATTCCTGAAGCAAAATTAAATGTTCAGGCTGCCCAAATTTATGAAAAAGTAAAAGAAAAAGAAAAATTAATCAAAGATACAAAATCTATTAATGAAATAAAAGAGATAGGAAAAAAGATGGAAGATGCAATATCAACTTATTTTGATAGATCAAATCTTGCAGATCCAACTACAAACTTTAAGTGGGAATATATTTTAATCGATAATGATAAAGTCAAAAATGCTTGGTGTATGCCAGGAGGTAAAATTGCTGTTTATAGTGGCATTCTTAAAATTACAAAAAACACTAATGGATTAGCAGCTGTTATGGGTCATGAGATTGCTCATGCTGTAGCAAAACATTCTGTTGAAAGAGCAAGTCGAGGAGTTCTAGTAAAAACAGGTACTACACTTATTGATATATTTAGTGGTGGAGCACTTAGTCAAATTAATAGGTCCACTGGTATGGACACTGTTGGTCTTATTTCCTCAATTGGTATAATGAATCCTTTCAATAGAAAACAGGAAAGTGAAGCTGATTATTTAGGTATGATTTTTTCCTCTTTATCTGGTTATGATATTAGAGAAACTGAAAAAATATGGGAGAGGATGAAAGAGGAAAACAAAGGTAAAGAAACTCCTCAATTTATGAGCACTCATCCTTCATCTGATAGTAGAATAAGAAATATACGAAATTGGTTGAACGAAATAATTATTAAATATCCACCAATCGCTTAAAATATGGTGAGCCGTGATGGACTCGAACCATCGACCCATTCCTTAAAAGGGAATTGCTCTACCAACTGAGCTAACGGCCCATATTCACTTTAAGATTAAATGTATATATAGAATAATCTAAATATTTCAAACAGGAATTTAAAAAAAATAACTTCACAATTTACAACTTACCAATGTATTTGTCATGAAAAGCATCAAATGTGTCATTTTGGATATTATCTCTAATGGCCTTCATTAATTCTTGATAGAAATTTATATTGTGTAACGTTAATAACATCGATCCAAGAATCTCATTAGTGTTAAATAAATGATTAAGATAATTTTTTGAATATCTATTCAAATTTAAATTTTTACATTCAGGATCTAGCGGAGTATTATCATTTTGGTATTTATTATTTTTAATATTTACCCTTCCCTGCCAAGTAAAAGCAAGTCCAGTTCTACCTGATCTTGTTGGAAGAACGCAATCGAACATATCAATACCTCTTTTAACAGCACCTAAGATATCATTTGGAGTACCAACGCCCATTAAATAGTGAGGTTTATTATATGGCAAATGTTCTTTAATATCTTCCAAAACTGTAAACATTTCACCTTGTGTTTCTCCAACTGCTAAACCACCTAATGCATAACCATCAAATCCAATTTTTAAAAGTCCTTTTAAAGATTTTAGTCTCAAATCTTCAAATAACCCACCTTGCACTATACCAAATAGAGCTTTGTGAGGATTATTTCCAAAAGCCTTTTTGGATCTTTCAGCCCAATACAAAGACAAATTCATAGATTTATCTATAATTTGATAATCATTAATTTTTTTTGGACATTCATCCATTACCATTACAATATCTGAATTTAATCCTAATTGAATTCTTATACTTTCTTCAGGACTAAGATAAAACTTTTTACCATCAATGTGTGAGTTAAAAATTGCACCTTTTTCTCTATCTATTTTATTTAATTTTGACAATGACATTACTTGAAAGCCACCCGAATCTGTAAGTATTGGAAGATCACAATTCATAAATTCATGGAGACCGCCAGCAAGTTTAATTCTTTCTACGCCTGGACGTATCATTAGATGATAGGTATTAGATAAAATAATTTGTGATCCTGTTTTTTTTATATCATCAATTGTACAAGCTTTTACAGTAGCTTGTGTCCCAACAGGCATAAAAGCTGGTGTTTCAATGTTACCCCTATGAGTTTGAATTAAACCAAGTCTTGCAAATTTACTTTTTTTTAAAACTTTAAATTCAAATTTTTTCAATTGAAGTCAGAATTTTATAAAGATTTGAAACTAATAATTTTGTCAGGGTCTGTTACTGCACCATTATTATTTTCATCACCTCTTTTTATCTTATCAACAAATTCCATTCCTTCGATAACCTTTCCAAAAACAGTATATTGATTATCTAAAAATGGGGCTGGTTTAAAACATATAAAAAATTGACTATTAGCACTATTAGGATCTGATGATCGAGCCATAGACAAGGTACCTCGCTCATGAGGAAGATTACTGAATTCTTGTTTAAGATCAGGTAAATCTGATCCACCCATTCCAGCTCTTCTCAAATCAAAATCATCTAAATTTGAGTTACCAAATTTGACATCTCCAGTTTGTGCCATGAAACCATCAATAACTCTATGAAATACTACATTGTCATACTTACCAGCATCAGCTAATTCTTTTATTCGTTTTACGTGATTGGGTGCTGTATCTGAAAATAATTCTATTTTCACTTCACCATCTTTTAATTTTAAAATCATCATATTCTCCTCTGTTAGCGATTGATTAATTGTAAATAAAAAAATAATTAATATCTTGATTAAAAGTTTAATCATATTTTACTTTCAAAGCTTTAATAGTGCTCTTTGTTGTAAATTTTTTAATATCTCCATTAAGTTTGATAATTTCTTTAACAAATTTTGAAGAGATAATTTGATTTTCAACATCTGACATCAAAAATAAAGTTTCAACATTATTATTCAACTTTCTATTCATACCAGCAAGTTGAAATTCGTATTCAAAATCGGATACTGCTCTTAAACCTCTCAATATAACAGATGATTTATATTTTTTACAAAGAGTGGTTGTTAATGATTTAAATGAAATTAAAATTATTTTTTTTTTGTTCATTTTTAGATCTTTAAAAAGAGCATTTCTTACAATTTCTAACCTTTCCTCAGCATCAAAAAGATAATCTTTATTTTCACCATCTGATACGGCTACAACAATCTTATCAAATAATTTTAAAGCCTTTTTTATCACATCTATATGACCAAAAGTAATTGGATCAAATGTTCCAGGATAGATAGCTGTCTTGGGCATTATATTAAATTATCATCAATTTTAATTGCTGAAACAACTTTTTCATCACCAGATAACTTAATTATTCTTACTCCTTGAGTGTTTCTTCCAGCTGTTCTAATTTCTTTAACTGCTAATCTTATAACTCGACCTTTATTTGTTGAAATCATTATTTCGTCTCCCTCATACACAGGAAACGATGATGCAATATTTCCATTTCTGGGTGAATTAATTATTCCAATAATTCCTTTACCACCTCTATTTGTTGTTCTGTAGTCATAATGTGAGGTTTTCTTACCAAAACCATTTTCACTAATAGATAAAATAAACTTTTGTTTTGCTGTTAATTCAGACTTATCATCTTTTGTATTTTTTCCATTTTTCTTCATCTTATTATTGTCAATAATTGATAAAGAAACTATTTCATCATTAGGAGCTAATTCTATTCCCTTTATACCTTTTGACGATCTTCCCTTAAATATTCTTAATTTTTTAGACTCAAATCTGATACATTTTCCAAATTTTGTACTTAGGATTATATCTTGATCATCTTTACATATCTTTACTCCAATTATTCTATCATTAGTATCTAGTTTCATTGCTATTTTTCCAGATGTATTAATTGAAGAGAAATCTTCTAAACTATTTTTTCTTACCTTGCCTTTTGAAGTTGCAAAAACTATATGATATTTGCTTGAATCTTCCTCACTTTCAGGAAATGGCATAATTGAGCTTATTGATTGATGGTTTTTAAGCGGCAAAATATTAAATAAAGATTTACCTTTTGATGATGCTGAACCTTCGGGAATTTTCCATGCTTTTATTTTATAAACGAGACCTTCGGTAGAAAAAAATAACACAGAAGTATGAGTATTAACTGATAGCGTTTGAACTACAGAGTCTTCATTTCTAGTTGTGATACCAGTTTTGCCTTTTCCTCCCCTTTTTTGAATTTTTACAGTTTTAAGTGATCCTCTTTTTATATATCCTTGTAAGGTAACGGTTATAAGAACAGTTTCTTTTTGTATTGTTTCCTCAATATCATAATTAAGTATTGCATCAATGATTTTCGTTCTTCTTGGTACAGCATATTTATCCTTTATTTCTTTAAGCTCGTTACTTATTACTTTTAATAATTCTTTTTTTGAAGATATGATTTTTTTTAATGAAGAAATTAACTCAGATAATTTTTTTATTTCAACTTCTATTTCATTAATACCAAGTGCTGTTAATTTTTGTAATCTTAATTCCAATATAGCTTCAACTTGAACAGCTGATAAATTATAAAGACCCTTAGAATTTTTACTTTCTATCAATGAAATCATTTTTTTTGATTTATTGATTTTCCACTTAGTGTTTAATAAAGCTTTTTTAGCATCATCTGGAGTTTTTGAACCTCTTATAATCTTTATAACTTTATCTAAATTCTCAACTGATACAGAAAGACCAATTAAGATATGTGCTCTGTCTTCTGCTTTGTTGAGATCAAATTTTGTTTTCTTAAGTACGACATCTTCTCTAAATTCTAAAAAATTCTCTAAAAATTCTTTTAGATTGCAAGTCTTTGGCTTACCATCAACAATTGCAAGTGTATTAAATCCAAATGAGCTTTCTATTTGAGTGTTCTTGTATAGTTGTCTTTTTACAGTCTCTGGTTCAACTCCAGTTCTTAAATCTATTGAAACTCTAATTCCTTCTCTATTGGATTCATCTCTTATATCTCTAATACCCTCTATCTTTTTTTCTCTGACTAATTGTGCTATTCTCTCATTTAATACAGATTTATTGACTTGGTATGGAATTGAATTTATAACTAGTCTGTCTCTACCATTCTTAAGTGTTTCGTTTGATATTTCCCCTCTAATTTTAAAAGAACCTCTACCTTTATTGTATCCCTGTTTAATAATATCTTTACCAATAATTATACCACCTGTAGGAAAGTCAGGACCAGGAATGTGTTTCATAAGATCTTTAATCTTTATACCTTTGTTGTCAATTAAAGCTAATGTGCCATTGATTATCTCTCCTAAGTTATGAGGTGGAATACTTGTAGCCATACCTACAGCAATACCCCCTGCTCCATTTACTAAAAGATTTGGAAACTGAGCAGGTAACACAGTTGGTTCTTTTTCTGTTTCATCATAATTGCTTTTAAAATCAATTGTCTTTTTCTCAATATCATCTATTAAAAATTGTGAAACTTTTGATAATCTAGTTTCTGTGTATCTCATGGCTGCTGCTGGATCACCATCTATAGATCCAAAATTTCCTTGGCCATCTACTAGGGGTAGACTCATTGAAAAATCTTGAACCATACGAACAAGTGCGTCATAAACAGATTGATCACCATGTGGGTGATATTTACCAATTACATCTCCAACTATTCTTGCAGATTTTCTAAATTGTTTAGACCAATCATAACCACCTTTATACATCGCATATAATATTCTTCTATGAACAGGTTTTAGACCATCTCTAACATCTGGAAGCGCTCTGCTAACAATGACACTCATTGCATATGATAGATAAGATGAGCTCATCTCATCATGCATTGAGATTAATTTTATATTCTTATCTTTAGAAACTTCGTTTTTTTCCATAATAATTAAAATGGAATATCGTCGTCCATATCATTTTGTACTTGAGATAAATCTTCAGTATTATTTGATATTTGTGAATTGTCATTAGCTATACCACCACTTGAATTTCCTCCACCAAGCATAGTTAAAGAAGAATTATAACCTTGTATAACTACTTCGGTTGAATATTTGTCTTGTCCGGATTGTTCATCTTTCCATTTTCTTGTAGTAATTTGACCCTCCACATAAACTTGAGCACCTTTTTTTAGATATTGTTGAACAACATTTACCAAACCTTCGTTAAATACAACTACACGGTGCCATTCAGTTTTTTCTTTTTTTTCACCTGTATTTTTATCTTTCCATGATTGACTTGTGGCGAGGCTTAATCTTGCAACGCTCTTTCCATTAACCATTTGCTTGATTTCGGGATCTGCGCCCAAACGACCAATTAAAAGTACTTTATTTAAACTTCCAGCCATAATATTTTAATATTTATTTTAATAGTTAATTAATTTATATCACAATTTTACTCTGAATATTAATTTTATTAGACCAAAGCAACAAAAATTATGATTAAAAAGATAGTTATTAAGGGTGCAAAAGAACATAATTTAAAAAATATATCTTTAGAAATTCCAAAGGATAAATTTATTGTAATTACTGGACTATCTGGATCAGGAAAATCTTCGTTAGCATTCGATACAATTTATGCTGAAGGTCAAAGAAGATATGTTGAAAGTTTATCAGCGTATGCAAGACAATTTTTAGATAAGATGAAAAAGCCAAATGTGGACCTTATAGAAGGTTTAAGTCCTGCAATTTCGATAGAGCAAAAAAATACATCAAAAAATCCTAGATCTACGGTTGCAACCGTTACTGAAATTTATGATTATATGAGAGTATTATATGCTAGAGCCGGAATTCCATATTCACCATTTACTGGTAAACCGATTGAGTCACAAACTGTTAGCCAAATAGTAGATAAGATTAAAAAATTACCAAAAAAATCGACTATTTATCTTTATGCTCCTGTAGTTAGGGGAAGAAAAGGTGAATACAGAAAAGAGATTTTAAATTATAAAAAAAGAGGTTTTAGAAAAATTAAAATTGATGATGTTTTATATGACATTGAAAAAGTTCCAGAACTTAATAAAAAAATTAAACATGATATATCGATACTGGTCGATAGAATAGTCCTAAACTCAACTTTAGGAAATCGACTTGCAGAAAGTATAGAGACTTCAATCCAGTTAGCTAATGGTCTTTTATTTGTTGAATATGAGGATGAAACTTTACCAAAAAAATTCAGAAAATTAGAAAAATTAATTTTTTCAACAAAATTTGCATGTCCTGAAAGTGGATTTACAATAGAGGAAATTGAACCAAGATTATTTTCTTTTAATAGTCCATTTGGTGCTTGTGAGGAATGCGAGGGGATTGGGGTAAAATTAAATGTTGATCCAAATTTAGTTATACCAAATGAGAAAAAAAGTATAGTTGATGGAGCTATCGAGCCATGGGCAAAAACAACAACGTTATATTATGCTCAAACTTTAAGCTCTTTAGCTAAACATTATGGATTTTCCCTAGAGGAAAAATGGTCAAAATTATCCAAAAAGATAAAAGATATTATTCTTTATGGATCTGATGATGAAGAGATAAAATTTACATATGATGATGGGTATGAAAAATATTCGCATAAGAAAACTTTTGAAGGTGTTATAAATAACTTAGAAAGAAGATATTTAGAGACAGATAGTGATTGGAAAAGAGAAGAAATTGCTCAATATCAATCCGATACTAAATGTGAAAGATGTAACGGTCATAGGCTAAAAGATGAAGCTTTATGTGTCAAAATAGATGGTCTTCATATCAGTGAGGTTACAGAAAAATCGATTTCAGATGCTGCTTTATGGTTCGAAAACTTAAAGAATAATTTGGACAAAAGACAGGTAAAAATTGCTGAACATATTTTAAAAGAAATTAATGAAAGATTAAATTTTTTACTGAATGTTGGTCTTGATTATCTAACACTATCTAGAGAGTCAGGAACATTATCAGGTGGTGAGGCACAAAGGATAAGATTGGCATCACAAATTGGTTCTGGTTTAACTGGTGTTCTATATGTCTTAGACGAACCATCAATAGGTCTTCATCAAAAAGATAATGTCAAACTTATAAATGCTTTAAAAAGATTAAGAGATTTAGGCAATACAGTTATTGTAGTTGAACACGATACTGAAACAATGGAGAATGCAGATCATATAATTGATTTAGGACCAGAGGCTGGTAACAAAGGTGGTGAGGTTGTTGCGCAAGGTTCAATTAAAGAAATAAGTCAAAACCAAAATAGTATTACTGGAAAGTATTTATCGAACAAGTTTAAAATAAATGTACCACCGAAAAGAAGATTAGCCAAAAATGGAAGATTTTTGGAAATAACAGGCGCAACAGGTAATAATTTAGACAATGTAAATCTAAAAATTCCTTTAGGAAGTTTAACTTGCGTTACTGGAGTATCTGGGAGTGGCAAATCTACTCTTGTGTTACAAACTTTATATAATGCCTTAAATCTTACGTTGAATAATAATAAATCTAGAAAAATTCCAAAACCTTTTAAAGGTTTTAAAGGAACGGAGTTAGTTGATAAGATCATCGATATTGATCAATCACCTATTGGGAGAACTCCAAGATCTAATCCTGCAACTTATACAGGTGCTTTTGGTCCTATCAGAGACTGGTTCACTGGTTTACCCGAGTCAAAGTCTAGAGGCTATAAGCCGGGAAGATTTTCATTTAATGTTAAAGGTGGTAGATGTGAGGCCTGCGAAGGTGATGGTGTTATTACTTATGAAATGCACTTTCTACCAGATGTGTATATTCAATGTGATGAGTGTAAAGGAACTAGATACAATAGGGAAACTCTAGAAATAAAATTTAAAGATAATAGTATTGCTGATGTCTTGAATATGACTGTTGATGAAGGATGTGAATACTTTGAGAATATATCTAATATTAAAACAAAGTTACTTACACTTAAGAAAGTTGGTTTAGGATATATCAAGATTGGTCAACAAGCTACAACGTTATCAGGTGGTGAAGCCCAAAGAATTAAATTAGCAAAAGAATTATCCAAAAGATCTACAGGAAGAACAATGTATATATTAGATGAACCAACCACTGGCTTACATCAACACGATATAAAAAAATTACTCGAAATTCTTCATACATTTGTAGCCCTTGGAAATACTGTTGTTGTGATTGAACATAATTTAGATGTAATAAAAACAGCAGATTATATTGTTGATATGGGTCCTGAAGGTGGTGTCAAAGGTGGAAAAATTATCGCAGAAGGAAAGCCTGAGGAAATTTGTAAAATAACTGAGAGTTACACTGGAAAATTTTTGAAACCTCTTCTAAATTAAAATAAACGTTGTTAAATATAACCAAAATTAGTATATTTAAATATGGATAAATTGTTAGCCTCCCTACCAAGAACAATACATGCCTCATTAGCATTAGCTGTTGTAGTCTTCATTGGATTGTTTTATCAAAATGATGGATTTAGTTTCGATAGACTTTTCTGGTCTTGGTTGACAAGATTTTTTCACGTTGTTGTAGCAATAATGTGGATAGGACTTTTGTGGTATTTCAATTTCGTGCAGATCCCTAACATGATTAAAATTCCTGATGAGCAAAAACCAGCTATAGGTAAAGTTATTGCTCCAGCTGCTCTTTTTTATTTTAGATGGGCAGCAGCGCTTACTATTCTATCAGGATTTATATTAGCATGGTTAAATGGATATCTTCACGACGCTATGACTTTAAGCATAGGCTCAGGAGTACCGAAACATACTGCCATCGGAATTGGTATGTGGTTAGGTGTTGTTATGGCTTTTAATGTATGGTTCGTAATTTGGCCAAATCAGAAAAAAGCTTTAGGTATAGTTGAATGTGAACCTGAGGTGAAAGCAAAATCCGCTAAGACTGCTATGCTGTTCTCAAGAACTAATACTTTGTTATCTTTGCCAATGCTACTTTCAATGGTAGCTGCCCAAAATTTATATTAATTTTTATCTTCTCTAAGAACTGTTTTTTGAGATACATTTAGTCTTACTAACACTGTGTTTGCAATGTAAATTGATGAATAAGTACCAAAAATTACACCGAATATCATTGCTAAAGAAAAACCCTTCAAAACTTCACCACCAAAAAAGAATATTGAAAGTAAAGCTAAAAGTGTTGTAATAGAAGTTATCAAAGTTCTAGATAAAGTTTCATTTATAGAAATGTTTGTTAATTCAAAAATTTTAATATCTGAATATTTTCTTAAATTCTCTCTAACTCTATCAAAAATAACGACTGTATCATTCATTGAATAACCTACTATTGTTAATACAGCAGCAATTATTGAAAGATTGATCTCAAGACCCAACAATGAGAAAACACCAAGTGTAACAATTACATCATGAAATAAAGCAACTATAGCACCTAAGCTAAACTGCCATTCAAATCTTATCCAAATGTAAACAAGCATTAAAAACAAAGCAACCGATATTGCAATTACACCTGATTTTAATAATTCAGCACTAACTTTAGGACCAACATTTTCCACACGTCTAAAATTGAAGTTATTTCCAAATGATTTATCCAAATTCTTTTTAATTTCTTCAATTACGTTTTTATTTTCATTATTTTCAAACTTAATCAAATAATCAGTCTCATTACCAAAATTTTTAACAGATACATCACCTAAATTCATTTGACTTAAATTATCTCTAAGCGAAGAAACATTAATTTTTGAATCTGAAGATCTTAATTCAATAAGAGTTCCACCTTTGAAATCTATTCCAAAATTTAAACCTTTAAATGTAAGTAATAATAAGGAAATTATTACTAAGGATACTGAAAGAATATTAAATTTATTGTAATATCTATTAAAAGCTATCATTTAAATCAGTCCCTGTTTTTCTTTATTTTTTGATACATATAAAACAGTTAATAATCTTGCTATAAAGTAGACTGTAAATAGTGTTGTAAATATCCCAATTCCTAAAGTTAATGAAAATCCTTTAATTGGACCTGATCCCATGAAAAATAAAATTATTGCTGCTAATAAAGTTGTTATATTAGCATCTAATATAGCAGTTCTTGATTTTGTATAGCCACTGTCAAATGCTATCAAATTATTTTTTTCATTCTTGAGTTCTTCTCTAATTCTTTCAAAAATAAGAACATTTGCATCAACAGCCATACCAACGGTAAGAATTATTCCTGCTATACCAGGTAAAGTTAGGGTTGCTTCAAATAAAGTAAGTACACCAACCAATATAAAAAGGTTTAACACTAAAGCAATATTAGTGATAATCCCAAAAATTTTATATTTAACTAAAATAAAAAGGATAACCAATATAAAACCAATCAAGAGTGCAAGCATACCCGCATTTATAGAATCTTGTCCTAAATCAGGGCCAACAGTTCTTTCTTCAATTATATTTAGAGGTGCAGGTAATGCACCTGATCTTAAAAGTAACGCAAGGTCAGTGGCTGATTGAAATGTAAATCCACCACTAATTTGACCAGATCCAGTTGCAATTGTATCTCTTATCACCGGAGCACTGATTATTTTTCCATCTAAAACGATAGCTAATCTTTTGCCAATACCAGTTGATGTAGCTTTACCGAATCTTTTTGCACCTACCCTATCCAAAGAAAAATTTACGATAGTTTCGTTAGTTTCACTATTCATTCTTGGCTGAGCGTCCAAAAGATTATCACCACTTAATATAATTCTTTTACTAACTATTGCTTCCTCAGAACCATCTTCAAATACTAATTTTTCTGCTCCAAATGAATCTTCAGTATCGTTCGTAACAAATCTAAATGTTAAATTGGCAGTCTTACCTAATAAAGATTTTATTCTCATTGGATCATCTAAACCTGGTAATTCAACTAAAATTCTGTCATTGCCTCTTTTAAGAATATTGGGCTCGTTTGTACCGATTTCATCAATTCTTCTTCTAACTATTTCTAGTGCTTGATCTTGAGAGGAAGTTTTTAGATTAATAATACCTTGCTTAGAGTAAGAAACTTTAAAAGAATTATTTTCTTCTATTATGTCTAATTGATGTGATTTAAATCTTTGGTAATAAGGATTTATTCTACTTTCCTCTGATTTAAATTCATCCAAAATAGCTTGTTTAGAATTTTCATCTGAAGTGAAAAAAAGATTTTGATCTAAAAGTTTGAAATTTGTTATTTTTATATTTTTATCTTTAAAATAATTTCTTATTGTAACAGTTAAATTTTGAAGTTTTTGTTCAATTACTGGATCGTTATCAATTTCAAGCAACAGATAAGATCCGCCTTGTAAATCTAGTCCTAAATTTATCTTTTTATCTAACAACTTATTATCAAATTTAAAAAGATTTGATGAAGCGATGATGATAAAAAAAATAGAAATTAACGTAATGAAAATAATTCTTAGTTTTGAAAAATATAACACTTTATTTTAACAAAAATTATTTTTTAACTTCTTGGGAATTCATTAGACTTTGAACACCGGTACCTCTAATTACTTCAACTGTTACGTTATCAGCAATTTCTACTTCAATCTTATCATTATCGATAACTCTTGAAATTGTCCCAGTAATACCACCAGAAGTTACAATCTTGTCACCTTTTTTCAAACTCTCAACCATAGCTTTATGTTCTTTAACTTTCTTTTGCTGAGGTCTTATTAAGAAAAAATAAAAAATAACAAAAATTAAAATTAACGGTATAAATTGACCTATTCCTGCACTATCCATAAAACTCCTTAACTAAAATTGATTATTTATACTATATAAAAGATTAAAACAACTTTATTTGACAGAAATTTTTTCCAAATTGTCCATATACGGTCTTAAAACTTTTGGAATTATTATCGAACCATCTTTTTGCTGATAATTTTCTAAAATTGCTATCAAAGTTCTACCTACGGCTAGACCACTCCCGTTCAAAGTACCAACATAAAGAGTTTCTTTTTTTTGATTCTTATATCTTGTTTTCATTCTCACTGCTTGAAAAGTTGAACAAGATGAACAAGAGGAAATTTCTCTGTATTTTTTCTCTGAGGGTAGCCAAACTTCAATGTCATAGGTTTTCTCAGCACTAAAGCCCATATCACCACTACAAAGAATCATTTTTCTATATGGCAATTCCAATAGATCTAAAATTGATGTTGCACATTTCGTCATTCGCTCAAGTTCCTCTAGGCATTTTTCTTGTTCAACAATACTGACCATCTCAACTTTATAAAACTGATGTTGTCTAATCATCCCTTTTGTATCTTTGCCATAACTACCCGCCTCTTTTCTAAAGCAAGGCGTGGATGCAACAAATCTCATTGGTAGATCTTTTTGATTAATAATCTTATCTTTAACAATATTGGTTAAAATTACCTCTGCAGTGGGTATTAAAAATTTCCTTTCACCATTATCTTCAAGTTTAATTTCAAATTGATCATTTTCAAATTTAGGAAGTTGACCAGTACCAAACATTGTACTTTCGGAAGCGAATAAAGGTGGTGAAATTTCTTCATAACCATTTTTTATTATGTGCGTATCTAACATAAAATTTGAAATAGCTCTCTCTAGTAATGCCAGTTTATTTTTAACAAATACAAAACGTGAACCCGTAGTTTTTGTCGCTAAATCAAAATCAAGCATTCCAAGTTTTTCACCCAATTCATAATGTGATAAAGGATTAAAATCAAATTTTGGTATTTGTCCTGACTTCATTATTTCTACATTATCATTTTCATCTTTACCGTTAGGAACATCCTTGTGAGGAATATTTGGGATAAATGATAAAATTTTATCTAGTTGGTCTTTTATTTTTTTTTGCTGTTTTGATATTTCGTCTATTTCATTTGAAATTTCTTTTGATTTTTTAAATAATTTTTCATCTTTAGATTTTGAAATTTCTTTCTTTTCATTCTCTAAAGACTCTTTTTTTTGAATAAAATTTCTATTTTTGACATCTAAATCTTCAAGTTCCTTAAAATCTATCTTAAGAAATCTATTCTTCAAAGCATTTTTAAAATCATCAAAATTTTTTCTTATTTCCTTTAAGTTATGCATTAGAATCTTTAAATTTCTTATCCTCTATAAACTTTACAGAAAAAATTGATAATTCATATAAAATTAATAAAGGAATTGCTAAACCAATTTGTGTGATAGGGTCAGGTGGTGTTAATAATGCTGCTGCAGCAAAAATTATAACTACAACATATTTTCTTCTTTTCTTTAGAAATTCAGAATCAACAACACCAATTCTTGCTAGCAAACTTAAGACCACAGGTAATTGAAAACTTATACCAAAAGCGAAAATAAGTTTCATGACTAGTGATAAATATTCATTTACCTTAGCTTCTAGTTGAATCGGTAAATTTGTAGATAAACCTGTACTTTCAAACGATAAAAAAAACTTTATCGCTAATGGCATTATCAAATAATAAACTAACATCCCCCCAAGAAAAAAAAGCACTGGAGTTAATATTAGATAAGGTAGTATTGCATGCTTTTCATGTTTATATAAACCAGGCGCTATAAATTTCCAAATTTGCATCAGTATAAACGGGCAAGTGACAAAGAATGCTGTAAAGAAAGAAATCTTTAGATATGTTAAAAAAGTTTCCTGGAGAGCGGTAAATATTAATCTTCTGTCTGTTCCATCGTCTTTAACAGCTTGGGCAAAAGGATCTACTAAAAAACCATATAAATGTTCTGCAAAAAAATAACATCCAATAAAAAAAACAATTAGAAAAATAAAACTATGTATAAGTCTTTTTCTTAGTTCAGCTAAATGGCTTACAAAACCACCTTCTTTATCATTCTGACTCATGCTTTTTTTCTTCTTTTTTTTCTATTTTATCATTTTCAATATCAATATTTGAAATTTCATTTTGGACGTTATTTATATAATTCTTAATTGTACCAATCCATGAGCCAACTTTTTTTAACATTATTGGAAAATCTTTTGGTCCAAGAACAACAATAGCTATTGCTACGATAATTAAAATCTCAAACCAACCAATAGTAGGCATGTGATTTAATCTTTTTTGTTATTATCTTGATTATCTTCGGAAATATTTTTAGGTTCGTTGTCATCAGTAACATCTGATGCCATACCTTTTTTGAAGCTCTTAATTCCTTTAGCAACATCTCCCATCAAACTTGAAATCTTACCTCTTCCAAAAAGTAACACCACAAGTATAACAACAATTGCTATCTGCCAAATTCCTATGCTCATAGAAAAGTTATATATCTTTTATTCTCAATTTTAAAGTGACTTTTTTTAACCTAAATTATGAATTCTTATTTTTCTCCTCAGAGCCTAAAGTGCTGCTTAGCATTTCATCAATATTCGAATAAATATCCTCTTTTTTACCATCTTGTTTCTCTTTATAAAATTTACCAGTTCCAAAAATAGCATTATCGATATTTGTACTATCGATGAGACCAGCGGCACCCAATTCATCAACAGTTGGTAAATCAGATAACTTTTGAAGATTAAAATGACTTAAAAAATCGTCAGTTGTAACATATTGAATTGGTTTTCCGGGGACATCTTTTCTACCACCTGGTTTTACCCAGTTTAGCTCCATCAAAATTTCAAGAGTATTTGTGCCAAATGCAACACCTCTAATTTCTTCAATTTCAGCACGCGTTACTGGTTGATGATAAACAATGATTGCAAGTGTTTCAATTGCAGCTCTTGATAATTTTTTTTCAACAGTTTTTTCTTGTTTCATAATTTCAGAAAGATTTGGAGATGTTCTAAATGACCATTTTTTTGAGATACATACTAAGTTAATACCACGATCTTTATATTCATTCTGTAATTTTAATAAAATTTTTTCAACATTAGTTTTTTTTGAAATCTTATTTTCTATAGTTTCAATATCAAGAGGCTCCGCAGCTGCAAAAACTATTGCTTCAATTTCTTTTTCAATTGAAGATAACTTTTTAGGAAAATCAATAATATTATTCTTTTTTATATTTTTTTTGTCCATTACTTTTCCTTAATAAAAATGTCATCAAATAAACTTTCTTGTTTAATTCTTAAATTACCTTCTTTAACAAGTTCAAGTGATCCAGCAAATATACCTGCAGTACCGGTTTTCTTATATTTAGTAACACTTTTGAAATTTTTAGGTATTAAGTCCTCTAATTTTTTCCAATCTGTTAATTTTCCAAAAAAATCTCTAATTGTTTTAATCCCCTCTTCAGTTGTGAAGACAGGTAGTTTTGGAATATTTATTTTTTGAAAATCTTTGGTCATAATGATTGTTGAATATGTCTTTAATAATTCAAATAAATTTACTTTAATTTCACTATTGTAGATGGGTCTAATGCCTGATTTGACACCTCTTGTTCTAATTTCACGACCTAACCTTTTACGTTTTAACATTTGTTCTGATAGTAGTCTTATTAACTCTAATTTTTTGAGTTGGAGTTTTAATTTTTCTGCTACTTCTTGAACTTTAAACTCCTCTTCTGGTGTTCCTGGTAAAAGAAGTTTAGATTTCAAATAAGCGAGCCATGTGGCCATAAGTAAATACTCAGAGGCGGACTCTAAATTTAGATTTTTTTGATTTGTTATAAAATCATGAAATTGATCTGCAAGTTTTGTAATAGAAATATTTTCTAAATTCACCTTTTGAGATTTTGCAAGGTCTAATAATATATCTAATGGACCATTATAATTTTCAATATCAACACTAAAAGGTGAGGAATCATTTTCTGTCATAAATGAATACTAGCTTATTATCTTATAAAATTGTGATGTTTTTTTTATTACAAATTTGCTTATGAAAGGTGAATTTTGAGCAACAATTTCCATCTCCTTTTCTTTCGCATTACAATGTAAAACAAGATCACAACCAGCTTTAAACGCATTGATTGTATTTTCTTTAATTTTACCTTTCAAACTTTTCATTGATATATCGTCAGAAATCAGAATATTCTTAAAACCTATTTTATTTCTTATCAATTTTATCATTTTTTTAGAATGCGTTACTGTATTTTCTAAATCGATCTTTTTGAATATGATGTGTGCTGTCATTGCAAAAAAAGAATTTTTCCTTTTGAAAGGAAAAAAATCATTTTTTAATAAGTAATCTAAATTTTTACTAATTACGGGTGTAAAATGGTGGCTATCAACTTTTGCTAAACCATGTCCTGGTATATGTTTAATAACAGCTCCTATGCCATTATTATGGTGATAGTTGATACAATAATCGCCAATTATAGAAACTATTTTGGGATTACTAGAAAAAGATCTGTCTCCAATAATTGATGATGAACCTTTCTTTCTAAGATCTAAAACAGGACAAGTATTAATATTAACTCCTATCAATTTTAATAAATATGAAGTTTTATCAATAAATAATTTATAGAAAAATTTAAACTCCTTAGGTTTTTTTATAAATTTTTTGCCAAAAAATTCAGATGTCAAATTTTCAAAAGATATAATATTTTTAAGTCGGTTAACTCTACCACCTTCTTGATCGATCAAGATTGGATATTTATTGTCATTAAAGATCTTGCGTATAGACGTAGTTAATTGTTTTGCCTGTTTAATATCTTTTATGTTTCTAGTAAATAAAATTACTCCCCATGGCTTATATTTTCTAAGAAAATTCTTTTCTCTAAGGTTAAGTTTTGTTGATTTAATACCGGTAATAAAAGATCTTCGATTATTCATTAATCTAGAAGTTTCCAAAAGTTAAATTTTTTCTTTTTATCTTTATTAGATTTCTCTACATATTGAATGATATCTTTAGTATCATTTTCTAAAACTGGCAATTTTTTGGAATAAATATCAATTTTTTTGTCAATATTACTCAAAGATCTAAAAGAATTTTTTTTATTATCATCTGAAAAATAATACTTACCTGTAAAAAATATAAAAAAACCGATGAGTAATAAAAATATTAAATATTTAATCTCTTTTAGCATCACATATTATCTGGAGTAGATACTCCAACTATATTCATTCCAGATTTTACTACATTGGAAATAGCCTTAAGAAAAATCAATTTATCATCGGTTATTTTTTTTTGATCATTGATAAATCTTTTGTCTGGATTTTCCTTACCTAAATTCCAATATGAATGAAATAAAGAGGCTAATTCATATAAATAAGTCGGTATTCTATGCGGCTCAAGTTTATTACAAGATACATCAATACACTTGGGCCATTCAGATAATTTTTTTAAGATTTTTATTTCATCTTTTGAATATTCAAAATCGTACTTAGTAATATCTAGATCTGAATTTAAATTTTTACCAAGATGTCTATATACTGAACATATTCTTGCGTAACAGTATTGAACGTAATAAAGGGGGTTATCTTTTGATTTTTCTATAACGTTATCAAAATCAAAATCAAGTTCAACATCACTACTTCGATTTAGCATTATGAATCTTGTTGCATCTTTTCCTACCTCATTAATTAAATCATCTATAGTTATATAGTCCCCTTTTCTTTTAGACATTTTAAAGGGTTTCCTATCTTTAATAAGTTTAACAAGTTGGCTAACTTTACAAATTAATCTATCTTTAGAGTTTGTTAAAGCTTCAACAGATGATGAAATTCTTTTTATATAACCAGCATGATCTGCACCTAAAATATTAATAAGCCTATCAAATTTTCTGTCTAATTTATTTTTGTGGTATGCAACATCACTTGCAAAATAAGTCCAAGCACCATCAGATTTTTGTAACGCTCTATCTTTGTCATCTCCAAAATCGGTTGATCGAAAAAGCAACTGCTCTCGCTCAACCCAATTACTGTCATCTTCACCTGCGGGTGCCTTTATTTTTCCTTTATAAACAAATTTGTTTTTTTGAAGAAACTCAACAACTTTTTCCACTTCTTGATTTTCAACTAATTTCTTTTCACTGACAAAGTTATCATGATTAATACCAAGACTTTTAAGATTACTTTTGATTAATTTTAATGCCTCGTTAATAGCTAAAGAGGTCAATTCTTGAGATATTTTGTCAAAATTTTTAAAATCAATGTTTTTATTTGAGTTTAAAATATTTTGAGCAAAGTCAATTAGATAGTCTCCAGGATATAAATCTTCATTATCTATTGGAAAAGGTTCATTAAAAGAAATCTCTCTTATTCTATAATAAACTGACTTTGTAAAATTTATAATCTGATTACCATAATCGTTTATATAATACTCTTTTGTAACTTTATTATTATTAAATAATAAAAGATTAGCCATCACATCGCCTAATATTGCTCCTCTGCAATGACCAACATGTAAAGGACCAGTTGGATTAGCAGATACAAATTCTATTAGGTAATTTCTTTTAATATTTTTATTTGTTCCAAAAGATTTAGAATTTTTAATCACCTCTTTAATAAAATTTGTCCAAAAAATAGGTTTAAATTTAATGTTAATAAAACCAGGTTTTACAACTGATATGTCCTCAATAAACTTATCTTCTTTTTTGATTTTTTCTGCCAAAATTGAAGCCAGATCTGATGGAGATTTATTATTAATCTTAGAAAGGACCATGGCTACATTAGTAGAAATATCACTATCAAATTTTGAAGGTGGAATTTCTGCAGTTATCCCGTTAAGTGAATCTGGTAGAATTAAATCTCCGTTTGAGGAGAGTGTTGAAAGAATTTCTTTTATTTTATCTAAATACTGTTCAAAAATATTCATTTAAAATTTTTGTGAAGGTTAATTGCATATCTGTCAGTCATTCCTGATATAAAATCTGAAATTGCTCTGTATTTATTCTTTGAGAGATGATTTTTTGAAATAAATTTTTTAGGGTTTTTTTGTATTTTATTAAACAGTTTTTTAATTATTAATTTGCCATTATCATTTTTTTTTAGAACTAATTTATTATTATACATCTTTGTTTTTAAAAAAAATCTTATTTCATTTACAGAATCTTTGACTTTTTCAGAAAAATCTACCATTGTTAGATTTGCTTTAGTAATATCTTTATAATTTTTTATTTTGTTAATCTTCAAATTGGTTTTGGTATTTTTAATTAAATCTCTAATCATTTGATCAATAGAATCTCTTATAATCTGATATGTTGCAATTTTATAGTTTTGTTTGTTTATCTTTTTTTTATATTTTTTGTAAATATCTTTAAAAAAGTTAATTTCAATTAACTCCTCTAGTTTAAATAAATTTGCATTTATACCATCTTGAATGTCATGATTGTTATAAGCTATATCATCTGAAATAGCTGATACTTGAGCCTCTAATGATGGATAAGTCTGAAAATTAATCTTATTATTGAACTTTTTTACACCAATTAGACTGTCAACCAAATCTAATTCGTAAATTGGACCATTATGCTTAAGCAATCCCTCTAAGGTTTCAATTGAAAGATTTAATCCACTATACTTAAGATATTTATTCTCCAAAAACATAACCACACGAAGAGTTTGTAAATTATGATCAAAGCCTCCATAATCTTCCATACATTCATTAAGAGAGTCCTCACCAGCATGACCAAAAGGTGGGTGACCCAAATCATGTGCCAAACTTAAGGTCTCAGCTAGATCTTCATTTAATTCAAGATATCTTGCAATAGATCTTGCAATTTGAGCAACTTCCATAGAATGAGTTAATCTTGTTCTGTAATGATCACCTTCTGTATTAACAAATACTTGTGTCTTGTGTTTGAGCCTTCGAAATGAGGCGCTGTGAACTATTCGATCTCTATCTCTTTGAAATGGCGGTCTATATTTTGATACAGATTCTTTGAATATTCTTCCTTTACTTTTGTTAAGAGCAATCTTTAAGTATTTTTTCATCCTTTAAAATTAAAATTTAAGTATTATATTAGTAATACCAGTGATCAATAATGATTAAAGAAATTAAATTTACTGATAAGGCTCTAAAACAGATCAATGTTTTGCTGTCTAAAAAAGACAAAGGGTCGTTTTTTAGAATCGCTATCAAAGGTGGTGGTTGCTCAGGCTTTCAATATGAATTTACTTTTGATCAAGAAAAAGCAGCAGATGATTTAAATTATGAAAATATATTGATAGATAAAACGTCTGCAGATTTATTAAAAGGATCAGAAATAGACTATGTTTCTGAATTAATTGGTGAACAATTCAAAATAACTAATCCGCAAACCAAATCTTCTTGTGGTTGTGGTGTTTCGTTTTCTCTTTAATGATTATTTCCTCGTGGAATGTAAATTCTGTTCGAGCACGTATTGAAAATATCAAAAGTTATCTTCTCAAGTACAAACCTGATGTTGTGATGATGCAAGAAATTAAAACCGAGGATGTAAACTTTCCCTATGACGATTTTTCCTCAATGGACTATGAAAGTCATGTATTTGGTCAAAAAAGTTATAATGGTGTTGCTATTATTTCAAAAGGAAAATTAAAAAATATCAAAACAGACTTAATCAAAGATAAGTTAAAACAATCAAGAATAATCTCAGCTGAACTTGAACACAAAAAGAAAAATATTCAATTAATCAATATTTATACGCCAAATGGTAATCCTGTTGATACTGAAAAATACGATTACAAAAAAAAATGGCTCAATGATTTAATTAAACAATTAAAAGCTTTAACTAAAAAAAATCAAAATATAATTCTTGGTGGTGATTTTAACATTATTCCTGCAGCCGAGGATGTCTATAATCCAAAAAGCTTTGAAGATGATGCTCTATTTAGATTAGAAATAAGAAAAAAATTAAGAGAAATGATTAATCTAGGATTTAATGATGTGTATAGACATTTTAATGAAACCAAAGAAGGATATACTTTTTGGGATTACATGAGAGGTGCATGGCAAAAAAATAATGGAATGAGAATAGATCACTTTTTAGTTTCAAATTCTTTAATAGACCAAGTTAAAGGAATTAATATTAATAAAGATCCAAGAGGCCGTGAAAAACCATCAGACCATACCCCAATAGAAATTACTTTAGCTTAAAGATTTTATTTTATTAACCAACTCTTCATTAATATTTCGAGGGCCCTTATCTAATCTATTTTTATGTCTTCTCTCTCCTGGAAGTCTAACTCCTTCGAATGATTTCATTTTATTAAAAAATTCATCAGCGTGTTTTTGCCAATCGGTTCCTGAAGTTTTGTCAGGTGAGATTGCGAGAATGAATTCTCCACCACTAGGAGGTCCGCCGTCATTATTATCTTTTGCAGCTGTCTCAAAGCTAAAATTATCACCAACTAATGCGCCAGCCATTAATTCTACCATCATTGCTATTGCAGAACCTTTATATCCCCCAAAAGGAAGTAGCACACCACCATCAGCTATTGCTCCTGGATCGGTTGTTTCTTTACCATCTTTAGTTAAACCAGTTCCAAGTGGAACTTTATGCCCTTCTCTTTTAGCAACTTGAACTTCACCCATGGCCATTGATGCAGTTGCCATATCGTAAACTACAGGAGTTTTTCCTGGTCGTGGCCAGGCAAAAGAAATTGGATTTGTTCCAAACAATGGTTTGATAGCTCCAGCGGGTGCTACAGCAGGCTTGTAGGATGTGCAAGCAAAGGCAACTAAACCTTCCTCTGCTAATTTTTCAGTCTCCGGCCACATCGCAGCCATATGATGAGAATTATTTATAGCAAGTACGGCCACTCCATTTTCTTTTGCAGCTTTTGCTAATTCAGGTAATCCTTTATTTAAAACTAAAGGGGCTAAACAATTATTCCCTTGAACTTTTATTACTGATGCTGAAATTTTTTTTACTTCAGGTTTTCCTTTACCATTAATTTTTCCGCTTTTTAAACCATTTACATATGCAGGCAACCTAAACAAACCATGAGATAAAGATCCATCTCTTTCAGCATTTCTTATTAAATCAGAGAGAATAGATGCTGTTTCATCATCACAGCCATTAGCTAGTAAAGTCTTTTTAGCTAAATCAAAAATTTCATCTAATGTAAGGGAAACTGTACTCATCCCATTATTAGATACTATCTATGTTTTTTTTTCAAATCTTTTTTTAGATCTTCGTGGTCACCAACTACTGTGTGATATCTGCTTTTTGTGACATATTTTTCTAAAAAAGGAACTGCTAATAATGGAAGAAAACCACCTATAACAATTCCATATGCAGCACTTTTTAAATCTGGGTCAGCTAAAGCTGCTATAAAGTCTGCAATGATATGAGCTAAAACTATTCCAACGATACCAGCGATTGCACCATTAGAGAGAATTTTAAGAAATCTATTGATACTCCATCCAGTATAAAATCCAATTAAGGGTATTAATGTATGAATAAAACCAAAAGTTGCTCCTCTTAAAATACTATGTTCTTCTATTAGTTCTTGCATAAAATGAAGAAACTCTGGTAATTCATGAGAATGACCTTCTGCTGCTCTTACAAATGTAAAACCAAAAATACACATTGCTAAAGTAAAAAAACTTATTTTTTTCATTAATTACACTCCTTACAAGTAGTTAAAACTTCCATATTAAACGTATTAAAATCGTATTTTTTTAGGTTGTTTTTCTTAAATAAACTTTCAAAAAGACTTGATTTTAACTCTTCTGTATCCCCACATTTTTTACATATGGCGATTGCGGTGCTGTGATTTTTTGAATGTATATGATTGCACAGCATAAAAGTTTTTGTTTGATTAGATTTATGAATTCGTTCTTCCTCTATTAGGCTATCAAGAGCTCTATAAACCGTCATTGGTTGTGTTTTTTTAACTTTTTGAAGTTTATCTAATATCTCATATGCAGTTAAATGTTTTGATGATTTTTTAATAATATTAAAGACTAATTCCTTATTTGACATATTGTTATGTTATAACATCACAACATTTTGTCAAGAATAATGATATAATTAATAACTGTGATTCTATTCATTACTAAAGTTGTTGGTGCTGCTCTAATTATTGCCTTTACAAGCTGGTTATCCGGGCAAAATCCGAAATTAGCTGGATTTATTATAGCTCTTCCACTTGTATCACTCATAGCTATAGCTTTTTCCTACTATGAGCATAATGATATAGAAAAAACAATTATATTTACTAAAAGTATATTATTTGCTGTACCTGTAAGTTATTTATTTTTTTTACCCTTCTTTTTTGCAAAATCTTTAAATATGAATTTCTTGATGATTTATGGCGCAGGCATAGGATTATTAATTATTGGTTTCTTTATCCATAAATATATAACTAATTTTCTCTGATACTGTTACTTTTTAATATATTTGTAACATTAGTGTAATAATTAATAAAAAGGATAAAATATGTTTATAAAAAAATATCTAAAGTGGATTAGTACGTTTTTAGTTTTAGTAGGAATACTTCTTACAAATTTAAATATATATCCATTAAATATATATTTTCATGGATTAGGAGTTGTTGGATGGACTATAGCTGGATTTATGAGCAAAGATAAAGCGATACTAACAAACTTTGGATTACAAATTCCATTATTTGTTATTGGAATTTATAAGATTATTTTTTAAATGAAGAATATATTGTTTGTTTGCACAGGTAATTCAGCAAGAAGTATTATTGCTGAAAGTATAATAAATAACGAGTATGACGATATGTATAAAGGTTTTAGTGCTGGGAGTAATCCAACGGGAAAAGTTAATGAAGATGTGAAGAATTATTTATTATCAAAACATTATGATATTTCAAACTATAGTTCTAAAAATTTTAATGTATTTATTAATAATCAGATAAAAATGGATTATGTTGTTACAGTTTGTAATAATGCCAATAACGAAGTCTGCCCTATTTGGCCAAATAAAGATCAGATAATTCATTGGGATATAGAGGATCCTGTTAAATTACTTAATGAAACAAATGATTTAAATAAAAAAGACGAAATAATTGAAAAAGTTTACAATAATATTCATAATAAAATAAAGGAACTAATGAATGAAAAATAAAAGTCGTTATTTTCTTGCTGAACTATTAGGCAGTTGTTTTTTAGTAATGATTATTGTTGGTTCAGGTTTAATGGCAGAAAACTTAACTGATGATATTGCTGTGATGTTAATTGCAAACACAATAGCAACAGGAGCAGGTTTATTTGTTCTTATAACAGTTTTTGCTGATGTATCAGGAGCTCATTTTAATCCATTTGTAAGTATCGCAATGACAATAACAGGCAAATTAAAAAGGAAACTATTACCCTTTTATATTATTGCTCAATTGGTTGGTTGCTTGATTGGTGTTGGTTTAGCTAATTTCTTTTTTGAACATGAAATTTATGAATTATCTACTAAGTCAAGAGATGGGATTTATATACTAACATCTGAAGTGATAGCAACATTAGGACTTATAGTGATAATTTTTGGGTCTATGAAGTCAGGTAAAATTGCTGTTGCTGCTAGTGTTGGGCTTTATATTACTGCTGGTTATTGGTTTACCTCTTCAACTTCTTTTGCAAATCCAGCTGTTGCAATTGCTAGAACATTTACAGAGTCTTTTACAGGTATTAGTTATCTAAATACTCCTTATTATATTATAGCTGAGCTTGTAGGAATGTTAATTGCTGTATTTATTGCTAAAAAGTTATTTTTAGAGAAAAATTGAAGAATATAAAACTTACCAATCGAATAAGTTTAATTAACAAAAAATTTAGGAAAAAAGAATTTTATCATTATCTCAAAACTTCTAATCTTTCATTAGTAATACCTAAGATTAAAGACAAATATATAGTAGTTTCCCAAAAAAGAGTTCCAATTAATAAAATTAATTATGAGTTTCCTTCTGGCATAGTAGAAAAAAAAGAAACAACTCTGCAATCAGCTCATAAAGAATTAAAAGAAGAAACAGGATATAAATCAAGATCAAAATTGAGTAAAATTATAACTTTTTATACTGAGCCTGGACGACTAACCACTAAAATAACTGGTTATTACACAAAAAACTTAATTAAAATTTCGACTCCAGAAAAAGGTATTAAAATTCATCTATTTAATCAAAGAGACATATTTAAATTAATATTAAACCAAAAATTCAATAATAGTTCTCATATAGCAATGTTTTTATATCTAATAACAAATATTAAAAATCGATAAACTACAGGTTGTATCAAATTAACTTTCAGATTTATGAATTATGTGATTAAATTAATCATCTAAAAATTTGGAGGTAGAAATGGGAAAAAAATTAAAAAAAAATGAGAAGAAAAAAACAAAAATCTTAAAAGCAATTGATAGACTGAAAAATAAAATCACGGCTAAAGAAAAAAAATTGTCAAAAGTTAATATTAAAATTGCGGGTTTAGAAAAAAAGGTTGCAGAAAAAAAAGCAAAAAGACATGCTAAGAAGGATGCAGAGCAGTCTCCTGCATCTATAAATAATTAATTCCAGATAATCTTACTCCCTTCTCATTTAAGAGAAGGAAGAAAGTAGTTAATTAACAAAATTTAAACAAAAGAAGAGAATAAAGTACGCTTAAATTTATAACTACTCTATAAAGATTAAGTTACAGAAATATTTACTTATTATTAAAATTTAATTAATTTAAGTTTATTTTGAATTATTTGAATAAATTACTCTTGGTTCTAAAAATAATTCTCTAGCAAGAGCTTTAAATCTTTTAGTAACTTGTTTTGAGATTATTTCTTGATGTTGTGATGGAATTTTTAGAAATACGGCATTACCTCTTTTATACAATTTAAACTCTTCAAGAAATATCGTAGATATTGAGGTCAATGATTGTGAAAATCTCAATGCTGCTCCAACTTGTTTGCTTGAAAAAATTTCATTATTATTCAAAAAAGTTAGATACTCCATCTTTGGATTATACTTGATACTACAGTACCGCCAATAGCATGACAAAGCTAATTGTATTCTTTCTTTATGAGTCAATCTAAGTAAAGGAGTATTTATCGTTTCTTGAAATACCAATTCAGCTTTTTGAAATGCTCCCAATCCCCAATCCATATGACTTAATACACATGCCAGATATAATAATTTCTTATTAAAGTGCTCATTACCTTCAAAAACTGGCTGAATAAAATCATAATATTTTTTATAATTTGATCCTAAATCACCTCTTTTTTGCGCAAACTTCTCAATTGCTTTGTAAAAGATTTCAGATTCTTTTACATCTTTAAAATGGTCAATTGATAAAGATCCTTCACGCAAACCACTGATAGAACAAATAATTTTTTTTGGATTTGAAACTTTCATAATTTCATCAAGTATAATACAGCTATAAGGTAAATATGGTGTTCTAGATTTTGAAATATACTCAACTGTTTTAAGTTTGGATTTATTAAAAGAAGAAATTTTTTCAACAAACTTAGATAAAACATTATTATCAATACTATATTGATGAATTATATGTACTGGATGATTATTTTGAAAAAGATGTAATTTAAATAATGCACGCCAAGTACCTCCAACTAAATATAAATTATTAAACTTCTTTTTTGAGAGCCATTTTTCATCTCTTAATAATTTTTTAATATATTTTGCTAAATTTCTTTTTTTAACTATAGGATTATTCATTAATCTTAAAACACCAACAGGTAATGAAGTTTTATTGCTTACTATATTGTTTTCAACTCGGGCTAACTCCAAACTACCACCCCCAAGGTCAGCAACTAATCCATCAACATTTTCAAAACCTATTTTTACTCCCTCAGCTGTGCATTTAGCTTCTTCTTCGCCTGATAATATATTAATCTTAGTTTTAAAAAGTTTTTCAACTTCATCAATAAATGGTTTTGTATCAGTTGCTTCTCTTATAACTGCTGTTGCAATAATCTTTAGATTTGTGATTTTTGAAACATTTAAAATTTCAGAAAATCTTTTTAAAACTTTTAAAGCATATTCGGTACCAGATCTGTGAAGTTTTTTTGATTTATCCAAGTTTTTTCCAAGTTCACAAACTGCTTTTTCATTAAAAAAAGGCACACGAGAAGAACTGAAATCCTCATAAATTAGCATTCTTATAGAGTTTGATCCAATGTCTATTATAGCTAATTTTGCCTGTTTTAATTTTAAACTATTTTTACTTTTAATTACTTCCACTTTTTATCAATCTTAAGTGCAGTTGTTTAGGCTGCATTTTTAATTTAGCTTTACCCCTTCCAGATAAGCTCGGATTATTCATAAAATATTCATGAGCTGAAAAGGAATCGCTCTTACTATATTTAATTTTTTTATAATTACCATCAGCTTCAAGTTCCCAGCTCTGATTAGTATCAAGATAGTTTGCTAACATTATTTGATCTAAAATCTGTTCATGAACAGTCTCATTTTCAATTGGGACTAGAAGTTCTACTCTTCGATTTAAATTTCTCGGCATTAAATCAGCTGACGAAATATATACTTTTGCATTTCTATTAGGCATCTTTTTAGTACCGTTACTAAAACAATAAATTCTGGAATGCTCTAAAAATCTTCCTATGATACTTTTTACAACTATGTTTTCTGATCTATTTTTAATTCCTGGTCTTAAACAACAAACACCTCTCACAAATAGATGAATTTTTACACCAGCATTTGAAGCCTCATAAAATTTATCAATAATTTCTGGATCTACTAATGAATTCATTTTTGCCCAAATAGCTGCAAATTTCCCATTTTTAGAATTTCTAATTTCGGCATCAATATTTTCATTTAAAGTTTGCCTCATATTAATTGGCGAAATAGAAATTTTATTTAGATTTTTTGGTTTTGCGTATCCGGTTACATAATTAAAAAATTTCTCAACATCAGAGGCCATCTTTTTATCACAACTAAATAAAGATAAATCAGTATAAATTTTAGCATTTACAGGATGATAATTGCCGGTTCCCAAATGAAAATAAGTTTGTATTTTTCCTTGTTCTCTTCTTAAAACTAATGATGATTTTGCATGGGTTTTATATTTAGCAAAACCATAAACAATTTGGACACCTACTTTTTCTAAACTTCTTGATAGTTGAATATTAGCTTCCTCATCAAATCTAGCTTTAATTTCAATTAAGGCAGTTACTGTTTTTCCATTTTCTGCAGCGGTTATTAAAGCTTTAACAATAGGTGAGTCTAGAGTTGTTCTATATAGAGTTTGTTTTATAGCTATAACTTTTTTATCATTTGCTGCTTGGTTTAAAAATTCAATTACTGAGTCAAATGTTTCAAAAGGATGATGAACAACTAAATCTTTTTTTTTAATAGTTTCAAAAAAATTATCATTATATTCTTTAAATCTTTCAACCTCTCTAGGCGTAAAATGTTTAAATCTTAATTTTGGATTTTTTACTTTACATATTTGATCTATATCTTGAATTCCAACAAGGCCAACAACATCATAAATATAGTCAGGATTTATATCTAATTTATTAGTTATAAATCTTATCAATTCATTATCACTATTTTCAAGAACCTCTAAACGAACAATATCACCCGTTCTACGTCTTTTTAAAGCCAATTCAAAAGATCTAACTAAATCTTCTGCTTCCTCTTGAATCTCTACATCACTATCTCTTATTACTCTAAAAATCATTTTCTTTTCTAAATCATGATCTGGAAAAATTTCATTAGCAAAAAAATTTATTACATCATCGATAATAACAAACTTCTTATGATTTTTTGAAGACTCTATTTCGATAAATCTAGATAATGCTTTTGGTATAACAATTATTGAGTTTAAAATCCTTTTTTTATTTTTTTTTCTTAACTTCATTACAATTGCTCTTCCTTGATTGATTATAAATGGAAATGGATGTGCAGGGTCAATTGCTGATGGTGTTAATAAAGGGTAAATCTCTTCTTTAAATATTTCTAGAAGTTTTTTTTTATTCTTAGTATTTAAATTAACTGGTTTAACTAAACTGATATTGTTTTTTTTTAATTCCATAATCAGTTGCATAAAAATTTTGTTCTGTTTTTTTAATAGATTCTTGGTTTCAAGAACTACCTCATCCATTTGTTCCTCGGGTGTCAAACCATCAGAACTTAGTGAGTCAACTTCTTGTTTTATTTGACTAAATAATCCTGCAACACGGACCATAAAAAATTCATCTAGATTAGACCCAGCAATTGATAAAAATTTTACTCTTTCATAAAGAGGATTTTCAGTATTTTGTGCCTCTAGAAGTACTCTATCGTTGAATTTTAACCAAGAAAGCTCTCTATTTATATATTTAGATTTCAACTCTTCTTTATGTTGTTTTTTTAAAGCAGTCATATATTTAGATTTTATGTATCAATTATACGTCATGAGACACGCTAAATCCAGTTGGGAAGATTTAAGTATTAATGATTTTGATAGACCACTTAGTAAAAGAGGCAAGAAAAACGCAAAAATAATGTGTGAATTTTTTGTTAAAAAAAAATTTAAATTTGATTATGCATTAATTTCATCATCAAAAAGAACAAAAAAAACTTTTCAAATTTTATCCAAGAAAATTAGTAAACCAAAAAAGGTTAATTTTTCAAAAGATTTATATTTAGTTGATGAGAATGTAATTACAAAAAAAATTAAAGAAATATCCAGTGAATATAAATCAATTTTGATTATAAATCATGAACCATCAGTGAAAAATTTAGTACGAAATCTTATAAAAAATCATAATACGAATAATTTTAAACTAATGGATTATAAATTCCCAACTGCAGCCTTTGCTAAAATTGAGTTTGATATTAAATCCTGGAATGAAGTTGAAAAAAAAGGAGTATTAAAAGAATTTATAAGACCCAAAGATCTTCAAGACTCTAAAGAATAACCAGCTGATCTCACTGTTCTAATTAAAGGTTTTGCATTTTGGATGTTAATTGCTTGTCTTAATCTTCTAATATGAACATCTACTGTTCTAGACTCAACATATATATTTTCCCCCCAAACATTGTTTAAAAGTTGTTCTCTTGAATAAACTCTTTTTGGATTTTTGATAAAAAAATCTAAGAGTTTAAATTCAGTCGGGCCTAAATTAATTTCTTTATCTTTTCTATAAACTCTTTTTGTAACTCGGTCTATTCTTAAATCAGTAAATTCTACAATGTCTGATGATGATTGAGGCTTAGATCTTCTTAATAAAGATCTAATTCTAGCATTTAATTCTTTTTGACTAAACGGTTTAGTTACATAGTCATCTGCACCAGTATCAAATGCTTTTAATTTATCTTCCTCTTCCCCTTTTGCAGTTAACATAATGATGGGAATATCATTAAACTTATTATCTTTTTTTAAATTTTTACAAATTTCAACACCAGATAATTCAGGTAACATCCAATCCATTAATATTAAATCTGGCTGTTTTGATTTTATTTGTTTAAGAGCATCTTCTCCATTTTCTGAATAACTAACTTTGTAACCTTCTTTTTCAAGATTGTACTTTAACAAACTAATAATTGATGCTTCATCTTCAGCTATGAAAACATGAGCTGACATAGATTATTTTTCTCCAGTTACAATCGGCTCCGTACCTTTGGGTCTTTCTCCTTCTAAGTATTCACCTTTAACTAAATAATAAATTTGTTCTGCAACATTTGTAGTGTGATCACCAATACGCTCAACGTTTTTGGTCACAAACAACAAATGAGTTCCATCCTCTAAATTTTTTTCATGATCTTTAAGATATTTTATAACTTCTTGCATACAAAGATTTGTTAGATCATCTATTTGCTCATCACCTTCCCAAACATTTACTGCCATTGGCGCAGATCTTTCCAGATAAGCGTCTAATGTTGATTTTAATTGTTTTTGAACATTGGAAGATACTCTATTTAATGCATCCATTAAATTTTTGGGAAGATTTTCATTAAGCAAAAGTGTTCTCTTTGATATATTTTTTGCTAAATCACCTATTCTTTCTAAATCTGATGATATTTTCAAAGCTGTTACTGTCTCTCTTAAATCAATTGCCATAGGTTGTCTCAAAGCAATTAAATTTACAACTTGTTGTTCAATCAAAGATTCATATTTATCTATTTTTTCATCATCTTGGATTACTGCTTCCGCAAAGTCACTATTTCTTGTTGTGATGGCTTGAATGGCTTTACCTAAAGCATCCTCACATGCACTTCCCATTTTAATGATATTAGCATTAAGATTTTTTAGTTCTTCTTCGTAAGATTTAACTGTATGTGGTGCTTCAGACATTATCCAAACCTCCCGGTTATATAGTCCTGCGTTTTTGTATTATCAGGATTCTTAAATATTTTATCAGTAGATCCATGTTCTATCAATTGTCCTAAGTGAAAAAAACCTGTATTTTGAGAGACACGTGCAGCTTGAGCCATAGAATGAGTTACAATTATTATTGTGTGCTCTTTTTTTAACTCATCAATTAACTCTTCAATTTGTGCTGTCGCTATCGGATCTAATGCTGAACAAGGCTCGTCCATCAATATAACTTCTGGTCTTACAGAAATTGCTCTAGCAATACAAAGTCTTTGTTGTTGTCCTCCAGATAATCCAGTTCCAGGTTCATGCAATCTATCTTTTACCTCTTCCCACAGTGCAGCCTTTTTTAAGCTAGTTTCAACAATTTCATCCATTTCTTGTTTTGATTGAGCCATACCATGAATTGTTGGACCGTAAGATACATTTTCGTATAAAGTTTTTGGGAAAGGATTAGGTTTTTGAAAAACCATACCAATTTTTTCTCTAAGTCTTACGACATCGCAACTTTTATCATTGATATTAAAGTCATTAATTAAAATTTCTCCTTTAACACTACAGATATCAATTACATCATTCATTCTATTAAGACATCTTAGGAAAGTTGATTTACCACAACCAGAGGGACCAATTAGTGCTGTTACTTGATTTTCCTCAATATCTAAACTTATATTATAGAGCGCTTGTTTTTTTCCATAAAAAACATCAACGTCTTTTGCTTTTATCTTTATCATTTTAACTCCATTTTTTTTCAAACTTATGTCTAATTATTTGAGCAAATAAATTCATTGTTATTAAAAAACCAAGTAAGACCATTATACATGCCGAAACTTTTTCTACAAATCCTCTTTCAGCACTTTCGGCCCAAATATAAATTTGAACTGGTAAACTTGCTGCAGGATCCATAGGTGATCCAGGTATCGTGTTAACAAAAGCAACCATTCCAATTAAAATTAGGGGTGCAGTTTCTCCTAAAGCTTGAGCTAAACCAATTATTGTTCCTGATAATGTACCAGGCATTGAAAGAGGAACAGTATGATGCATTGTGGTTTGCATTCGACTTGCTCCCATAGCAAGTGCTGCCTCTCTTATACTTGGAGGAACCGCTTTTAAAGATGCTCTAGCAGCTATAATTATTGTTGGTAAAGTCATCAAAGACAAAGTGATACCTCCAACTAATGGGGTAGATCTTGGTAGTTGAAATATAGCTAATAAGACACCTAATCCTAAAAGACCGAAAACAATTGATGGAACTGCTGCTAAGTTATTTATATTTACTTCAATAAAATCAGTAAATTTATTTTTAGGGGCAAATTCTTCAAGATAGATTGCTGCTAGAACCGCTACAGGAAAAGCTATCATTAAACAAACAAGTATAGAAAAAATTGAGCCCATAAATGAACTTGCTATTCCAGCTAGCTCTGCTTCTCTTGAGTCAGCATTTGTAAAAAAACTTATATTAAATTTACTTTCAACCTTACCATTTGCAACAAGTTGATCAAAAATTTTTAATTGATAATCGCTTACTCTTCTTTGGTCTTCAGGTAAATCTCTTGGATAATTTCCTTTAAAGACTTGGTCTAAATCATCTGAAGCAGTTAGATAAACTTCTTTTGTTTTTCCTATTAAATTAGGTTCATTTAAAAGTTCATTTTTAATTTCTTTTTCAAAAAAATAAGACACCATTCTCTTCAATTCATTTTCTTGATCTTCATTGGCGTTTGGATCTAAATTAGCCATTGATTTTAATGCTATATCGTAATAATCAGCATCCTGTAAATCCTCATTAGAAGGGTTTTGTTCTAACATCATTATTTCAGCATCAAAAGTTACTGGAACAATGAGCCACGTTTTTTGAAAAGCAGAATACCCAGTTGAAAAAATTTTAAAAATAAAGATTGTTAAAAATAAAAGTGCCATAAAAATCGCACTTTGACCGTATAAGCGAAATCTCTGTTCAGCTTTGTATCTTTTATTTAATAATTGTTCTTTATTTTTATTCATATTTCTCTCTATATTTTTTAACTACTCTTAAGGCCACAATATTTAAACAGAGTGTTACTAAAAATAATGACATACCTAAAGCAAAAGCAGCTTGCGTTTTTGGGTCGCCAAAAGCTTGATCACCAATTAGAATGACCACAATTTGTGCTGTAATTGTTGAAGTAGATTCTAATGGATTTAAAGTTAAATTAGCAGCTAAACCTGAGGCCATAACAACTATCATTGTTTCTCCAATAGCTCTTGAAACGCCAAGTAAAATGGATCCAACTATACCTGGTAATGCTGCAGGAAAAACAACTCTCTTGATTGTTTCTGATTTAGTTGCTCCCATAGCGTAACTTCCATCTCTTAAACTTTGAGGCACACTAGTAATTACATCGTCACTTAAACTTGAAATAAATGGAATGATCATGATACCCATTACCCCTCCTGCTGCTAAAGCACTTTCAGCTGAAACTTCAAGACCCATTGAGGTTCCTAATTCTTTCAAAAATGGTCCAACAGTTAGTGCAGCAAAAAAACCATAAACAACTGTTGGTATACCAGCTAAAATTTCAATTAAAGGTTTTGCGTATTGTCTAACTTTAGTTGATGCATATTCAGCTAAATAAATTCCACTCATTAATCCAATTGGGATGGCAACGCACATAGCAATAAATGCAATAAAAAAAGTACCTGCAAAAATTGGGACTGCTCCAAAAGTATCAGAATACATTGTAGGATCTAAAGCCTCAGAAGAATCTCTTACAAAAGCTTTTGCTGGATACCAGTGAGTTCCAAAGACAAAATCAAATAATGGAATTACTTTAAAAAAATCTATAGTTTGAAATATAAGTGAGAAAACTATTCCAACAGTAGTTAATATTGCAGCTAAAGAAGCTGTAAATAAAACTGCATTCAAAAATTTTTCAACTGGTTCTCTTGTTCTAGAATTAGATGAAATTCTTTTATACGCATAAGCAACAGAGGCAATAATTGCAGATAATACTATAACAACTTTTGAACTTTGAGCTATTGATCGTAGACTAAAATATTTTTCAGCTGAAGCCTCAATAAAAGGTGTAATTTCTCCAGTGAATTGACCTCGAGATAATGCTTTTGTTTTTTCATATATTAAATTTAATTCATCATCAAGATAACCTTGATTTGAATAATCACTTAAAATTAATAGTTTTACAATTGTGGGCTCAAAAATTGCCCATAAAGAAAAAATTATAAAGGCTGGTATTGCGCACCAAATTGAAAGATAATAACCATAAAATTGTGGTAATGCAGTTAATCTTTTATTTGAAGATTGAATTGTATATGCTTTTCTCCGTCCAAAATAATAACTTGTGAAACCTAGAAGAACAATAAATGTAAACAATATTAAGTTCAAACAATCTCCTTTATTGAGGACTTTACTCTTATTTCAAAAAAAAGGGGTCTAAAAAGACCCCCTTTTTAATTATTTGTTAACTGAGGAATAATTAATTACCCATAGCAACTAGCTTCGTAGCATTAGTTCTAGTTGTTTTATACAACTTAGAATCTAATGGCACTAAACCAATGTCTGCTAAGTAACCACCTTTTCCAATAGCTTTCTTCGTTGTGAATTCTTTCACAAACTCATGTAAGCCTGGAATTACTCCAACGTGAGCTTTTTTCACGTAGAAGAATAAAGGTCTAGCAACTGCATAACTGTAGTCTTGAATAGACGACAATGATGGTTGTCCACCATCAATACTTGCAGCTTGTAATTTATCTTTTGCAGCTAAGAAATAACTGAAACCAAAGAAACCAAACATATCTTTATCTTGAGTTAACTTTTGGATGATTAAACTATCGTTTTCTCCTACTTCAATAGCAGCACCATCTTCTCTGTAAAGTTTTTGAGGTTTTTTGTATTTTTTATTTCCAGCTTTAAAACCAGCTTTATAAAGAGCTTTAGCTTCTTTAGTCATACCTTTTTTCATTACTAAAGAATTCCAAGCATCTCTAGTTCCTGATGTTCCTGGTGGGATCATCACTGAAATTTTTTGTTTTGGTAAGCTAGGGTCAATTTGGTCCCAAGTTTTGTAAATATTTGGAACTAATTTACCATCAACAACTGTATGAGCAGCAAGTGCTAAATATAATTGTTCTTTAGTAAAGTTTACTGGTTTTGCATCTTTGCTGTAAGCCAATGTAATACCATCGTTACCAATTACGATCTCAACGATATCATTAACACCATTTTTCTTACATAGAGCTTTTTCTTTATCTTTCATAGCTCTTGATGCATTTGTAATATCTGGATGTTGTTCACCTACACCAGCACAGAATAGTTTAGCTCCACCACCAGTACCAGTAGATTCGATTACAGGAGTTTTAAATCCTGAACCACCAAATCTTTCAGCAACAACTGTTGCGTAAGGGAATACCGTAGAAGAACCAACTATCTTAATTTGATCTCTTGCTTGAGCAACAGTTGCTATTGATAAAGCAACTAGAGAAGCGATCACTATAGTTAGTTTTTTCATTATCTTTAATCCTTTCGTTATTAATTAATATAAAGATGACAGACTCGTATAAATTAATTGAATCTTTAATATTACAGAATTGTTACACTTTTGTTAAAAAGATAACTTTTTAGTTGTATTTCATTGAGATTATAATCTCATCATTTTCTGTTTCTAAACCACCTTTACAAGAAACAGGGTTAACTTTATCTTTAAAAGCAAGCTCAGTTGTAGGTCTCAAAATAACTTCAAGTTTCACTAAATTAACTAATTCTTCTAAGACGCTTTGATCGTATCGCCATCTTGGCCATGTGCTTGGAGTAGAAAAAACAGATGTTAAATAACTAGTTGCCATAGTAAACCTATAATTACTTAAATTTTCGTTTCTCAACAAATGATCTCTTACTGAATTAAATATATTTCTACATCTAAATGAGTCTGACATATAATTCTCTTTTTTTAAATTTTCATTTACTGGGATTGAAACAATTAAATCTACTGTATTTCTCCAATAGGAAGTGACAACATCCATATATATATCTTCATAAGACACATCTTTATGTTTCTTTACAGCGGGATAAGAACTCTTTAAGTCCTCTTCTAATCTAAAAATACCTATGTCAAAAACTGTTAATTGCTGAGTACGTAAAAGAGTAGAAAGGTCTTTTGAATATACACTAGTTGTGAAAAACAAAATTAAATAAAAAAATATTAAAATATTTTTGAGTATTTTAATCATTATAAAATTTTAAATAAAATCTATACACGAATCAATCAAAGAAATGTTAAAGTTTTCTCAAATAAAGGTTGTAAAATGAAGTTTTTTTTAAATTTTTATTTCGAAGGCAAATATATTCTAATTTCAGTACCTTTACCAACCTCTGAAAGAATCTCAAAATCACCTCTGTGTTGGGTAATTATGTGTTTAACAATAGCTAATCCTAAACCAGTTCCACCAACTTTTTTACTTTGTTCTATGTCAACCCTGTAAAATCTTTCTGTAACACGTGAAATGTGTGCATGGGGAATGCCATAACCTTCATCTTTAATACTAATCATTATGTTCTTTTCTAATAGTTTGTTATTGTTTTCATTTTTAGAAATATATATATTTTTATTTTCTGGAGAATATTTTATTGAATTATCTAAAAGATTAGAAAAAACTGTATTTAATCTTTTTTCATCACCTATAACAATTGATGTATCTGTTAATTGATTTTTAACAGTTATATTTTTCTTTTTTAAAACAATTTCAAAATTACTAATAATAGTCTCAAAGAGTTCATTAATATTTACTATTGAAGTAGGTCTTATATGTTCATCAAGTTCAATCCGCGTAAGAATTAATAGATCATTAATTAAACTTTCCATCCTTGTTGATTGCTCAAATAAAATTTTCATAAATTTTTTTTTAGCTTTTTCATCATCAGACGCTGGGCCTTCAATTGTTTCTAATGATCCTTTTATTGCCATTAAAGGAGTTTTTAATTCGTGACTTACATTTGCTACAAAATCAGTTTTAAATTTTTGTGCTTTTGTAATTTCAGTAAAATCTTTTAAAAATAACACAACAGAATCTGGTTCAGTAAATAAATGAGTTGGGCCAGGAATAATATAAATTTTATAAAACTGATATGATGGCAGGTCTATTTCAACATCGATATTTTTGGTTTTATTTTCTACGATGGCTTTTTCAATATTTTCTATTAATTCTGGCTTACGAATTACAGAAGATATGTTTTTATCAATTAAACTACTTCCAAATCTTTTTAATGCACTTGGATTAGCATATTTAATTATATTAAATTTATTTAATGCAAAAAACTGATCTTCAAGCTCATCAATAATTACTCTTTTGGTTTTTTCTTCTCTTTTATTAATTATTGTAGCGGTATTTATTAATTTATTTTTTTTTTGATTAAGTAAATATAGAAGATAAATTATAACAACTATAAGTAGAATGACGAAATATTCCATAAATTTAGATAGGTTAATTTTGCATTATTACACTTTTTAATGCAAACAAATTAAGAAAAATTAACTAATGATTTGGTGAAATATTATTAAAAAATATTTTTGCTGTTTCTTCCCAAGTGAATTTTTTTGCAAATTCAAGACAATCATTTCGATCAACTTTCAAAGCTTTATGGGCTGAAACTTTAAGATCATCATCTAAACAATTTATTTTGGATCCTTCAAATATATCTTTAGGACCTGGAACAGGATATGCAGCAACAGGTGTTCCACAATTTAAAGCTTCTGTAACTACAATTCCAAATGTATCTGTTTTACTTGGAAATACAAAAACATCAGAAGATGCAAAATGTGATGCTAATTCACCATTTGTTTTTTCTCCTAAAAAAATATCTTTAGGAAATTCTTTTTTTAATTTTTTTAAATCAGGTCCTTTTCCTATTATTAATTTTGTACCTTCTAAATCACATTCTAAAAAAGCTCTTATGTTTTTTTCAACTGCAACTCTTCCAACATAAATCCAAATAGGTCTTTTATGAGGTAAATCAATTTTTTTCGGGTTCTTAAAAGCTCCATGATTTCCTCCTCTAGTCCAAGTAATCATTTTATTATCATCTATACCTATATCGATTAATTCTTTTCTCATAGATTCTGTTGTTACTAAAATTCTCTCAGCCTTATTATGAAAATTTGCTAAAAATTTTTCGGCCCATTTTGCTGGTATAATAGGAAAGTAAAGTTTTAGATATTTATCAAATCTTGTATGAAAGCTCGTAGTAAACTTTAGATTATTTTTTAAACAATATCTTCTTGCCATAGTCCCTATCGGGCCTTCGGTAGCGATATGAATTGCATCTGGATTGATTTTCTTTATTAAACTACCAACTCTTGGCCATACATTAATAGATAGTCTTATTTCATTATATTTCGGCATCGGAAAAGTAAAAAATAAGTCAGGTGTAATATATTCTATTCTATGACCTTGTTCTTTTAATACATTGCCTGTTTCATGTAAGGTTCTTACAACACCATTTACTTGTGGAAAATATGCATCTGTAGCAATTAAAATTTTCATAACTAAGAGGCAACTTTGAGATCTTTGGTGCCTATTTCTTCTAAATTTTTTTCAGAAATTAAATAATTTTTCCTTAATTTATCCCAATATAATATTTCAAAAGTACCATCATAATTCTCAACAAGTGCAGTACAAGACTCAACCCAATCTCCACAATTCAAATAATTTACACCATCGAAATCTTGATCTTCAGCATGATGAATGTGTCCACAAATTATACCATCGTATTTTTTTCTTTTAGCATATTCAGAAACTGTTTTTTCATATTCACCAATATATTTTACAGCGTTTTTAACTTTGTATTTTAAAAATTTTGCAAGAGACCAATATTCTTTACCTCTTAATTTTCTAAAAAAATTAATTAGATTGTTGAATTTTAAAAGTAATTCATAAGCAATCGAACCTAATTTTGAGAGCCATTTAGCATGTTTCATAACACCATCCCAAGCATCACCATGAACTACTAGGTATTTTTTTCCTAAATTGGTCTCATGCACAACTCTATTTATTAAATGAATGTCACCAAAATTCATTGGGATAAATTTTCTAAACATTTCGTCATGATTACCCATTATGTAAAAAACTTTAGTACCATGTCTAGCTTTTCTTAAAATTTTTTGAATGACGTCATTGTGTTCTTGAGGCCAATAAAAATTCTTTTGCATAGCCCAAACATCAACAATATCTCCAACTAAGAATAAATTTTCAGACCTTGAGTTTTTAAAAAACTCTAAAATTTTATTAGCTTGGCAACCTTTTGTTCCAAGGTGTAAGTCTGAAATAAAAATGCTTTTGTATTTTAATAAAGGCGCGCTATTTTTCATATATACTTGTTTTTATAATTGATTCGCTTATAACTAGAATCATTAAATTATTTGTACACTTTAATGTTACAGAATTATTAAAATATGAAGTTTTGTCTAATATATAATAAGAAATCTGCTGGTGGAAGAAAGTCGAATTTTATTAAAAAAATTTATAAAGAAATTCAAAAACAACACTCAGTTGATTTTTACGAAACTAAAAATGAGACTCATGCATCAAAAATTATAAAAGATTTATCGAATCGTGGATATAACAGGCTGTTATTAGCTGGAGGTGACGGATCTGTTTCATTTGCAATTAATGAATTAATAAAAAATAATTTTGATTTAAATAAAGATTTTGCAATTGGATATATTCCTGCAGGTACAGCTAATATTTTACAAGCAGAATTAGGTATGACTAAAAATATTAAACAAATTGCAAAAACTTTAACATCAAACAATTTTGATAAATCTAATTTAATCAAAATAAATGAGAAATATTTTGTTTTAATGGCAGGTTTAGGATGGGATGCTCAAATAGTACAATCGATTGATTCTTCAATTAAGAGGATAATGGGAAAGTTAATTTTTGCAATAAAAGGTTTTGAGAAATTTTTATTTATGAGGAACAAAAAAATCAAAACATCAATAAATAATGAAACTTTTTTGGCAGATTGGATAATATGTTCTAATAGTAAATACTATGCGGGCCACCATACAATAGCGAAAACAAATATTTTTGATGATAAAATTGTTACCTATATTTTTAGAGACTTAACTCGGTTAAAATTATTATATTACATATACTTAATAGCTATTTATGGAAATCTTGAAAAATCAAAATCAGTAATTACAAAATATAATAATGATATTAAATTTGAAAGTGTCGATGATAAAATACCCGTTCAGATAGATGGTGATAATTTTGGTAATTTTGAAGAAATAAAAATTTCAAAATCAAATAAAAAAATTAATTTTTTAGTAAAATAATCATTTTATTCTGCCGTAAACATCTTGATATCTAACTATATCAGTTTCTTTTAAAATTGAGCCTAGTTGAGCTTCAATAATTTTTACTGGTTTTTTATAAGGGTTTTCTATTCGATGAATTGCACCTAAGGGAATAAAAATTGTTTCATCTCGTTTCATAGTAAAATATTTTTTATTTAAAGTAATTTTAGGTTTACCATGAGTAACTACCCAGTGTTCAGCTCTATGATGATGTTTCTGAAGACTTAATATACCTTTGGGTTTTACATATAATTCTTTAATCAAAAATTCCTTACCATTAAATAGATTTACATAACTACCCCAAGGTCTATGAAATACATTCTTCTTTTTATAATAATGTCTTTTATTTCGTCCATACATCTTACAAATTTCTTTCCAAGATCCTAAATCAGACCAAGGAATATCTAATTTGATCACATTTATATCTTTAGTTTTTTCTAATATTGCATAGTCAAAAGACTTAGCTGTTACTTTGGTAAATGTTTGTTTGTTTAAATAATACACATTACTTTTATATTTTGCTTTTGTTACAGCTTTGTCACAATTTCGGTAAATATTTGGTTGGTATTTCTTGAAATTATTAATTATTGAATCTTTTCTCAAATAAAACATTCCAGAATTCCAATAACCTTTTTTACTAATTATTTGTTTAGCTTTAGCCTCTTTTGGTTTTTCTATAAATCTAGTTACCTTGGTATTTTTTGTTAAAAAATATCCAAATTCACTAGAGGGCATTGTAGGTTTAATTCCAAAGATAAAGATATTATTATGAGTAAGTTTTTTTTGGTTTTTTTTGATAGCTTTATTAAATAATGCAACCTTCTCTATCAAATGATCAGCAGCTAAGAACATTAATGGTTGTTCATTTGGAATATCTTTAATTAAAGCAGTACTTAAAATAGCTGGTGCTGTATTTCTTTTAGCAGGTTCTAAAACTATTTTAAATTTTCTTATTTTGTGTTTTTTTAGGTGTTGTTTTACTTGTCTTAAATATTTTTTATTAGTGCTTATAATTGGAGCATCATATATCGATGCTTTAACTCTCTCTAAAGTTTTACCTAGTAAAGTCCAATTACCAAAATCTATAAATTGTTTTGCTTGATGTTTTTTAGCGTTAGGCCAAAGTCTCGTTCCCGCTCCACCACATAAAATGACTGGGCGAATTTTCATCAAATTTTTGAGTAATCCTTTACTTCTTTTTTCTTACCTGGGTGAGTTGGTGCTCCTAAAAATGCCGGTCCAACAGTTTGAGCATATTTCCAAAGAGTTCCTGATCCAAAATCAGATTTTCTAGCTTTCCATTTTCGTCTTCTTGAAGCTAATTGTGCTCGTGTTAATCGAACATTTATAGTTCCTTTTTTAGCATCTATATCAATAACATCACCATTACGTAATAAAGCGATTGGACCACCTAAAGCTGCCTCAGGTCCAACATGGCCTACACAAAATCCTCTAGTTGCTCCAGAAAATCTTCCATCAGTTATTAAGGCAACCTTCTCTCCTTTACCTTGTCCATAAATTGCACCTGTTGTTGAGAGCATTTCTCTCATACCTGGTCCACCAACTGGTCCTTCATATCTGATAATAATTACATCGCCGTCTTTATATTTTCTGCTTTGAACTGCTTTCATCGCACTTTCTTCGTTATCAAAACATCTTGCTATTCCAGTAAATTGTAATTTTTTAAGTCCAGCAATTTTAACAATTCCTCCTTCAGGAGCTAAGTTTCCTTTTAAACCAACCACTCCACCCGTTGGTGATAAAGGGTTTTTAAATGATCTCATTACTTTTTGTTTAGGATTAAATTTAATTCCCTTTAAATTTTCTTTCATTGTTTTACCTGTAACGGTCATACAATCACCGTGTATATATCCACCTTCATAAAGAGTTTTTAAAAGCATTGGCACTCCACCTGCTAACCACATATCTTTAGCAACATATTTTCCACCTGGTTTTAAGTCGGCAAGATATGGAGTTCTTTTAAATATTTTTGCAACATCCATTAAATCAAATTTAATACCAGCTTCATTTGCTATTGCCGGTAAATGTAACCCTGCATTGGTAGATCCACCTGTTGCAGCAACAATTGTTGCAGCATTTTCTAAAGCTTTTCTTGTAACAATATCTCTAGGTTTAATTTTTTTAGCTAATAATTCCATTACCATTCGCCCACTTGCTTTTGCATATTTATCTCTTTCTTCGTATGGTGCTGGTGTTCCAGCAGAGTAAGGTAATGCTAAACCAATCGCTTCAGATACACAGGCCATAGTGTTAGCAGTAAATTGTCCACCACAAGCTCCAGCTGTTGGACATGCAACTAATTCTAATTTTCTTAATTCTTTTGCAGACATTTGTCCTGATGAATGTTTTCCAACTGCCTCAAAAACATCTACAACAGTCACGTCTTTACCTTTGTATTTTCCTGGTAATATTGAACCACCATATATAAATACACTTGGAACGTTTAATCTAACCATTGACATCATCAAACCAGGTAAAGACTTATCACAACCTGCAATACCTACTAAAGCATCATAACAGTGCCCTCTTACAGTTAATTCAGCACTATCAGCAATAACTTCTCTTGATATTAATGAAGATTTCATTCCCTCATGACCCATAGCAATACCGTCTGTTACGGTAATTGTACAAAACTCTCGTGGTGTTCCACCTGATGCTCTTACACCCTTTTTAACAGACTGGGCTTGTCTCATTAAGGCTATATTACAAGGTGCCGCCTCATTCCATGTTGATACAACTCCAACAAAAGGCTTAGCAACATCCTTTTCTGTTTCTCCCATTGCATAATAAAATGACCTATGAGGAGCTCTATCGGGTCCTAAAGATGTATGTCGACTTGGCAATTTTTTCTTATTAAATTTCCGCATTATAAACTTTCAATTGTTAAAAATATTTTTTTGATATCATTTTTTAAGTTATTATAGTTAGTTTTTTCTTGTTCAACAATATTTTTTGGCGCCCTATCGATAAATCCTTTGTTTGATAATCGTTGTGAAATCTTATCTAATTCATCTTGATATTTTGTTTGTCTTTTTTGTAAATTTTCTTTGATTAAACTTAAATCAATATTTTCATCAAAATAAATCTTAAAAATATCACCCGAAATTAAAAGAGTTGCAGAAGGTCTATCTTGATCTTTTTCAAAAAAATTATTGATGCGACCAAGTTTTTTTAAGATTATTTCATTATTATCCATCAAAGAACGATTTTTTTTAGCTATTTTGTTCATGGAAAGATCTACAAAAGAACCTGGACTAATATTTAACTCATTTTTAAAAGATCTAAGTTCTGAGATAATATTGATGATTTTCTCCACATCTTTTTGAGATTTATCTTTTTTGACTTTCCCCGAAGGCCAGTTTTTGTACATAAGAAAATTCTTATTCGATTTATCAAACTTATTTTTTAACCATATTTCCTCAGTAACAAATGGGATAAATGGATGAAGCATAATAAGTATTTGTTTAAAAACATAAGCTGATACCTCTTTTACCTCTTTTTTTGATTTCTCATCATCTGAATATAGGATTGTTTTTGAAAGTTCGATATACCAATCACAGTATGAATGCCAAGCAAATTGATAAGCATTTTTGGCTGCCTCATCAAATCGATAGTCTTTTATATTCTTTTGGATTTTATCTTTTATTTCTATCAATTCAGAATAAATCCATTTATTGATATTTAAAGTAGTTTTGGGAACTTTATCAGTCTTTTTAAAATCACAATTATTTGTGATCAAAAAATTATTTGCATTCCACAATTTATTTAAAAAATTTCTATAACCTTTAACTCTATCCTCTGAAAGTTTTACATCGGTTCCAGGTGAAGCCATTGAAAGCAAAGTAAATCTTAGAGCATCTGCACTATATTTTTCAATTAAGTCTAATGGATCTATTACATTACCTTTAGATTTAGACATTTTTTGTCCTTTTTCATCTCTTACTAAAGCGTGAACATAAATATCTTTGAAAGGTTCTTTGTTAAGAAATTCCATTCCAAACATGATCATTCGTGCAACCCAGAAAAAAATTATATCAAAGCCAGTTACTAAAACTGTTGTTGGATAAAATTTCTTTACAAAATCTTTTTTATCTGGCCATCCTAAAGTTGCAAACGGCCATAAACCAGAGGAAAACCAAGTATCTAATACGTCAGGATCCCTAACTAATTTTACATCTTTTTTGTAATGTTTCTTAGCTTGCTTACTTGCTTCTTTTTCATTTAAAGCAACAAATATTTTATTGTCAGGTCCATACCACGCTGGTATTTGATGGCCCCACCACAACTGTCTAGAAACACACCAAGGCTCAATATTATTCATCCATTGAAAATAAGTTTTAGACCAGTTATTTGGAAAAAAATTTGTTTTTTTTGTTTTAACAATCTTTTTAGCTTTAATTGCTAATTTTTTTGCATCAACAAACCATTGCTCAGTCAAAAAAGGTTCGATAACAGAGTTAGATCTATCTCCATAAGGAACTTTATTTTTTATATTTTCTTCCTTAACAAAAAAATCTTTTTCTTTAAGCTCATTTAATATTTTTTTACGAGCATCAAATCTATCCAAACCTACATAATCTTTTGGTGCATTTTCATTTATTTTACCCTCTTCTGTAAACACATTAATTATTTCAAGTTTATTTCTCTGTCCTACATCATAATCATTAAAATCATGTGCTGGAGTAATTTTTAGTGCTCCAGTTCCTTGTTCTGGATCCGCATAATTGTCTTTTATTATTTTAATTTTTCTTCCTACAATAGGTATAGTGACTGTTTTGCCGACAAAACTTTTATATCTTTTATCTTTTGGATTAACTGCAATCGCTGTATCTCCAAGCATAGTCTCAGGTCTTGTGGTAGCTATTGTGATAAATTCTGATGATTTATCTATTGGATACCTAATATAGTAAATCTTAGAGTTCATTTCTCTTTGATCTACCTCTAAATCTGAAATTGCGGTTTTTAATACTGTGTCCCAATTTACTAATTTTTCTGCTTTATAAATTAGTTTTTTTTTATGTAAATCAACAAATACCTTAATTACAGATTTAGATAAATTTTCATCCATAGTGAAAGCATTTCTGGACCAATCACATGAACAACCTAGTTTTTTTAATTGATTGATAATTATATCACCATACTGATTTTTCCAATCCCAAACCTTTTCAATAAATTTTTCTCTTCCTAATGTATTTTTATTTTGATTTTCTTTTTCAAGTTTTCTTTCAACAAGTGCCTGAGTTGCAATACCAGCATGATCTGTGCCTGGTTGCCATAAAGTTTCATAATTATTCATTCTGTAATATCGAACAAGCATGTCTTGTATTGAGTTATTTAAAGCATGACCCATATGTAAACTTCCCGTTACATTAGGTGGTGGAATTACAACTGAAAATTTTTTAGAGTTTTTTTGTGGTTTAAATAGTTTATTTTTTTCCCAATATGAATAAATCTTATCTTCTACATTGGAATGTATATATTTATCATTCATATTGGATATGATTAGTTTATAATTTATTAATCTAAATTAACAATAATCAAATTAAAACGTTATTTAATAGACTAATCCTAATAATTTTATATAAAACTGAAGTAGCTAAAAGCTAAAACATAAGGCAACGTGGCGGAATGGTTACGCAGAGGATTGCAAATCCTTGTATCCCGGTTCGATTCCGGGCGTTGCCTCCAAAAAAAATCTTGTTTTAGTTAAAAAAAAAAGTAAGTTTGCTTTTTATATTCCTCGGTAGCTCAGTTGGTAGAGCAGTTGACTGTTAATCAATTGGTCGCAGGTTCGAGTCCTGCCCGAGGAGCCAAATTTTATCCAACTTTTGAAATATTATTTGAAACTTGTAACGATTTGTTAAATTTCAATTTTTGATCAGCATTAAGTTCAGAATATAATTTAACTAAAAAATTATAATTCACATTCATATGACCTTCTTGAGATTTTTCTAAATTAACTAAGTATTCTGAAAAATCTTCAAAAAAATAGTTTATTGGAACTTTAAGATAATTTGATAATTGTAATAATCTTATCGAACTAACTCCGTTAGTTCCCTTTTCATATTTTTGTATTTGTTGAAATGTTACGTTGATTGCTTTTGCTACTTTTGTTTGTGTTAAACCTAAGGCTAACCTTCTAAGCTTAAGCTTATTGCCTAAATGCTTATTAAAATTATCTTCCATTAAGACCCCTCTTAATTTTTTATTAAAAAACTAATTCAACAAGTTTTTAATCTTTACTGCAAGAATATTATTTTTTTATTTTTTTGGAAATACCTGTTATGTAGAAAATATGTCAAGTAATTCTTAGGGTATAATTTGAGAAAAATTCCTTGAAATTACTGGTATCTATAGTATCTGGCTAAGGAAAAGTTTGGTCCTATCGCTCTTAGGATTAGCAAAAAATTCCTTAGTATCCGCTTTTTCTACTATCATTCCCTCATCCATAAATATCATTTGATCAGCAACTTCTTTCGCAAAACCCATTTCATGAGTTACAACAATCATAGTCATACCTTGTTTTGCAAGATTAACCATTACATCAAGCACTTCTTTAATCATTTCTGGATCTAAAGCAGATGTAGGTTCATCAAAAAGCATTATTTTTGGTTCCATGCATAAAGCACGAGCAATAGCTACTCTTTGTTGTTGACCACCTGACAGTTGCCCTGGATATTTTTGAGCTTGATCTAATATTTGAACTCTTTCTAAATGTTTTAGTGCTAATTCTTCTGCATCTTTTTTTGGCATTTTTTTAACCCAAATTGGAGCTAATGTGCAATTATCTAATATTGACAAATGCGGAAACAAATTAAACTGTTGAAAAACCATACCAACTTCTGCTCTAATTTGCTCTATATTCTTAGTGTCTTCGGTTAATGTAGTTCCATCAACTACAATCTCACCCTCTTGATGTTCCTCTAGTCTATTAATACATCTAATTAAAGTTGACTTACCAGATCCTGAAGGGCCACAAACAACAATTTTTTGTTTTGCTTTTACTTCTAAATTAATTCCTTTTAGAACTTGAAAATCTCCAAACCATTTGTTCATATTATTTATTTGGATAATGCTATCTGACATATTTCTATCTATCTGTTTTATATTTTTGTTCTAAATTATAACTATATTTACTCATTGCATAACAAATAATCCAGAAAATTATTGCAGCAAAAACATAACCTTCCATAGCAAAACCTAACCATTCTGGATTAGTTTTGGCTAAATTTAACATTCCAACTATTTCTAATAAACCCACAACAAATATTAATGGTGTATCTTTAACTAAAGCAAGGAATGTATTAGCAATTCCTGGGATAACTAATTTTAAAGCTTGAGGTAAAATTACAAATATGTGCATTTTCCAATATCCCATTCCTAATGATTTTGCAGCTTCATACTGACCTCTGGGTAATGCTTGTAATCCACCCCGAATAACCTCTGCAACATAAGCGGCTTCAAATAGCGAAATTGCTATTATTGCTCGAACCAATTTATCAATAAAAAAATCTTCGGGTAAAAACATTGGAAACATTACAGCAGACATGAATAAAACAGTTATGAGAGGAACACCTCTCCAAAATTCAATGAAACCTACTGAAATGTATCTAATTAAAGGAAATCCTGATCTTCTCCCAAGAGCAAATGCCATACCAATTGGAAAACAAAATATTAAGCAGAAAAAAGAGATTATAAAAGTTAAAGATAAACCACCCCAAGCTCCAGTTTCTACCCAGTTTAAACCATCTAATTTTCCTAATTCGATTAATTCCTCATAAAATATGAAATATTTTAATAACACGTAAAGAGCAAAAGGAACTATTAAGAAGTAATAAAACTTAAATTTACTAGGGATAAAGAAACCAATAATAATAGATAGAATTGCAGCAATTATTCCATATGAAAAATCAAAAAATACTGGGCCACCTGAGATAAAGAAAAATATAAATAAGAATGCAATAAAAGGATAAATAACAACATAATAAAGAGTTAAATATTTTTTAAATCTATCAGTTGCAAAATAACCAACTGAACCAAGTAAGGCTAAAGCTATAAAAGATAAATTTATTCTCCATTGTTCTCCATTTGGATACATTCCATACATGAATCTTCTCATCCAAACTTTTATATAAGTCCAACAAGCACCTGTACCGGTACAAACATCTTTTGAATCACCAGCAAAACTAGCATCTATAACAAACCAACTTAATATAGGTGGAATTGATTTAAGAATTATGAATATGATTAATAAAGATAAAACAGCATTAAAATTATTAGTGTTAATATGCTTATTTAATAGATCTAGTTGCTTAATACCACTTAATTCAATTCTTATAAAATAAAGACCAATAAAACCAAGAATTAACGGCAATAAAAAACTTAGAAAACCAGGTAAAAAACCTGTTAAATTTAAACTAAAAAAAGAGTTTAAAAGAACATCCAAGACACTAACAAAAAACAAAAAAGAACCTAAATATAAAAAAGTATAAAGATTAGATTTATCTGGTTTTAAAAAATTAATTTTAGACATTATTTTTCTGTTATTGCTATTTTATTATTGTACCAATTCATAAATAATGAAATTGAAATACTTAATGATAAGTAAGTAAACATTGTAATAGATACTATTTCAATTGCCTTACCAGTCTGCATTAAAGCTGTTCCAGCAAAAACTAATACTAAATCAGGGTATGCAATAGCAGCTGCTAATGAGGAATTTTTTGTAAGATTAAGGTATTGGTTTGTAGTAGGTGGAATTATTATTCTTAAAGCTTGGGGCATTACTACCAGTTTAAGTACTTGATTTTGTGTAAGACCAATAGATGCTGCAGCTTCTTTTTGGCCTTTACCAACACCTTGAATTCCAGCTCTTACACATTCAGCTATAAAAGTTGCAGTATATAAAGATAAAGATAATGCTAAGGCAATTAATTCTGGTGGTAAGCTTACACCACCTTCATAAATAAATGATGTTGTTGCTAATTGTTTTAAAACAGGAACTTCGAATGATAATCTTACACCACCAATTAAAAAACTTAAAAGGGGTAAGATAAAAATTAAACCAATTGATATTAATAAAACTGGTGTTTGTTTACCTTGAGTTTCTTGTACCTTTTTAGCATGAGCGCGAATAACGATTATTGCAACAATTGCTGCAACTATTGAATAAAAGAAAATATTAAAGTTTTCCCAAATAAAAGCTGGAACAAATAGACCTTTTATTGTCAAAAATGAAATTCCAAACATTGCTTCAGCATCTTGTGGCAGTGGCAAAGCTCTTAAAGCTGCGAAATACCAAAAAAATATTTGCAAGAGTAATGGTATGTTTCTAAAAAATTCTACGTAAAAGGCAGCAAATTTATTAATCAAATAATTAGGAGATAATCTTGCAATACCAACTAATACTCCAAGTATTGTAGCAAGAAAAATTCCTATAACTGAAACAAGTATAGTATTTAAGAGGCCAACTAAATAAGCTCTAAAATATGAATGTGAACCATCGTACTCTATCAGAGAAAATTGAACATCAAATGAAGACTCTTGAGATAAAAATCCATAACCAAAATCAATACCTCTATTTTCCATATTGACTTGGGCGTTGTAAGTAAAAAAACCAAATACTAAGACAACAGCTAATACTGTAATTAATTGTGGACCTATATCTTTAAGTTTAAAATTCACAGTGTGGATAATATATGAGTTTAAAAAAAAAGGGCTAGAAAAATCTAGCCCTTTTTAATTAATTTATGACTTAAATTATCTTGATGGCGGAACGTATAAAATACCACCTTTAGTCCATAATTCATTTGGACCTCTGTCAGGTAAGATACCAGTGTCAGCTATATTTCTCTTATAACTTTCACCATAGTTTCCAACTTGTTTGATAATCCTTAAGTTCCACTCGTTATCTAAACCGAATGCTGCACCCATTTCACCTTCAGCACCAACAAGTCTTTTGATTTGTGGATTGTCAGAAGTTTTCATCATGTCTGCATTAGCTGAAGTAATACCGTACTCCTCTGCTTCGATCATAGTGTTCAAAGACCATCTTACGATATCTTCCCAAACTGAGTCACCTTGTCTAACAACTGGTCCTAAAGGTTCTTTAGAAATAGTTTCTGGTAGAACAATGTGTTCATCAGGGTTCTTCATTTTAGTTCTTTGAGCAGCTAAACCAGATTTATCAGTAGTATAAGTATCACATCTACCTGCATCATAAGCAGCTACAACCTCATCAGCTTTTTCAAAAGCAACTGGCTCATAAGAAATTCCTCTAGAATTAAAGAAGTCTCTCATGTTTAACTCAGTTGTTGTACCAATGTTTGTACAAGCTGAGATACCATTTTTGAATTGACTAGTTGAAGTAATACCTGAACTTTTTCTTACCATGAAACCTTGTCCATCGTAAAAGTTCACACCTACGAAAGTAAGTCCGATATCAGCATCTCTAGAAAGAGTCCAAGTTGTGTTTCTTGATAAGATATCAATCTCACCAGAAGTTAAAGCTGTAAATCTCTCTTTAGCACTTAGTGGTGTAAACTTAACTTTGTTTGCATCACCTAATACTGCAGCAGCTACCGCTCTACATACGTCAACATCAACACCAGTCCAATTTCCCGCAGCATCAGCATTAGAAAATCCTGGAAGACCTTGAGATACTCCACATCTTACAAAACCCTTTTTTTGAGTGTTTTTAAGTGTTTTAGATTTTTTAGCAGCCATAGACTCTGTTGTAAAAGTGAACAACACAGCTACCATAGCAACTAAAGAAGTTAATTGTTTTAAGTATTTAAACATATTTCTTCCTATTGTTTATTTATTTGTTAACAAATAATTCAAAATTACTTTTGAATATTCTTAATTTAAGCATGTTCAAAAATACTGTTCAAGAGGAATTTATTAGATTTTTTGACCCGATGAAATTCTAGTCAAGATAATAATTATTTAAAATATCAGCGAAAAATGATGTCTGGCGCGCCCTGGAGGATTCGAACCTCCGACCCTCGGTTTAGAAATTTGATGCGTGATCAAACTGCAAGAAATAGCAATAATTAATCATTCAAAAAATATCAACTTTTAGATTTCATTTCGTCATCTGGTCGTCAAGAGAATTTAGTTAATTTTTGATTAAATCTTATTATCTTTTTGTACTGCATCTAAAAGCTGTTGGGACTCTTTTTCCAACTTATTTCTAATGTTAAATTTGATAACTTTACATCTTGATCCGTCTTTTTTTTTAAGAGTCTTACGATTAATTGTATGAGAAATTAGAGTGCCTCCCCATAATAATTCTATCTTTGTAGGATATTCTTTATAATCAAAGATAAACTCTCTTACTTTTAAACTCTCATTATGTATCCAAAAGCTCTTAACTTCTTTATTATTTATAAATTTAAAATATTGAACAGCTCCCAACATATAATCAGTTTTTGATCCACACTGGAGTTGTGTGCCTACAAGACTTTTTGCAAAAACATTGCCACTCCACAATAAAACCAGAACTATAATTGCTAAAAGTTTTTTCATATTTAAAATACTGGATATTTGTTACATTGAAAGCTTTTAGCTTCTATTACTTCCCATTTTATATCGCCTCTTTTAGTGGTGATTAAATGCTTCTTTCCGTAATAACGATCTAGAAATATTGTCTCAATATATTTTTTATTATCTATATTAATTATTCTCTCTGCTTTTATGGAGTTTTCTTTTATTTCAACTATCTTATATAAAGCTTCTGCTTTTTCTAAAGTTTTATTGTCTAAATCAATAGTAATAAAATATCTGGGTTCACTATTTTCCGTATTTTTGCAGGTCAATAGAAGAGGTTCAGATTTAGCTATATTAAAATATAAACTTATAAAAACGATAATATAAAAAACTGTTTTCATAGTGTTAAAAACTTTTGCATTTATTATATTCATTTTCAGCCTCTACACCAGTCAGTTTCAAATCTTCAACGTGGTTTCTACAAGATGCTGACTCGTACGCTTGACCTAAAAATCCTAGCACAACTAGAACAAAGATTATCACTAAAAATTTTTTCATTTAATTAGCACCTTCTTCAACATTAACTTTATAATATTCATTCTGCAATTCTTCTTTAGATTTACTGAAATATTCGTTCAAGTTTTTAGATGAAGGTATGTCTTTTATTTTATCAAATTTATTTGGATAGATATGCTGAAGATATGACAAACGATATATAACAATTAAATGAAGTATTTGTTTATCATCTAATGAGTGTTCCATTATTAACCAGCCATCTTTCCATAGATCCGATCCGATATGTTCAGTGATTTCAGGTTTGCCTACAGGATTAATTCTAATAGATCCTTTACTTATATTTTCCTCAAACTCAGCTGGCAAAACTCTATTTTTTAATGATTGATAAAAACACATTCCTAAATTTGTTTTTTCTGTTCCAGGAACAATTTCATCTACTCCATTTACATTTTTAACATCATCACTAAGAATAGTATCTAAAAAATTGTCTATTGTTAAATTTATATCCATATTTAACTAATCTTAATTTCTTTTTCTAATTCATTAAACTTAATCTTTTTTTCACCTTTGTTGCTATATTGGGAAACATCTTTTAAACATTTTGTTATGATACTTAAGTCTAACTTAAAAAACTCTCTTCCTTTTCTATATCTAAAATTTTTAAGAAGTTTATGAATTTGCTTTTCATAATATTCAGCATCTTTTATCTTTATTTGAGATACAACAGTCCATGGGTCTGGTACATTTGTTCCACTTAATTCTTCAGCTCTTTCTTCGGGGAGCCCATATGTTGATCCAATTTTATATACCCCAGGATAACCAATGCTCTCTAGAACATATACATATCCAAGGTTAGTTTGTTTTTCTTTGCTTTTTAAACGCGTTCTCTCAATTAACGTGATTTTTCTTAAGACACGATTTAATGCTTCTTTGGCTAGAGGGAGAAATTTTTTATAAAAATCTCTATCTACTAACGTTCCTTCATTTACATAGATACCATTTCTAATTTTATCACAGTATTTTGATAGTTTTGCTTCATCTATTAATTTTGAATAATTAATTTCATCAAATCTTAAAACAAGAGCAGCTTTTTTATGATCTTGGCTAGAACACCATGAAAATTTACTAAATGAATTATTCCAACTTGATTCATTTCCATGACTACCCCAATCGGGTACTTTGCCTTTTTTGATAAATTCATCGTATGTACTCTTGGGTTTAAAAAGATATCCTCCATTTGTTCCTTCTGGTTGTTTATTCATTATCTCATCGACTACTCCCTCAAAAGAGGTTGGTGGGTTTTTATCTATCACTGTGAAATTATCATAAGCAAAATTCTTTTTAATTTTGCTATCTACCACTGAACTCCAAGGGTAGAATTTACCTTTAAATAAATTAAGCTCAAAAACCAAATAATATCTAGGGATTAAGCTTGAAATTTTATAAAAATAATAGTTCAAATCTTGATACTCTTTTGACTCCAATTCCTGGAATATTTCTTTTTCGGCTTTTATGAGTTCTTTGAGATTACCTGAACATGAAACACGTTGAATAGTTAAACAATCTGAAAAAAAGATTGCTTCTTCTAAATAGTGCGAAATTGTGATTCTAATTAAATCTCTATTTTTTTTAATTAAAACCTCAAGATTTTTGCACAACTTACTTATCTTGTTTATTTTGTTGCTTATTTTTTTTAATTTTTCATCAAAAGAGGATAATGAATAATCTTTATCTAATTCTTTAATGTCATCTAAAAATAGTTGTTTTTGTTCCTCAAGTTCTTTGTTACTTAATTTAGATAATTGAGCCTGTGAGATTATTCTTCCGTAGTCTTTAAAAGCTGCCTGTTTTTCAATAGTTATTCTTGATTTTTGTTTAATAGGAAAACGGTAATAAGGCATCGTTAATAATCATAGCATTAGGCATATAATCCAACCAGATTAAAAATCGATGTAATTTATGCTAAACGTATATATAGCTGTCGTACTGTCGTACCTATATAGACACAACGACAACTACGACATACATTTCTTAGTATATTTAACACTTTCGTTTCGTCATCAGATCGTCAATGGCATATTTTAGAAGGTAGGAACGTTGCTTATGGTTAAATAAGCATTGATTTTAATGGCGCGCCCTGGAGGATTCGAACCTCCGACCCTCGGTTTAGAAAACCGATGCTCTATCCAGCTGAGCTAAGGGCGCAGCAAAAATTAATCTTACATATACAATAATAAGTTAATTTTTAAAAAGGAATTTTTTTATTAAAAGTAAAATTGTTAATAACTCAATCCTACCTACAATCATAAAGAAAATAAGACAATATTTACTAAATAATTGAAGATTATAAAAATCAAATTCCTCTAAACCATAGATTGAGGAGTTGACAGTATTCATTAAAGTTAAAATTGCTAACTTGAAAGAGTTAACAAATGTTATTCCACTTAAGCTTAGTAATGAAGTTAATATAAATAAAGATAAAATAAATATTATTATTGTTAGAAAATATTTATTTATTTCATCAAGATTAAAATTAATTTTTGTGAAAATTAACTTGTTCATAAAAACATTTTTAGGCCTACTAAAAGATAAAATTTGATTTAGAGAAAATTTAAATAGTGAATAGATTTTAATAAATCTTAAACCAGAACTTGTTGAAAAGAAAGATCCACCTATAATTACTAAGATCAGATATAAAAAGTTTAAATTTTCTTGGCCAGAACTTAATGAAAAACCGATATTAGACATACTGCTAATTATTGCAAAAAGATTTATCAAAAAATCATAATTAAAACTAAAAAAAAGAAAAAAAATAGTTGTTACAATTACTAAATAAACAAATAAGTGTAGATCCTCATAAAAGAAATTAACATTTTTTTTTCTTAAAAGTATTAAATTATACGAGAAGAAAAGACTAAAAAAAGAAAAGAGCATCAACAACGAAAATATGATTATTTGAGTATTTTCTTTAATTATTGTCGACAATTCATTGACAGGTAAAAAGCCACCTGATGAAATTATTGTTAAAGACAAATTTAATGAGTCAAATGTTCTTATTGAAAAAATATTTAAAATTATAAATATCAATATTGTCAATAATGAATATAAAATAAAAATTTTAGTTGCTTGTTTTAAAATTTCTAAACTATTAAAAGATATAAAATTTGTTAAAGTTTTTTTAAAACTGTCATCGTAAATGTCAATTAAATAAATTATAGAGAATAGAAAATAAAGACCACCTATCCATTGAGTTGTTGATCTCCAGATAATTAGACTTTGATCAATAAGTTTTATATTTTCAAAAATTGTAAAACCAGTAGATGTAAATCCTGATATTGCTTCAAAAAAAGAATTTGAAAAAGTTAAATTATAAATACTGAAATAAAACGGAATTGATAAAACTAAAGGTATTAATAAATAACCTAAAAAAATGGTTAATACTCTTTGAAAAATATTAGATTTGATATCATATTTTCCAAATTTAAAAAAAGTTATAAATAAAGTAGATGATGCTAGTAAAGTAAAATAATAAGTATCTAAATTTAAATATAGATTAAAATAGTAAGAATAAAGAATATTAAAAAAAGAAAGTATTGAAACAATACCAAAAAAAAAACTCAAATATTTAATCTGTAGTTTAAACATTCAATTAAACAGAGCTAAGTCTAAAAAGATTTTCTACGACCCCAATTGCATCTTTTTTCACAATTAAAACAATTTGATCATCCTTTTTAAAAACAAAATCAGATTTTGGGATAATTACCTTCTTGTTTCTTAAAACAGCTCCAATTCTTATTTCATCTGGTAAGTTTGAATTTTTTAATTCTTTATTAATTAATTCTGAAGACTCAATTATTTCTGCCTCAATTACTTCATATTCACCATTTGAAATTGTATAAGCATTTTCAATTGTACCTTTGTGAATATGTTTTAAAATACTTGAAACTGTATTCATTCTTGGATCAATTAAATCATCAATTTTTAATGAAGACTGTAAAAGAGAATAGTTTGGTTTATTAATGAGAGCCATTGTTCTTTTATCCTCAATATCTTTTTGATCTTTAGCGAATTTTTCAACAAGAACACTTACCATCAAATTATCTTCATCATCATTTGTAAGTGCTAGAACAGTTTCTGCCTCATCAAGATTTGCCTCTGATAAGACTTCTTCATCTAATCCATTACCATTAATGACAATTGTATTATTGAGTTCATTAGCAAGGTATTCTGATCGTAATTTATCTTTTTCTACAATTTTTACTCTCACACCCTCCAGTGTATCCTCAATGTTTTTAGCAAGATTATAACCAATATTACCTCCACCAATTATCAAAATCTTTTTAGATATTTTTTCAGTATGACCAAAGGCCTCTAAAGTTTCTGCCATTTGCGATGAATTTATTATCACATAAATTTTATCATTTTCTTTTATTTGGTCGGTTTTTTTTGGAATAAAAGATTTATCCTCTCTAATAATTGCAATTATGTTTGCATCCAAATTTGGAAATTTATTTGTTAACTCATTTAACTTTAAACCTATTAATTTACAATTATCTTTAATTAGTATCTCCAAAAGTCTGATTTGTTTTTCTGCAAATGGAACACTATCTAGAGCCCCTGGTGCTTCTAATTTCCTTTGTATTGATCTTGCAATTTCAATTTCCGGTGAAATTATTACGTCTATTGGTAAATTTTCTTTATTATAAACTCTAGTAAATTTTGGATTTAAATAATCTTGGGATCTAATTCTGGCAATTTTTTTTGGAATATTAAAAATAGAGTATGCTATTTGACAAATTAACATATTAATTTCGTCATTTCTAGTAACTGCTATTATCATATCAGTTTCAGCTGCATTAGCTTTTTCAAGTATTGAAGGATAGGTTGCTTTTCCAACTATTGCTTTTACATCAAGTGAGTCATTAATTTTTTGTATATCTTCACTTGATTGATCAATTACAGTAATAGAATGACCCTGTTCACTAAGTAATTTGGCAATAGTAAAACCTACTCTACCAGCACCACAAATAATAATATTCATTTTAATTAAATTCTTTTATTCCCAGACCCTTCAATTTTCTATGAAGAGCACTTCTCTCCATACCAACAAAAGTGGCTGTTTTAGATATATTTCCATTAAACTTTTTAAGCTGAAGACTTAAATACTCTTTTTCAAACTTTTCTCTAGCCTCTTTTAAAGGCACAGACAAACTATTTTCATTAAATCTGCTGCTATTTACTCCAGACTTTAATGATTCTTTGATGATATTAGAAACTTTTTCTTGTGTATTGGGTTGTAATATTGCGATTCTTTCGATTAAATTTCTTAATTCTCTTACATTTCCATGCCAATCATGATTCAAAATGTAACTATTGTTTTCATCAATTTCCAAATTTTTGATATTATAACTTTCAGAAATTTTATTTGAAAAATACTTAATAAGTAATGGTATATCTGAAACTCTTTCACTTAATGGTTTTATATTAATTTCGAATACATTTAATCTGTGGAATAAATCTTCTCTAAAATTTCCCAATTCTATCTCTTGTTTAAGATCTTTACTAGATGAACAAATTAGTCTTACATCTACATTTATATCATTATTACCGTTTACTCTTTTAAATTTCTGATCTGTTAAAACTCTCAAAATTTTTGATTGTATTGCAAGTGGTATTTCTGAAACTTGATCTACTAGAAGTGTTCCTTTATTTGCTTTCTCCAATGCACCGTAAGATATAGATCCATCATTTTTTTCTTCACCAAATAACTCTAAATCATATTTATCATTATCTAATAAAGCACCATTAATTATTATAAAAGGTTTATTCTTTCTTTTGGAATTTTTGTGTATTTTTCGTGCAATCAGTTCCTTTCCAGAACCTGAAGGACCATTAATAAAGATCCTACTTTCAGTAATTGAAATTTTTTCAATTTGGTCTTTTATATTTATGATATTTTTACTGTCACCGATTAATTCGTAAGAAGAAAAAAGTTTATTTTCATATTCTTTGTTCTGTATTTTTAAACTTAAATTTTCAACAGCTCTACTTATAAAATTTAATAACCTTGTTTTATCAAAAGGTTTTTCAACAAATTCAAATGCCCCATGTTTTAATGAGTTAACCGCCATCTCTATATTTGCGTGTCCTGAAATCATAATTACAGGCACATCATTATTTTTTGATTTTATATGTGCTAGAAGTTGTATACCATCATTGTCACCTTTATCTAATTTAACATCAAGTATTGCAACATCTGGCATTTTTTTATCAATTTCATTTAACGCCTGATTATAATTTGCAGCTAATCGCGTTTTATAGCCTGCATCTTCAATAAGATCATTTAAAATATTTCTTATGTCTGAGTTATCGTCAACAATTAATATTTCTACACTCATTTAATTAAATATAATTTCTATTTTTGCTCCATTTGGAATAGAAACAAAATTTATTTCACCGTTATGATCATTAATAATCTTATTTACTATTGAAAGACCTAATCCTGTACCATTTTTTTTTGTAGTAAAGTAAGGGTTTAAAATATCTTTAATATTATTTTTTATATTTTCAAAACCTAACCCACTATCTTTAATTATGATATAGATTTGGTTATTTCTCTCAAAAATTTCAATAGTAATAATTTTATCGAAATTACTGGTATTTTCAGCTTTTTGTTGAATACTTTCAATAGAATTTTTAATTAAATTAAATATTACTCTACTAATTTGCTCTTTATCACACTCTAATAAGATTGTGGGTTTTTTATTATCAAAATTAATTTTTATCGAAGGGTCCATTTCAGACAATAATTTAATATTTTCATGAATTATCTTAATTAAATCATTTCTTTTTAAAACAGGTTTAGGCATTCTAGCAAAATCAGAAAATTCATTAACCAAATTACCTATTTGTTTAATCTGATTATTTATGATTTTTAAATTTTCCTCAAAGTTATTTTTCTCATTTTTATCAACTTGCTGAATATATTTTTCTTTTATTCTATCGATTGATAATTGAATTGGAGTAAGAGGATTCTTTATTTCATGGGCTAATTTTCTTGCAAGATTACCCCAAGCTTCATATCTTTCATTTATAATTAATTTATCTTGCTGATTTTTTAATCTAAAAATCATTGAGTTGAAATTCTTATTTAAAATTTCTAAGTCTTTGTCTGTTTTTATCTCAGGAACTTTTGTAGTTAAGTCACCCTCTCCTATTGCGGTAGATGCAGAAATTAGATTATTTATAGACCTAAAAAATCTTGAAGAAAATCTAATAGCAATAGTAATTGATATGAAAAGCAAAAGGGTAACTATAATTATATATATTATTGCAAAGGAAATTTTTATACCTGTGCTTCTTTCCTCAACAGTATAATAAAAATTAATTGCCTCCTGAGACTCATTTAGATATTTTGATATATCTTTATCAAGGTATTTTATAATATATAAAAATCTATTTTCAAAAGCTTGAAGTCGCATTATTGCAGCAGAAATGTTTTCAGGAGCATTTATTATCTTGAGAGGTCTATCATCATCTAATACAAGTTTTAGTGTTTTATCAATTGGAGGAACATATTTTGTACGATCGTCTAAATTGGTAAATAGTAATTTTTTATTTTGATCAATGATATGTATTTCATCAATATCTCTAATTAATCTTTGAGTTTTTAAAAACCTTATATATTCATTTTTATTGTCATTTAAAAATTTAGAACTTTTGTTGGTATCAAAAGCAATTAATATAATATCAGATTCAATCTTATTTCTAACTTCATCAACATAACTTTTGGCAAGTTCATAGGAATTATTTACGACAGTCGTAACTTTTTTATCAAAATATTTTTCAAGTGCAAAAGAAAATAAAAAAAGTGAAAAAATTGAAATTAATATTGAAGGTATTAATGTAAAAAGTGAAAAATAAGTAATATATTTTTTATTCGATTTTAAACCATCTTTATCAATATCATTTCGAATAGATTTTTTAACCTCTAAGAAAACTAATACGAGTAATGATAAAAGTAATAAAATATTTACAAGCAATAAATATTGTAAATTATTTTGATTTAATTCAATAAAACTTCTGTCTATAAATGTTAAAAAAGTTAAAAATCCTAAAAATAGTGTAATACTAGATAGGAAAATTATGAAAATATTTTTTTTCAAAAATTCAACCATATTTAAGAATTATAGTATTTAAAGGAATGAACAACTATTTTGTAATTTTAGCTGCTGGAAAAAGTAAGAGATTTCATAAAAAAATACCTAAGCAATTCTATAATTATAAAAATAAAGAAATTATTGATCACTCTATTGAAAAATCAGTTAATTCTAAGCTATTTAAAAAAATTTTAGTTGTAACTAACAACATTAAACATCTTAAAAAAAAACAAATTCATAACTCAGTCAAAATAATAAAAGGGGGTAAAGAAAGATCTGATTCATCTTTAATAGCTTTAAAATATCTTAAAAAGTACAAACCTAACAACGTTCTTATTCATGATGCTGCAAGACCAGATTTTACTATAAGATTGTTAAAACAACTATTAAATCATTTAAAAAAAAACATTGCTGTAATTCCATATATAAATTCTAAAGATACAATAAAATATAAAGTTAAAAATAAATTATATAATCTTAATAGAGAAAACACTTATCTAACTCAAACACCACAAGCATTTAAATTTAAAAAATTATACGAACTTGCTATTAATGAAAAAAATAAAATTACAGATGAGGCAACTTTATTTATCAATAAAAATAGAAAAATAAAATTTATAAAAGGAGAAAATAATAATAATAAGATCACTTTTAAAAGTGATGTAAAATTAAATAAAACTTTTTTTGGAATTGGTTTTGATATTCATAGACTAATTAGAAACAAAAAGCTTTATCTGGGTGGTGCCAAGATACCTTTTCACTCAGGATTAAAGGGGCATTCAGATGGAGATGTAATCTTGCATTCTATTATAGATGCCATATTAGGTGCAATGAGAAATAAAGATATTGGGTCCCTTTTTCCTAATACAAAAAAATATAAAAATATTAGATCTCCCAAAATATTAAAACCTGTCATTGAAAATCTTTATAAATCAGATTTTTTTATAAATAATTTAGATATAAATTTGATTTGTGAACAACCTAAGGTATCAAAATACAGAGATAGTATAATTAACTCTTTATCCAAACTCATGATGTTGAAAAAAGATTTAATAAATTTAAAAGGTAAAACAGTTGAAAAACTTGGTTTAATTGGAAAGGAAAAAGCTATTGCATGTGAAGTAATTATTTCAATAACAAAATATGATTAAAAATATTAATACTTTGTTCGTTACAATGTTTGGCTTGGGCAAAGTTCCAAAAATTCCAGGTACTTTTGGATCTTTAGCCACAGTAATTATTCTCTATCTTTTTTTTCACATATTTAATTTATCTTCAAACTTAATATTAATATTTTTAATAGTTGTTTTCATTTTATCTTTTTTAGCTGTAGCACATCATATTAAAGATAATGAAAATAAGGATCCCAAAGAAGTAATTATTGATGAGTTTATTGGTCAATCGATTCCGATTTATCTTTATGAAATTTCACATGGCACAGAAAAATCACCAGATGAAGCTTTAATTTTTTACGGTATTTGTTTTGTTTTATTCAGATTTTTTGATATTACAAAACCATTTCCTGTAAGTTTTTTTGATAAAAACTTTAAAAATAGTTTTGGTGTAATTATGGATGATGTAATTGCAGGTTTTTATGTTGTTTTATCTTTAATTTGTTTTATGATTTTAAGCACTTATTTTGTGTAATGAAATCATTAGTCAACTTATTAATCAGAAAAAAATTAAAAATATCGGTTGCGGAATCATGCACTGGTGGATTATTAGCAAGTGATATAACTTCAATAAGTGGTGCATCAAAAATATTTAACTTAGGTTTGATCACCTACTCCAATCAAGCAAAAATTAAGATTTTAAAAGTTAATAAAAATATTATTGAGAGGTTTGGATCTGTGAGCTACGAATGTTGTTATGCAATGGTTAATAATTTATCTAGAATTTCAAAAGCTAATATTAATATTTCAGTTACTGGTATAGCGGGACCTAGAGGTGGCACCAAAAAAAAACCTGTAGGCTTAGTTTATATTGGGCTTAAAAAAGGAAATAAAATCCAAATAATTAAATGTTTATTCAAAAGTAAAAAAAGATCCTCAATACAAAAAGCTACTGTAAAAAAGGCCTTAAATCTAGTTCTTAGAGCTGCTAAATAACTTTTCTGCTCTTTGTTGAAATGCATCAGCTATTTTTTCTAATCCAAATTGAAAAGATACAGCCATTAAAGAATTTAAAAATTTATTTTTGATTTCAAAATCAATATCGAAAGTAACTTCGGTAATTCCATTCTCTTTATCTACAAAAATCCAATTATTGGATAAATGATTCAGAGGGCCCTCTATATTCTTAACAAATATTGAGTCTTCCTTTCTATTAAAAACCACATCGCTTTTATAAGTATCTTTAAATGCTCCTTTACCTATTGTTAAATCTGCAATTATTTTTGTTAAATCGCCTTCATTTTTATTTTCATATATTTTTGCATTAAAACAGAATGGGACAAATTCTGGATATTTTTCAATATCTAAAACTAAATCAATTAGATCTTTTTTTTTACATTCAATTAATCGCTTAACTGAAGCTTTTGGCATTAATGACTTTTTAATCTATTATGTTGAAGTTTTGCGAAGTCTTCATCTGCATGATAAGAAGATCTTGTTAAAGGCGATGAAGAAACTAATAAAAAACCTTTTGCTTTTGCAATATCACCCAATTCTTTAAATTCATCAGGTTTATAATATCTATATAGTGGAAAGTGTTTTACAGATGGTTGTAAATATTGTCCGATTGTTAAAAAATCCACATCAGCAGATTTTAAGTCATCCATCACTTGTAATATTTCATCTCTAGTTTCACCTAAACCAACCATTATTCCTGATTTTGTAAAAATCTTCTTATTCATTTTTTTTGCATTTTTTAAAAGTTCAAGAGATGCAAAATATCTTGAGCCAGGTCTTACTTTTAAATAAAGACTAGGAACAGTTTCAATATTATGATTAAAAACATCTGGATTAGCTTCTAGTACTTTCTTATAAGCATCACCTTTTCTTAAGAAATCAGGTGTTAAAACTTCGATAGTTGTATTAGGATTAGTTTTTCTTGTTTGATTTATAACTTCATAAAAATGATTTGAGCCACCATCATCCAAATCATCTCTATCAACTGAAGTAATTACAACATGTTTTAGGTCTAATTTTTTAACTGCTTGAGATATTTTAATTGGTTCTAACTTATCTAATTTTTCTGGTTTACCAGTTTTTACATCACAAAAAGCACATGCCCTTGTACATGTATCACCCATTATCATAAAGGTTGCATGTCTTTTACTCCAACACTCGGTTATATTTGGACAATTTGCTTCCTGACAAACTGTTACGAGATTATTTTTATTTACAATTGATTTTGTTAAAAAAAATTCTCTACTATTATTTAATTTAGATCTAATCCATTCAGGTTTTTTCTTAATAGGATTAATTGGATTTTTTATTTTTTCAGGATGTCTTGGTTTAATTTTTTGTGTCATCTTTTTTTATAATATAGATTTTTTCATTTTTTTTACCAAATAAGAATCTTTCTCTAATTAAAGTTTCAATATAATCAAGATCTAGATTGTCACTTAATAATGAATTCTTAAAATCCAAGTCATTTATTTGATTTTTTAATGATAATTCCTTAATTTTTAAATCATTTAAAATTTGTTTTTTTTCATAGTAGGAAATTAATCCTCTTTCACCTGATAAAAGATTGAAGAAAAAATATATAATCAGAAAAACTGATATAAGTAGAAAATAATTTCTTTTTAATCTTTGAAGCATTAATGAATCTTATTCATTCTAGCTTTTTTTCCAAGTTCTTCTTCTATACGTAATAATTGGTTATATTTAGCAACTCTTTCTGATCTAGCTAAAGATCCTGTTTTAATTTGATTAGAATTAGTACCCACAGCTAGATCAGCAATAAATGTATCTTCACTATCACCAGATCTATGCGAAATGATTGTCTTAAATCCTATAGCTTGAGCGAATCTAATTACATCTAAAGTCTCTGAAACAGTGCCAATTTGATTAAGTTTAATTAAAATTGCATTTGATGATAAGTTTAAAAATCCTTTCTTAAGTCGCTCAAGATTAGTGACATAAAGATCATCACCTACTATCTGCACTTTTTGAAGAGATTTCATTAACTTGCTCCATGAAATCCAATCATTCTCTGCGAAAGGATCTTCGATTGATTTAATCTTATATTTATTAATTATTTTTTTATATTCTTGAATAGATTTTTCTGCAGAAATATAGCTTTTAGAATGAATAGAATACTTATCTTTTTTATACAATTCATTTGCAGCTACATCCAAACAAATTGAAACATCTTTACCATTTACAAAACCTGACTTCTTTATAGCTGAAACAATTAAATCTAAAGCCTGATTATTGTTGCTAATCATTGGTGCAAATCCACCTTCATCCCCAACAGATGTTGAAAATCCTTTGTTCTCAATAATCTTACTCAAATTTTTTATCACTAAAAAACAGATCCTCATTGCATCCGAGAAATTTTTTGCACGATCTGGTCTAATCATAAATTCTTGAATTCTCAAACCATTATTAGCATGTGCTCCACCATTAATTATATTCATAAGTGGAAAAGGTAATTTATAATTATTTTTTACTAGGAAAGTTTTATACAATGGTAGTTTGTTAATTTTTGCTGAAAGTTTTTTTGCTGCCATCGATACAGCTAATATAGAGTTAGCTCCTAACTTTGTTTTTTGTCTAGTTCCATCTAAGTTAATCATTATAGAGTCTATTCTCTCTTGATTATGTATGCTTTGACCTTTAAGTTTATTTGAAATTTTAGTGTTGACTAAACTAATTGCATTCAGAACACTTTTTCCCAAGTATCTTTTATTTTTTTTGTCTCTTTTTTCGAAAGCTTCATAAGTTCCTGTTGATGCGCCTGAGGGGCAAATTGCTATTGCACTTTGATTTTTGACAAAAACCTCAGCTTCAATTGTTGGATTTCCTCTACTATCAAAAACTTGTCGGGCTTTTACTTTTGAAATTTTACTCACTTATTCTTTAATCAAATTATCTATGTCAGTTAATTGTTTTAATAAATTTTCTAATTTATTTAACGGAACCATATTGGGGCCATCGGAAGGAGCATTATCAGGATCTTGATGTGTTTCTATAAAAACTCCAGCAACACCTACTGCAACTGCTGCTCTTGCTAAATGTTCAACAAACTCTCTTTGTCCCCCACTTTTTTCACCAAGACCGCCTGGTTGTTGAACAGAGTGAGTAGCATCAAAAATAACCGGGTAACCATTTTTTGCCATTATGGGTAATGCTCTCATATCCGATACTAAAGTATTGTAACCAAAACTAGCACCTCTTTCAGTGACCAAAATGTTTTTATTTCCAGAATCTGAAATTTTTTTTGTTACATTAACCATATCCCATGGCGCTAAGAATTGACCTTTTTTTACATTAATGACTTTATTTGTTTTTGCAGCAGCTACTAATAAATCTGTTTGACGACATAAAAATGCAGGTATTTGTAAAACATCTACATGACTTGCAACAATTGAACATTGTTCAATATTATGGATATCAGTTAAAATTGGTATATTCAATTCTTTCTTAATTTTATCAAAAACTGGAAGTGAAGCATCTAAACCTGCTCCTCTTTTACCTTTAAGACTGGTTCTATTCGCTTTATCAAAAGATGTTTTATAAATAAATCCAACGCCAAATTTCTTAGTGATATCCTGTATTTTACCAGCCATATCCATTGCATGTTGTTCAGTTTCAAGCTGACAAGGACCTGCAATAATGCATATCTTACTGTCATTTGAGATTTCTATTTTATTACAATTAACTTTAATACTCATTTATGATTTTTTGATGCTTTGATAAATGAAGAGAATAAAGGATGAGGAGCCAAAGGTCTAGATTTAAATTCAGGATGAAATTGAACTCCTATAAACCATGGATGATTTTGAAGCTCAATTATTTCTGGTAATTTATTATCTGGTGACATTCCTGAAAAAATTAATCCTTTATTTTCAAATTGATTTTTAAGTTTATTGTTAACTTCATATCTGTGCCTATGTCTTTCTTTAATAGAACTAGATTTATAAATTCTATTTATGGCAGAATTATTTCTTAATTTAGCTTCGTATAAGCCTAATCTCATTGTTCCACCTAAATCTTTATCTGTTCCTTTTATTATTTTTCCATCTTTATCCCATTCGTTGATTAGACCAATGACTGGATAACATTTTCTATCCAATTCAGTTGATCCTGCTTTTTTAATCTTTAATTTATTTCGTGCAAATTCAACAATAGCCATTTGCATTCCAAAGCAAATACCAAGGAAAGGTATCTTATTTTCTCTAGCAAATCTAATTGCAGAAATTTTTCCTTCAGTTCCTCGCTTACCAAAACCACCTGGTATCAATAATCCAGATGCATTTTTTAATTTTGTTTTGATTTCATTATTTTTTAAGTTATCAGACTCAATTCTAACTAGATTTACTTTTACGTTATTTGCAATTCCTCCATGGACCAGGGCTTCATCTAAAGATTTATAAGCATCCTTTAAATTTACATATTTTCCAATTATTGCAATGTTAACCGATTTTTTTGTATTCAATACAATTTTAGTTATTTTTTTCCATGGATTTAGGTTAGGTCTTTTTTTTGGTTTAAGTTTAAAGAATTTTAGAACTTGTTTATCCAGTTTTTGATTAAAAAAACTAATTGGAGCTTCATATATTGTTCTCACATCTACTGTTTCAATAACATTATCAATTGGGACATTGCAAAATAATGATATTTTTTTTCTTTGGTCTAATGGTATAGATTGTTGAGATCTACAGATAATAATATCAGGTTGTATACCTATGCTTCTTAATTCTTTGACTGAATGCTGAGTTGGTTTGGTTTTGATTTCATCTGATGATTTTAAAAATGGTACAAATGTTAAGTGAATAAATAAAGTTTTTGATTTTCCGTGTTCATTTGAAAATTGTCTTATAGCTTCCACAAATGGTAAGCTTTCAATGTCTCCAACTGTTCCACCAATTTCACATATTACAAAATCCTCATTTGTAATATCTTTTTTAATAAATTCTTTTATTCGATTTGTAATATGGGGTATAACCTGAACTGTTTTTCCAAGATATCCTCCCTTTCTTTCTTTTTTAATAACATCACTATAAATACGGCCAGTTGTTATATTGTCTGATTGTTTAGATGATATGTTTGTAAATCTTTCATAATGACCTAAATCTAAATCAGTTTCAGCCCCATCATCAGTAACAAAAACTTCACCATGTTGAAATGGACTCATTGTTCCAGGATCTACATTTAAATATGGATCCATTTTTCTTAATCTAACTTTATATCCCTGAGATTTTAGTAAATAGGCTAATGATGCAGATGAAAGACCTTTTCCCAATGAGGAGACCACGCCGCCAGTGACAAATATATATCGCGCCATGGAAGTATCTTATAGCTAATAAAAAAGTAAATGAAAAGTATTAATTATTATTTTCTGGGATCGTTGGTGTATCTTCTTCAACTTGATCTAAAACTGAGCTAGAGGGTGTTAAATCACCTCTAGATACGATCGTTAAAGCTAAACTGCATATGATAAACAGAGTTGCAACAACACCTGTTGCTTTTGTCATGAAATTTCCTGCTGACTTTGAAAACATCATGTTTTCCTGAGAAACTCCGATACCAAGAGCTCCACCTTCAGATTTTTGCATTAAAACTAACAAAACTAAAACTAAAGCTAGGATGATATTTAACACTAACAATATGTTTTCCATGAGGGTTAATTATATGTTTTTTTGATTATATCAATAAATTTTTTGGGATCTTGTGAAGCTCCTCCTATTAGAAATCCATCAATATTTTTTATTAATTTTAATTCATTTATATTTTTTGGATTTACCGAACCACCATATAAAACTTTGATATTTTTAACTTTCTTTTTAATAAAATTAATAGTTCTAAATAAGTCATCTGATTTAGGTATAACACCTGTCCCAATTGACCACACAGGTTCATAAGCAATAACAATATTTTCTCTTCTCTTAACTTCTTGCAGACCTAATGTAATTTGTTTTAATAAAATTTTGTTGGTAATTTTTTTTCTTTTTTGACCTAAAGTTTCACCGATACAAAAAATAACTTTTAAACCTGATTTAGTTGCTGCTTTAATCTTAGTATTAATTAATTTATCTGTCTCACCAGACTCACGATTTTCTGAATGACCTAGAATAACATATTTAGCTCCAACATTCTTTAACATCATAGAATTTATAGAACTGGTTGAAGCACCATATGTAAGACTTTCATGACAATTTTGAGCACCAACTTGAATTTTAGAATTCATAACCTTCTTAAACATTGGGTGAATTAATGTATTTGGTGGGCAATAAATTATTTTAGTATTTTTTGACTTTTTAAAAATTTTCAAAAATTTAATTACTTTAGTAAGTGAATTTAATGTACTTAATCCACCAAACATTTTCCAATTTGCGATAAAATACATATATTTATTTGTCATTCACTGAAATTTAATCTATAGGTTTGCTTTTTATAGATCAATAAATTTATATAGTAATGATAGGTAGTTTTAGAAATTTTGCCAAAACAAAGTTTGCTGGGATATTAGTTTTCATAATGATCATTCCTTTTGTTTTTTGGGGTATGGGAAGTATGTTCAGTAGTGGAAATACAAACTCAATTGTTAAAATAAATGAGTCTAACGTTTCTACGGAAGAATTTATTGATTACTTAAATAATTCTGGAATTCCTCAGAAGACAATAAGAGAAAACTTAAATAATAATATTATTGAGGAATTATTGTCTGGATTGGTTTCGACAAAAATTTTAGATCTAGAAATTAGGGAATATGATTTAATTATTTCAAAAGAAATACTACTTAAAATGATTAAAAAAAATAAAAATTTTCTAGATGATCAAGGAAATTTTCAAAGGCTTAAATATGAAAAGTTTTTACTTGAAAATAATCAATCAGCACCGCAGTTTGAGTTACGTCTTAAAAATCGTGAATTACAAAAAAACTTGTTCAGTTTTGTAGGTGCCGGAACTATTTCACCAAAGTTTTTAGTAAAAAAGCTTTATGAAGAGGAAAATAAAAAATTAGAAATAGATTTCATTAACTTGGATAAATTCTATAAAAAAAAAGGTGATTTTACTGATAATGATTTAGAAAAATTCCTAGAGGAAAATAAAGAGAATTTAAAAGTTGATTATCTTGATTTTGAATACTCAATAATTAATCCAAAAAATTTAATAGGTGTAGATGAATTTAATCAATCTTTTTTTGATAAAATTGATCAAATTGAGATTGATATTTCTAACGAAGTTCCATTCAACTCGATTGTTTCAAATCTAAATCTTAAATCCACAAAAGTTAAAGATTTTTTATTTTCATCTGATAAAAATGAAGTTGAAAAAAAAATTTTTGAATTAAAAGGAACTGATTTTGATATTTTTGAATTAGGTGATGATTATGTTTTATACAAAATTCAAAAAAACGAAAGTAGAGAACCCGATATAACAAACAGTCAAACTAAAGAAGAAATTTTAGATTTAATTTTTCAGAAGAATAAATTTGATTACAATACTAATTTAATAGAAAAAATTAAGAATAATGAATTTAATGATAACGAATTTATACAAATGGGCCAACAAAATATCAAAACAGCAAAATTAAATTCAATAAGAGACAACAAAAAATTTGATATTAACGCAGTTAAAATTTTATATTCTTTACCAATTAATTCATTCACTTTAATAAATGATGAAAAAGAAAATATTTACTTGGCTAAAGTCAAAGATTACCAAGTTGAACTAATTGATAATAACAATGAAATTATAGATTATACAAATAAACAAAATTCGAATTTAAAAAATAATATGTTAAAGTCTTATGATCTATATCTTAATAGTAGATATAATGTTACTTTAAACCAAAAAACAATAGAACGAGTTAAGAATTTCTTTCAATGAACATAAATCGAAGCTTCAAAGATTTTAAGTTTCGACATAGAAGCAATAAAAATCAGATTATATATACTTCAAAAAAAATCAAAGGTGATGAAGAGATCTCAAATTTAATAGATAATTTTTTAAATGAAAAAAATAGCTTTATATTTGAGTCAGTAGAAAAAGGTAAAATCAAAGGAAGATACACTATATTTGGAAAAAATCCTGATAAGATATGGGAATTTAAGAATAATAATTCTTATTTGATTCAAAATAAAAAAAAAGTCAAACTTAAAGATAAACCAGAAAATTTAATCGAAAAAATTATTGAGGAATTTAAATTTGAAACACCTAAAAGTTTACCAAAAATTTGTTCTTTAATTTCGGGATATTTTTCTTATGACTCTATAAGATATATCGAGAAAATTCCGAACAATTGTAAGGATGATCTTAGTATACCTGATGTAAGACTTCTAAGACCAAGAATACTTGTAATTCATGATAATTTAAAAAAAGAAATTTTCTATATAAGAAATATCTATAAAGATGAAAAAATTAGAGATTATCAAAAAAAATATGATGAGGTAAGATCAGATCTTTTTAGATTGCTTATTCAATCATCAATTAAGAATTTACATAATAGAACTGACCTTAAATCAAGAAATATTAAAGTTAAATCAAACACTTCTAAAAATAGATTTTTGCAAATGGTCAATAAAGCAAAAGAATATATTAAATTAGGAGATATATTTCAGGTAGTTTTAAGTCAAAGATTTGAAGCTAAGCTAACAAAAAAACCAATTGATATTTATAAAAAACTTAGAGTGACTAACCCTTCACCTTTTATGTTTTTTTTCAATTTCAATGATTTTCAAATTATTGGTGCTAGCCCAGAAATACTGGTGAGACTAAGGGATAACAAAATCACTGTAAGACCAATCGCTGGAACAAGACCTAGAGGTAAAACATTGAGCGAGGATCGTTTTTATGAAAAAGATCTTCTTCAAGATAAAAAGGAACTTTCAGAGCATTTAATGTTATTGGATTTAGGCAGAAATGATGCTGGTAAAGTTTCAAAAATTAATACTGTAAAAGTAACTGAGAGTTTTATTATTGAGAAATATTCTCATGTAATGCACATAGTATCTAATGTCATCGGTGAGTATGATAAGAAATTTTCAAAATTTAAATCACTTCTCGCTGGTTTTCCTGCAGGAACTGTTTCTGGCGCACCAAAAATTAGAGCTATGGAAATAATTGATGAATTAGAAACAACTAAGAGAAAAGTTTACGCTGGTGGTATTGGCTATTTTTCAGCAAATGGTGAATTTGATACTTGTATAGCTTTAAGAACAGCTGTAGCTAAAAAAGATAAATTCTATGTTCAAGCTGGTGCTGGAATTGTTGCTGATAGCAAACCTTTAAAAGAGTATGAAGAAACTGTAAATAAAGCGAAAGCTTTGATTAATGCTTTAAAATGAAAAAAATAATTCTTATAGATAATTACGATAGTTTTACTTTCAATCTTTATCATTACTTATCATCATTGAAAGTGAAGGTAGATGTTATAAGAAATGATCAGATTACATCTAATCAAATATTAAAAAAAAAATATAATAAAATTGTAATATCACCAGGTCCAGGTAATCCTAATCAATCAGGTAATTGTTTAAAGATAGTAAAATCTTTATATAAAAAAATGCCAATACTTGGAGTTTGTCTTGGACATCAAATAATAGGACAAGTATTTGGTTCTAAAATTGTTCAAGCTAAAAGACTAATGCATGGTAAAACAAGTAAAATAATCTCAAAAAAACTGGGAATTTTAAAAAATCTTCCAAAATCATTTGAAGCAACACGCTATCACAGCTTAATTATTGATAAAAAATCACTATCAAAACACCTTGAAATCACGGCTGAGAGTAAAGATGGTTTAATTATGGGTCTTCAACATAAAAAATATAATGTTCATGGAGTGCAATTTCACCCTGAAAGTATTAAAACTAAACTAGGTATTAAAATTTTAAAAAATTTTATTAGAATTTAAAATCAATGAAACAATTCATAGATAAAATTAAGAATAAAGAAGATCTCTCTTTTGAAGAAAGTAAGGCAGCTTTTGAATTATTGATGGAGGGTAAAGCAAACGAACAGGAAATATTTGATTTTTTAACGCTCTTGTCAGCTAAAGGTGAGGTTTCAGATGAAATTGCTGGTGGTGTTTATGTGCTTAGAGACAAGTCAAAAAGAGTTAATGTAGATAATTGTGTTGATACATGCGGAACTGGTGGTGATGGAATGAATACACTTAATATTTCTACTGCCTCTGGATTATTACTCGCCAGTATGGGTGTTAAAGTAGCAAAACACGGAAATAAAGCAGTGTCCTCTAAATGTGGATCTGGAGATGTTTTGGAAGCTCTAAATATTAACATTAATTTAGAACCAGAAAATATTGAGGCTCAAATTAGTAAAAATAATTTTGGTTTTATGTTTGCTCCTAATTACCATAGTGCAATGAAGTATGTTGGCCCCACTCGAAAAAAAATTGGCAAAAGAACAATTTTTAATATGATTGGTCCTTTAAGTAGTCCAGCCTTAGTAAAAAGACAAGTTGTTGGTGTCTTTGAAAAAAAACTATTAAAAACATTTGCTAATGCTTTAAAAAATTTAGATATTAAATTTGCATGGATCGTTAATAGTGAAGATGGTTTAGATGAAATTTCACCATATGCTAAAACAAATATTATTCAATTAAAAAACAACGTTATATCTGAAATTATCATTGATCCGAAAGAATTTAATGTAAATGCAGATAAATTTGAAAATCTAATTGGAGATGATGCAAAATTCAATGCAAATAAAATGATTGAAATATTTGAGGGTAAGGATAATGATTTTTCTAAAGCCGTATGTCTAAATGCTGCAGCAGGATTAATTGTAAATGAAACTCATGAAGATTTTAGCGAAGCTTATAATAACGCCAGAAAACATATTTTATCAAATAAAGTAATCCAACATTTAGAAAAAATTCAAAATGTCTGAAAATATACTCGAAAAGATTATAAAAAAAAAAATAGAAAAAATTGAAAATTCTAAAAAAAATTTTTCAATAGACACATTAAATGAATTAATAAAAAAAAATAAAACTTTTGTTAATTTTAAAGAAAAAATTAAAAAAAATATTAAGGAAAACAAATTTTCAATTATTGCTGAGATCAAAAAAGCTAGTCCTTCTGCAGGTGTAATCATAAAGGATTATGACCCTGTTAAAATAGCTAATACATATAATGATAATAAAGCTACTTGTTTATCAGTTTTGACTGAAGAAAATTTTTTTTTAGGAAATTTAACACATATAAATAAAATCAAACAAAATGTTAATTTACCAATTCTTTGTAAGGACTTTTTTGTGGATAAATTTCAAATTCCATTAGCTAAAAGTCACGGAGCAGATGCAATATTGATTATATTAGCTGGTGTAAGTGAAAGCCTTGCTAATGAGTTATATGAGGAAGCATTAAAATTAAATATGTCTGTTATAGTTGAGGTACATACAGTTGAGGAGGCAAAACAAGCTTTAAAATTTGAAGATGCATTAATTGGCATCAATAATAGGAACTTAAAGACACTTAAAACTGATATAAATACAACTTTTGATATTCATGATGTTTTAGTTAATCATAAAGGTCCGTTAATTTCTGAAAGTGGAATTAAAAATAAAGATGAACTATTAGAACTATCTAATAAAACATCTATTAAAACTTTTCTAATTGGTGAATCACTTTTGAAAAATTTGGAAAATAATTCTATTTTCTCAGTTCTGTAGTCAAATAATTCCCTATTTTATTGTCTTTTTTACTATTGTGAATTGAAAAGAACTTTTGTAGAACAGATTTTGTACGATATTTGTTCTTATGCTAACAAAAAAACAAAAAAACCTGCTCTTATTCATCAACAAGAAGTTGAGAAGCTCTGGTGTTTCTCCTTCTTATGAAGAAATGAAAGCTTCATTAAACCTTAAATCTAAGTCTGGAATTCATAGACTTATAAGTGCATTAGAAGAGAGAGGTTTTATTAAAAGACTTGCTCATAAAGCAAGAGCATTAGAAGTAATCAAATTGCCAGAAACGGCTTCTGCAAATGACATTTACAACAGTTTTTCACCAAGTGTTATTAAAGGTGGTTTAGATGAGGAAAATTTATCATCAGATGATGCTGAGGTGCCAGTTTTAGGAAAAATTGCTGCTGGAACACCTGTTGAAGCTATTCAAAATGAGGTTTCAAGAATACCTTTGCCAAGTAATTTAGAGAAAAATGGAGATTATTTTGGTTTAAAAGTTCAAGGGGATTCGATGATTGAAGCTGGAATTCATGAAGGTGATACTGTAATTATTAAAAGAACAGATACAGCTGATAATGGAAAAATTGTTGTTGCTCTAATTGATGAGCATGAAGCAATGTTAAAAAGAATTAGAAAAAAAGGTAAAGTTGTTGCTTTAGAAAGTGCCAACAAAAATTATGAAACTAAAATATTTGGACCTGATAGAGTAAAAGTTCAGGGTGTATTAGTATCTTTATATAGAAACTTCTAAAAAAATAGTCTAAACCATTTTAATGAAAAAAGTAGCAACTAGATTTGCTCCCTCACCTACTGGTGCATTACATATTGGTGGTGTTAGAACGGCTTTATTTAATTGGTTATACTCCAAAAATCACAATGGCAAATTTTATTTAAGGGTGGAAGATACAGATAAAGAAAGATCTAAAGATGAATATAAAGATCAAATAATACAATCTCTTAAATGGATTGGTATCAACTATGATGGAGAAGAATATATTCAATCAGAAAAAGTAAACAACCACATTAAAGTTGCAAATGAGCTTCTTAAGAATGGTCATGCATATAAATGTTATTGTTCAAGTGAAGAAATAGAAGAACAAAAAAAAAGGGCTAGACAAAAAAAGATTCCTTATATTTATGATAGAAAATGGAGAGATAAAAAAGAATCTGATGCTCCCAAAGATATTAAACCTGTAATAAGATTTAAAAGTAAGATTGATGGGACATCGATTTTGAAAGATTTGGTTCAAGGTGATGTTGAGATTGATAATAATACAATCGAAGATTTTATTATCTTAAGAAACGACGGGACCCCTACATATAATTTATCTGCATCCGTAGACGATCACCAAATGAATATGACACATATTATTAGAGGTGACGATCATAAAATAAACACCTTCAAACAAATACAAATTTATCAAGCCATGAAATGGGATTTACCCTTATTTGCTCACATACCATTGATACATACAATAGAGGGAAAGAAACTATCAAAGCGAGATCAAGCTTCCACATTAGATGATTATTCCAAAATAGGTATCATGCCAGATGCTCTTCGAAACTACCTTTTAAGACTAGGCTGGTCTTACAAAGATAAAGAAATATTCACATTAGAGGAAAGTATAAAATTTTTTAATTTAGAAGGTATCGGTAAGTCTCCCTCTAAACTTGATATGAGTAGAATTTTATCAATGAATGAACACTATATTAAGAATATTGATAAGGATGATTTATTCAACCAATTAACTGAATATTGCAAATTATATAAAAGTGAAATTCAATCAGATAAAAAAGATAAGATTAAAAAATCTCTTACCTTCCTAAAAAATAAAGCAAAAACTTTGGAGGATATATTTAATAATGGTCAATATATTATAAATGACAAAATAGATTTTAATAAAGATGATCTTAAATTAATTGACGATAAAGCTAGAAAAGTAATTTCTGATTTTAAGAGTCAGTTTAAAAAAATAGACCTGCCCTCTAGAGAAATTTTAGAACCAATAATAAATGAGCTTATAAAATCGCATGGCACAAATTTTAAAGGTGTTGGGCAACCGCTAAGAATTGCACTAACTGGTTCAAAGTTTGGACCTGGTATATATGATATTATTTTGTCATTAGGAAAAGAAGAAGTTCAAAAACGATTAAGCGCTAAGATATTTTGAAACTACTGCTGAAGCTTCTGAAGATGAAGAAGTTTTAGATTTGATTTCATTTAAAGTATTGCTCACTTCAAAAATTTGTTTTTTCATAAGCTCGGGGTTTTTTAAAAAATATGCTACAGATCTAAAAATTTCTTTTGAATTGCATTCTTTTTGAATTAATTCTGGAATTATTTCTTTTTGGTTAATTATATTAATTATATTAGCATATTTTGTTTTTACTAAGAATTTTACAATCAAAAAATTAACGAAATTCATTTTATAAATAATGATAGATGGAACTTTTGCATTACAAATTTCAAGAGAAACAGTTCCTGATTTTGCTACAGCAAATACAGAGTTTGATAGCATTTTTAATTTTATATTTTCTTCTGATATCACATCAACATTATTAAAATTTGTTTTTTTAATCTCGTCTTTTATTAAATCTTTATTTTCATCAGTCGCATGAAAAATAAAATTATATTGGTTAAATTTTTCATTCATTAATTTAATAAAATCTACTAAAATTGGTAAAAGAATATTAGTTTCAGATGTTCGGCTTCCTGCGAATAAAGATATAATTTTTTTATTATCATCAATTATATTTGATAAATTTGTTTTAACATTCTCTTTATTTTCAAGTAATGGATGACCAACGAAAGTATTTTTAATATTTTCTTTATCAAAGTATTTTTTTTCAAAATTGAATAATAATAAAACATGGTCTAAAAACTTTTTAAAATTCTTAACCCTGCCCTCTCTCCATACCCATACTTGAGGTGCAACATAGTGTATTGTTTTTATTTTAGGATTTATACTTTTTACTTTTTCAGCAACCCTAAGAGTAAAATCTGGGCTATCAACACTAAATAAAATATCTGGATTAAATTCAATAATTTTTTTTACAGTTTCATTTATTTTATTTCTGATTTTAAATAAATTTAAAATTACACTTGTAAAACCAATATGAGTTATCTCTTTAAGATCATATATTGATTTGATACCAAGTTTGTTTAAATGTGAGCCTCCGACACTTAAATATTCTATTTCAGGATGATTTTGTTGGAGCTTACTAATAACTGTGGATGCTAATCTATCTCCAGAAGGTTCACCAGTTAATATAAAAATTTTTTTCATTTCACTGAGATAAACATTTTATTCTTATCAGCAAAGCTAATACATTTATTCTTGTCTAAAAATATATGTTGTTTACTTTTTACAACAATACCTTTTAATCCAGCTGTCTTACTTTGTTTTAACGTTTTTAAACCAATGGTAGGTAAGTCAACTCTAAGATCCTGTTTCTTTTTTGGAAACTTAACTAAAACACCATGATTACTAAATTTTTTGCTTCTACTTTTTTCGAGCATTTTTTCAGTTCCACCTTTTCCCTCTATTGAAATTACTTTTTTATTTCTGACTACTACAGCTTGGCTGTAATTATATTCTTTTAAATTATTTAGCGTTTTAACAGCCTTCTTAATGTCTAATTGATCAGCATTATTTGGTTTAATCTTTGAATAATTCCCCTTTTTAAGTGTAAGCTCTGGATTAAATTTAAGTGAATTTTCAGTTTTAATCTTATTCTGAGCAAGTATTTTGATAATTTCTTTCAAAATTGCAGCATCACCAAGCTTGGATGCTTTGATAATTCTTGGAATGTAATAAATTCCTTTAAAGTCTAATTTTAATTTTGAAAAGTTTGGTTTGTTAACTTTCCCTGCAAATAGGACTTTTTTACAGTTATTTTCCTTAAGGATATTAATTATTTTACCAAATTGACCTATAGAAACCAAATAAGATTTACTATCTTTTTTAAATTTCTTTAATTTAGATAAATCAATTATTAGATACTTTATTTTTCTTTTTTTGATTGTTTTAAGTATTTTATTTGGAAAGTCTGTATCACCAAAAATTAATCCTATCATCTTATGAAAATGGAGTGCAAATAGATCTTTTTTTATCCTTAGTAATAAATTCTATTACTTCTTTAACTAATGGATTTTCTTGAAATGAGCCATTTAATTTACTTATATTTTCATTAATATTTTTAGTAGCAAAAATCTCCTTATAAGCCTCGCTCAATCCTAAAATATCTTTATTTTCAAATTTTGCTCTTCTTAACCCTATCAAATTCAATCCTTGTAATGAATTTCTATTCCCTTTTGATAAACCATAAGGAATAACATCGTGCAATACTCCTGTCATACCTCCGATCATTGCCATTTTACCAATTCTTGTAAATTGTTGAACAGCAGAATTTCCACCTATTACTACATTATCTTCAATAATAGCGTGACCTCCTAAAGGTACATTATTTGCTATAATGACATTGTTACCTACCTGACAATCATGAGCTATGTGAGATGAAATCATAAATAAACAATTGTTTCCAATTATAGTCTTTCCTCCACCACCAATTGTTCCCGGATTTATTGTTACATACTCTCTTATTTTATTATTATCTCCAATAACTAAACTTGTTTCTTCACCATTATATTTTAAATCTTGAGGATCATTAATTGAGACAAATGGATAAATCTTATTTCCTTTTCCAATTTTAGTATTTCCAGTAATGCTTACATGTGATTGGATTTCTGTATTCTCTCCAATTTCTACATTAGGACCTACGATAGTGTATGGTCCAATCTTAACACTTGAGTGGACCTTGGCATTTTTATTTATTATAGCTGTTTTATCTATCATTTATTTTCTCTAATAAAATTTTTTAAGTCTTTTGCTGGATAACCCATCACTTTAGAATTATCAGGAATATTTTTTATAACCCCACTGCCACCACCTATTTGCACATTATTACCAATCTTAAGATGTCCTGAAATACCAGCCTGACCTCCAATCATAACATTGTTGCCTAAAGTTGAACTTCCAGCAAAACCTACTTGTCCAGCAATAATACAATTCTCACCAATTTTAACGTTATGAGCTATATGTATTTGATTATCTAAATAAGTATTTTTTCCTATAATTGTGTTTGAAAGAGAACCTCTGTCGATCGTAGATCCACAGCCTATTTCAACATTATCCTCAATTATTACAATCCCTATTTGGGGGTATCTAAAATTTGAGTCTTTATTTGGGAAAAAACCAAATCCTTTTTTTCCAATTACACAACCATCTAAAATGTGGACATTGTTTTTAATTAATGAATTTCTAATAATTACATTCGATCCTATAGAACAATTGTCACCTATATTTACATTTTTTTCTATTATTGAATTATGACCAATTAAACAATTTTTACCAATTTTTACATTATCACCAATAATAACATTTTTTCCAAACTTAACTTTCCCTTTAAATTCTGTTTCGTTTATATCTTTAACAGTGTTATCATAATTATCAGTAATAGAGTCAGGATAAAAAATTTTTGTTATTTGAGCAGTATGTAATAAAACTTTGTCAGAAACAATTGCTTTACAGCTATCTGGCAAAAATGATTGAAAATTTTCTGATGTTAAGCAATAAGAAGCTTTAGTTTTTTTCGCTAAATCGGTGTATTTCTTTGAATGAAGAAAAGTTATTTCATTCTCTTGAGATGAATTAAGATCCTTAATGTCATTGATTTTTTTTTCAGGTAAATCGTCATTCTTTAAATTAATTGTCTTAAGCAGAAAATTTAATTCATAAGGTCCAGTATTTTTGAAAAAAGGATTGGTCATTATGAAGTTTAATATCAAAACTTATCTTAAAAGCTTATCAAGATTTATTGCTAATTATTTCCTATCAACAATTGTAGCTGACCATTGTGCATCTGACATTTTTTTGCCATCTACAAACGCTTCGCCTTTATATTTCCAGACTCTGCCATGCGATCTAATAGCTTCAATTTTCAGTTCTAACTTACAATCAGGAATTACCGGGTTTCTAAATCTTGCTTTTTCAACACTCATCAAAAAAACTAATTTATTTTCATATTCCTTTTTATCAATTCCATGTGCAGTAAGTGCTGCGGCGGCTTGACCGAAAGCTTCGACAATTAAAACACCAGGCAAAACTGGATTGTCAGGAAAATGTCCATCAACATAAAACGCATTTTTTTTTACATTCATAATAGCTGTAGCTGAATGTAAATGTTTAATATCAATTAATTCATCTATTAACAGCATAGGTTCTCTATGAGGCAATAATTCAATAATATCTTTTTTGGTTAATTTTTCTTTGGTCATAAGTAATATTATTATTCAAATTTTATTTTTTTATATTTGTTGTTAAATAGTTCTAAAATTTCTTTTGTAATATCTAATTCATCATCTGCAAATATAATTTTTTCTTTTTGTAGTAAAATCTTTATAGATTCATTTTTTAAAAAATTTGTTATAATCGGATTAAGCAGATCAAGTATTTTTTTACTTGATTCTATCCTAAATTTGTCGAAATCATTTTTTTTTTTCTTTCTTAAATTATTAAAACTTTTCAGTTCTTTATCATAATTTATGACTAATTTATCAAATTCTTCCTTTTTTAAAATATTCTTCTGAGAAACAATTTTTTTTTTTTTATCCTCAAGTTTTTTAGCTATACCTTTAATTTCATTATCAATAGTTTTATTTTTATTTTCAATAATCTTATTTAGTGACTTACCTGCATTAGAATTATTAACAATATAATTAATATCTATAAATCTGATAGTTTCATTGCTTTGAGAAACACCTGATAATAAAAAAAAAAATAATACTAAAGAAAAAAAAATCCTCATTAAAATTGAGTTCCTAGATTAAATCTAAACGTCTCAGTTTTATCTGAAGAAGCTTTTGTAATGGCATTTGCGAAAGAAAAACTAAGTGGACCAATGGGTGTCATTAAATTCAATGCAACACCAGCTGATGATCTTATTGTACTTTTGTCGTCTAATGAACTGTCATAATCCACTCCCCAAATATTTGCAGCATCCAGGAAAACTCCTACATCTAAATTATCTATTCCCTCTAAAATGTTTGGTAAGGTTGCAGACATATTAACAGAGGTTAAATGATTACCTCCTATATAGTCATTATTATCAACAGGACCAACTTTGCCCTTTTCAAAACCCCTTAATCTGTAAGATGGTATATATAATCTTTTTGAAATTCTAACATCATCACTTAAACCAGTAATTGTTTTTCCAAAAAAACTTACTTTACCAACTGCATCAGATCTAGTTGAAAATTTTTTGTATTTTGTTATATCAAAAGAATTTGCAATTTCCGAATTGTCTGAAACAATTGGTAATTCTTGTGAAAATGTTGTTACAAAACCATCTTCAGTTCTAAATTTTTTATCTCTTAAATCCTGATTTATAGAATAGTTAAAGTATAAATCTGTGTATGATCCTTCTTGTTTTTTTATTGTATTTGAGGCCTTATTTGAAGTTTCCAAATCCTCTATTAAAAAATCCAATTCTGGACTTAAATAAATGTTTTGAAATTGCTCAAATCTTGTTCCAACAGAAAAACCTAGCTCGGAAGTTTTATATCCAGAGTCAGTTAAAAAATCTGATGAAGAACTTTTTAAAGATGTAAATAGAGTATTATCAGAGTAATTAAAATTTGGTTTAGCATAAACAAATTGACCTTTTACTGAGTCTTCTGTTATTTCTAAATTGGTATTTAAATTGATCCCCTTACCTAAAAAATTATTTTCTTTAATACCTGCTCCAATAGTTCCACCTTGGGTACCAAAGCCAGCTGACACCGAAATTTCACCTGTGGGTCTTTCCTCCACATCTAAATCTATTATTTTAAATCTATCTTGCGAGCCTTCTTGTACTTTTGTTTCTACTTTTTTAAATATACCTAAACTTTGTATATTATTTATAGATTTATTAAATAAAATTTCATTAAATGGATCTCCTTCATCAACTATCAAGTTATTACGGATAACTTCTTCCAAAGTATTAAAATTTCCATTAATGTTAATTTTTTCAATATAAATTTTTTCACTTTCAGAAATATTTATCTCAAAATCAATTTTATCATCTTTAATTTTTTCTGTAATAGATGCGTTAATAAATTCATATTGTTTTGTTAAAGCAATCTTGTCTATATCATTTAAAAGACCGTTAATTTTTAGAAGTGAGTATGTTTTACCTTTAAACTTCGCGAACTTCTTAACAATAGTTTTAAATAAATTTGGGTCATAATTTGATGGAAGATTGAGTGTAAAATTATTAAAAATATACTTTTTTCCAGGAGTTATATTAAAAATAAGATTAAAGTTAGAATTTTTATCAAATTCAACAAATGAGTTTTCAATTTTTACATTGTAATAACCATTATTTTTAAAGAAAGTCTCTAATAATCTTTGATCGAGTTGAATTAATTCTTGGTTTATATATACATTTCTAGAAATAAATTTCCAAAACTTATGTTCGTCAGAAGCAATAACTTCTTTGAGCCTTTTATCTTTAAAAACTTTTTCACCTAAAAAAATAATCTTTTTGATCTTAGCTTTTTCTCCTAACTTGACATCAATTTTTAAATCAACTGAGTTGAGTTGGTCATTAACATTTTTTGAACTTGAAATTTCAGCAAAATAAAATCCATTAGTTTTTAAAATATTATTAATCAAATCTAAATCAGCTGATAGAAGTTCCTGATTAAATGATCTCATTTCAGCCAAATTCATCTTATTTTTAATAAATTCTACTAGAGATTGTTTTTTGATGCCATCAATTTGTAAATTTTCAATTATAGGATTTTCTTCTACCCTTAAATATAAAATTTGATTTTCAAAATTGAAAATAATATTTCTAAAAAAATTTGTTTTATAAAGTTTTTTAATAGCATTATCCAATTTAGATTTAGTTATTTCCTCATTTAAATTGATATTTGAAAAAGTAATAATAGTCTCATCTGAGATTCTTTTGTTTCCTGAAATATCAAATTTCTTTATCACTTCAGAATTTACAGCAGTTGTTAAGAAAAAAAATAAAGTTACAATTTTAAGCAAAAAGTTTCTCATTAATAATCGTTTTATATACCTAAAGCGTCTAATTTCAAATGAACATAATCTCTTAGATTATGTATCTCTTTTAAGTTTTTTGGCTGTATTTTCTTAAATTTTTGAAATTCTTTTAAATTTGAAATTTTATGAATCAATTTAATAAGTTTTTGAAAATTAATTTTTTTTTCTAAAAATTTATAAACTAAATAGTCATTAATTGTAATTAAAACTGTTTCGTATAAAGATGAATTATTCGGTAATTTTTGAATTAATCTTACCAATGGAAATTTATTTTTTTCTACTTTTTTTAAATTTAAATTATTCAAAATTTTGAAATCTAAAGAGTTAGTTTTCAAATTTTGACAAGAATTGTAAAAAATTGAATTATAGATTGGTATTTTCATATCAGGTTCATGTATTAGAAATTTGCTTAAACCATTTTTAAATTTAATGATTGCATGAACATAGGATTGTGGATGAGTGAGTATTGATATTTTTTTATAACTAATATTAAAAATATTTTTTGCCTCAATTACTTCAAAAACTTTATTCATTAGAGTTGCTGAATCAATTGTTATTTTTTTTCCCATTATCCAATTAGGATGTTTAAGTGCATCATTTAATTTAATTCTTTTAAACTGATTTTTTGGTAGATCAATAAATGGTCCACCTGATGCTGTAATGTAAACTTTTTCAATATCACTGATTTCCTTATTTTGTAATAGTGAAAAAATTGAGAAATGTTCTGAGTCAACAGGAATGAATTTGGTTTTATGTTTTCTTAATTCTTTTTTTATAAGTGGCCATCCACATATAATAGCTTCTTTATTTGCTATTGCGATTAATTTTGTTCGATTAATTATCTTATATGTTGGTAATAATCCACCAATTCCAGAAATAGAACTCATCACATAATCAACTTTTTTGGGTAATATCTTTTTTAAATTTTCAAAATTTTTAAAAATATTAATATTTTTATTTTTACAAATGAGTTTTGTTTTTTCAAAACTTTTAGGATCTGTGATAACTAAATTTTTTACATTAAATTGTTGAGCTTGATTAATTAAATCTTTATAATTCGTATTAGCTGTCAATAAATCAATTTTAAATTTTTTTTTGTCTTTTTTAATTATTTCTAGTAAAGATTTTCCAATTGAACTTGTTGATCCTAAAATTGCAATTTTCTTTAAAGGCATTAAAAAAATATTTTATCTATTAAATAAGCAGCTGGTAAAACAAAGATAATACCATCTATTCTGTCTAGCAAACCACCGTGTCCAGGTAAAATTGCTCCAGTATCCTCTACTTTAGCTTTTCTTTTAAAATAAGAAATAAACAAATCACCAAGTTGGCAAATTAAACAGAGGAATAAACATTTGGGAATTAATTTTAAACTGCTCTCGGCTTTAAAACTCAAATCATTTGTAAAATTATAAAGCCCCCAGAAAATAACTATTGGAATAAGGGAAAACAAAAATGAACCTATACTTCCAGATATAGTTTTGTTTGGACTTATTTTAGTTAATTTCTTTCCACCAATTAGATTTCCAATTAAATATCCACCCGTATCAGAAAATATACAAATTAATATTATAAATACTAATCCTGTTGGAGGATTATTGTATGACTCATATGAAACATAAATAAGTATTAATAAAAATAATGAAGAAAAAATATTTAACTTAAATATGGTTTTTTTTTCTTTTTTCCAGATCTTATTTACCAGATTATTAAACTCAATAAACAAAACTAATGAAACAAATATAAGAGTAATTAACCATATGTATTTATTATAAAATAAACTAATTGAAAGAATAAATATCAATATTATTGAAGTGATTATTCTTTTTGATAAATTGTTCATTATATTTTACCAAAATTTCTTTTAATACTTTTGTAATTCCTAATTATCTTATTATAGTCTTTTTCATTGAAATCAGGCCATAATTTCTTCTCAAAAAAAATTTCAGAATATGCTAGTTGCCACAGTAAGAAATTGCTTAATCTTTTTGTATTTCCAGTTCTAATCAATAAATCTGGATCTGGTATATTTCTAGTTTGCAAATATTTACTCAGATTTTTTTCATTAATTATTATATTGTTTTTTTTTAATTCTTTAAAAGCATCAATTAATTCTGCCTTAGAGCCATAATTTAGAGCTAAATTAATTTGTAACCTTTTATTATTTTTTGTTTTTTTTTCAGATAATTTCAAAAGATTGTTCAATTTTGATGAAAAATTTTTTTTTCCAATAATTTTCAACTTAATTTTTTGTTTATTAAGGTCTTCAACTTTATCCTTTAAAAAATCCTCTAAAAGTTTAAATAAAAACTTAATTTCTTTTTTTGGTCGTTTCCAATTTTCTGTAGAAAATGCATATAATGTTAGAAATTTAACTTTGCTTTTGATAGTCTCTTTTATAATTTTTTCGACAGTATTTAAACCTGCTCTATGACCAGCATTTCTTGAATTTTTATTTCTTAATCCCCACCTGCCATTACCATCCATGATAATAGCTACATGATTCAATGGGTTCATATAGTCATTATTTCTTTTTCTTTAGTTAAAACTTTCTCATCAACTGTTGCAATATGTTTGTCAGTTATAGTTTGAACATTTTTTTCATATGACTTTTCATCATCTTCTCCAATTTCTTTAGATTTCAAAAGTTTTTTTAATTCTTCATTAGCATCTCTTCTAATGTTTCTTATTGAAATTTTGCACTTCTCTCCCATAGATTTTATTAATTTTTTAAGTTCAGTCCTTCTCTCTTCGTTTAATTCTGGTATTGGTAATCTTATAAGTTGACCATCTATCTGAGGATTTAATCCTAATTCGGATTTTTTTATTGCCGCATCTACTAAAGATACATTATTTTGATCCCATATTTGGATATTAATCATTCTTGGTTCAGGTGTGGTGATGCTACCGATTTGATTTATAGGCATTTTTTGACCATAAACATCTACTTTTATTAAGTCTAACATCGCAGAATTTGCTCTTCCAGTCCTTAATGAAGATAATTCTTTAGAAAATACTTCAATCGCTTTATCCATTTTTAGGCTATGTGATTTTTCATCAAACATTTATTCGCCTATCTTAATTCTACTAAATTCCTTAATTTTTAAATCATTAATAGCTAATTCTTTTAAAACATCTTGAACTTTTTTTTTTGGTTCCATCACCCAAGCTTGTGTTAAAAGAGCATTTTCTTCTTTGAATTTGTTTATCTTTCCTAAGCTTATCTTTTGAGCAATCTCCTCAGGTTTTCCAGAATTTTTTAACTCCTCTGCAATTAATTCTTGTTCCTTATCTATAATTTCTTTAGCAATCAAACTAGACTCTAATGCTAAAGGATTAGATGCAGCAATATGCATTGATAATTGTTTTCCAAAAGTTTTAACTGTTTCTGAATTTTCTTTTGTCTCCAAAGAAACAATTACTGCTAATTTACCTAAATTATCTTTAACAACAGTATGTAAATATTGATAATTTACTGAAGAGGAGTTTGAAATTGTTTTAGTTTGTCCGATTGTAATTTTTTCACCAATCTTTGCAATTAAAGCTACAAGATTATCATTCACAGAAGATCCATTTTTCATTTTGGATTTTTTAAGTTCTTCAAGGTTTGAATTTATAGAATTATTTAATTCACTTAATTCTTTTACAAAATTAATAAAATCATCATTTTTGGCAACAAAATCTGTCTCACAATTAACTTCAATTATTGAAGTTTTTTTTTCATCACCACTTATAGCTACTACGCCTTCTTTGGCTTCTCTAGACATTTTTTTTGAAGCTTTAGATACACCTTTGATTCTTAAAATTTCTACAGCTTTGTCTAGATCACCATTTGACTCTTTAATAGCTAAATTACAATCTTTAAAACCTGCGCCGGTTGCTTCTCTAAGTTTTTTAACTTTTTTAATATCACTCATATTTAATTTACTTTTTCTTTACTTTTGGAACTAAATTTTTCTTCTAATTTTTCTCTATCTTTTTCTTGAACAGTTTTTGAAGATTTGGTCTCTTTTTTTTTAGTTTCCTTTTTTTCAGATACTGGAGCTAACTTTTTTGCTGAAATAATTGTCTCTTTGATAAGATTACAGTATAAATCTATTGATCTTCTGGCATCATCATTACCGGGTATTGGAAAATCTATACCATCAGGATTTGAATTACTATCCAATATTGCAACAATCGGGATTCCTAATTTTACTGACTCTTGGATTGCAAGAGACTCATAATTAGTATCAATAATAAATACTAGATCAGGAATTTTTTTCATTTCTGCAATTCCACCTAAAGATCTTTGAAGCTTATCTTTTTTAACACTCATTTTCAGAAGTTCTTTTTTTGTAAAACCTCTATTCTCGGCTACTAAATTTTGTTCTAGCTGTTTCAATTTTTTAATTGAATTCGAAATAGTTCCCCAGTTTGTTAACATTCCTCCTAACCATCTATAATTTACAAAATATTGATCAGTTTCTTTCGCAACCTCTGCTATCGCTTCTGACGCTTGTTTTTTTGTAGAGACAAATAATATTTTTCCATTATTAGATATAACTTCATGAATTTTTTCTAATGCAACTTTAGTAAGTTCTAGAGTTTGAGTTAAATCTATAATATGGATGGAGTCTCTTTTACCAAAAATATATTTTTTCATTTTTGGATTCCATCTAAGTGTTTTATGTCCTAAATGTACTCCTGCTTCTAATAATTGTTGAATTGTTACGTTAGGTATGTTCATATTTATTCCCGGTTAAGCCACCACAGTAATTTCCAATTAAGGACCGGAGGTATAAAACCAAAAACTGTGTGCGTTATTTGTTAATTTAGTTGACTATTTACAAAGATTTTTTTTAATTAACAAGCTTAAAATTATCGAATAATCGCAGAAATTTCTTTATTTCTAATTATATTTAACATTTTTCTGTCGATATTTCTCTTATTCTTAAGTGTAAAATCCAATTCATTATTTTGGTCTCGTAATTTAATTTTAACAACTGTGTTTCCATTATTAGGGATAATTTTTGAGATTTCGTTCAATTCCTTTAATGATTTTAAGTTAAAAAGGATCTCTTCTATTGGTTTGTTTATCAACTCTGAAAGTGAAGCTATTTTCTGAACATTTATTCTCTTAAAACGATTTTCCTCATCTGAAACAGATTTAGCCAAAGTTAATATTATTGATGATCCTTCTTTTAATGTACCACGATTTTTTAATAAAACCTCAGAAAAAATAAATAATTCAAAAACACTTTTTAAATCAGTTAATTTTAAAACGGCATAAGGATTTCCTTTGGTAGTTTTTCTTTCTTGTATTTTTAATAAGGTTGCAGCAATATTTGAATTAATTATTTCATTATCATTATTAAAACTTAAGTAGTCTTTTATATTATAGTCTGCAAATATTTCTTTAAATTGATTTAAGGGATGATCAGATATAAAAAAGCCAACTGACTCAAATTCTTTGGACAACCTTTCTTCGAATTTCCAATCATCGATCTTTATTATCACTTCACTATCTGGGCTATTATTTTCACCAAATAAATCAATCTGATTGGCAGATTTATTTTCATAAATATTTTTTGATTTTGTTATAAAGTTTGGTATTGAATTAAATAACGATTGTCTATTTAAATTTATATTATCAAAAGCACCTGCTTTTACTAAACCTTCTAATTGTAACTTATTGATATCTTTTGGGTTTACTCTGTTTAAAAAATCATTAATAGAACTAAATTTTCCATTTTTAATTCTTTCCTCAACAATATTTGAGACCGCTTCATATCCCACTGCTTTAATAGCTCCTAATGCATAATAGAATTTTTCTCCATCTGTTCTAAAATCTGCATAACACTCATTTATATCTGGTCTTACTATTTTTATTTTCAATCTTTTTAATTCCTCATAAAACTCATTTAATTTATTTTGATTAGAAATGTCCATTGTCATTGATGCAGCGATAAACTCTTTTGGATAATAAGTTTTTAGATAAGCTGTTTGATAAGAAATAATTGCGTATGCAGCTGCATGACTTTTGTTAAATCCATATTCTGCAAAAGGCTCTATTTTCAAAAATATTCCCGCTGCAACATCTTTGCTAATACCATTGTTTACAGCACCAGAAATGAAGCTTTGTTTTTGCTTTTCTAACTCTGCTCTTTTCTTTTTTCCCATTGCCCTTCTTAAAATATCTGCTTGACCAGCAGTAAAACCTGATAGTTTTTGTGCAATTTGCATTACTTGTTCTTGATAAATTATTACTCCATAAGTAGGTCGTAAAATATCTTCAAGTAAAGGGTGTAAATAATCGGGTGTCTTTTTTCCATGTTTGCAATCATTATAAATTGGTATATTGCTCATTGGACCTGGTCTATAAAGTGCTACTAAGGCAATAATATCTTCTATATGATTTGGTTTCATTTGCATCAATGCTTCACGCATTCCAGCACTTTCAATTTGAAATAAACCAACAGTTTTGCCAGATGACAATAAATCAAAAACTTTTTGATCTTCAAAATTTATGTTCTCAATACTAAATTTTTTATCTTTTTTTCTTATAAGTTTTTGAGTGTTATTTATTACTGTTAAAGTTTTTAAACCTAAAAAATCAAACTTGATTAATCCTGCATTTTCAGCTGAATACATGTCAAATTGTGTTGAAGGTAACAATAAGTCAGAAGTTGGATCCTTATATAATGGAACTATTTCAGTTAACTTTTTATCAGCTATCACAACACCAGCGGCATGAGTTGCAACATTTCTATTTAATCCCTCTAATTTTAACGAAAGATCCGTAAGTTTTTTTACTCTACTATCCTCATTTATCAATTTTTGAAGTCTTGGTTCTCCAGCAATACATTCTGTTAGATTTTGTGGCCTCGATGGATCGAATGGAATCATTTTTGATATACTGTCAACAAACCCATAAGCCAGTCCTAAAACACGTCCAACATCTCTTATAACCATTCTAGCTTTTAATTTTCCAAATGTGATTATATGAGCAACACTATTTTCATATTTTTTTGTTAAATATTCAAAAACTAAATCTCTTTTTTCTTCACAGAAGTCTATATCGAAATCAGGCATTGAAATTCTATCTGGATTTAAAAATCTCTCAAAAATTAAGTTAAATCTTATTGGGTCAACATCAGTTATTGAAAGACACCAAGCGACTAGAGAACCAGCACCAGATCCTCTACCAGGCCCAACTGGAATATCATTTTCTTTTGCCCATTTTATATAGTCAGATACAATTAAAAAATAACTTGCATAATTCATTTTAATTATGATTTCTAACTCATGATCTAATCTATCTTTATATTTCAAATAATTCTTGTCAGATGCAAAATCTTTATTGTCTAAGTTAAATATCTTTATAAATTTTTCATTAAGACCGTCTAATGAGTCTTTTTTTAAAATTTCATCTGCGCTAATACCTTTGTTAGAACTTATATTAGGTAAAATAGGTTTAGAAGATAAAGGTCTAAAATTACATCGAAACGGAAAATTATAATTATTTTCTAATGCCTCTGGCAAATCAGTAAATAAATCAACCATTTCTGAACTACTTTTGAGGTAATGATGGTTACTAAATCTAACTCTATTTTTTTCATTAACATAGGTCTTATTTTTTATACAAATCAATGCATCATGTGCTTCATGCATATCTTTATTTATGTAAAACACCTCGTTAGTTGCGATTAAAGGAATATCTAATTTTTTTGAACTTATTAGATTAAATTTTTCAAATTCTTTTTCATTTTGATCACCATGACGTTGAATTTCAATATAAAATCTATCTCCATAATTAGCTTTTAGTTTTGAAAAAATTTCACTGATTTCCGAAAATTTACCCTTATTAAATAGCTGTCCGAATAAACCGTTAATTGTTCCTGAGAATATTGCTACACCCTCATTGTTATTTAATAATTCATTTAAATCTAAATGAGGGTCAGAAAGTTCATCATTTTTAAGAAAGGACAACGATGATAACTTCATTATTGTTTTGTACCCATCCTCATTTAAAGCAAATAAAGGTAATAGACCAGTTGTGTCATTTAATTTAAAATTGATTTGCGTTCCAATTATTGGTTGAGACCCAGATTTAGATAATTTTTCAGCAAACTCTAATGCACCACATAAATTAGAAGTATCGCATAAACCTAAAGCTTTTAACTTTTTATCTTTAGAAATATCTTTTAAATCATCTATCTTAATAGCTCCTTCGCAAATAGAAAACTGGGTATGTATTTTTAGATGATTAAAATTTTCAGAATTAGACTCTTGCATTAATGGTTTTTATACTACCATTAACTATTTCCAACATGCAATCTGACTTTTTAGCAAAAAATCTATTATGAGTTGCAAAGATTATCAGTCGGTTTGGATTTATTTGTTTTTTTAAAAGATCAAAAACATTTTTCGCTGTTTTTAGATCTAAACTTCCTGTTGGCTCATCTGCTAGGATAACTTGAGGATCGTTAATCAAAGCTCTAGCTATTGATACTCTTTGTTTTTCACCACCAGAAAGTTCTGAAGGATAATGGTAAATTCGATTTGATAAACCGACTTTTCTTAATAATTGTTTTGATTTTAACATAGAAATTTCTTTATTTTTTTCTATTGATAGATTGGCTAAATATACATTTTCTAAAGCTGTGAAATCTGGAAGTAAATTATCTTGTTGGTAAATAATTCCAATTTTATTAGCTCTTAAAATGTCATTATAGTTAGAATTTTCAAAATCAATTTGTTTATTTCCATATTTCATTATACCACCAGAAGGTCTATCGATTAATGATAACAGGTTTAATAGTGTTGATTTTCCAGAGCCAGAAGGACCCATTAGAGAATAAATTTTTCCAAGTTTAAAATTATATGTCAATTTTTTTAAAACTCTTAGATTTTTTTGGTGAGTAAAAGACTTTGAAATATTTGAGAGTTTAATAAAATTATTCATATTTTAATGCTTTTACAGGATCTAATTTTGCTGCTTTTAAAGCAGGGAAAATCGAAACAATAATTGTAATAATTATTGAGCTTAGA
>CABYNS010000004.1 GCA_902520335.1 uncultured Pelagibacteraceae bacterium
TTTATTTTAAAAATAAAAAAATTTTGATTACGGGAGTCTCAGGAATTATAGGTATTAATTTATTATTTTTTTTTGACTCAATTATAAAAAAGAAAAAAATCAATATCTATATTGAGGGAACATTTAACACATCTCTTTTTCCATTTGTTAAGAATTATTTTAGAAATGATAAATTTACTATTTTTAAGAAAATAGATCTATCAAAAAAAAAGCTAGATAAAAAAAAAAAATATGACTTAATTTTTCATTGTGCAGGTTATGGTCAACCTTCAAAATTTTTAAAGTATTCTAAAGCTACTTATAAATTAAACTCAGCTGCTATTATTAGTTTGAAAGAGAATTTAAAAAAAAATGGAAAATTTATATATATGAGTACAACTGAAATTTACTCTGGCAATAATAAATTATGTGATGAAAATAGCACTGGTTATACTTCAACTTCTCATCCAAGATCACCATATATTGATAGTAAAAAGTTTGGTGAGTCTTACATAATAAACAATTTTAATGATTTTATAATTTATAGAGTTTGCTTAACATATGGTCCTGGAGCGAAATTAAATGATGAGAGAATACTAAATTTGTTATTAATTCGAGCAATTAAAAATAAGCAAATTGATATTTATGGAGGTGTTAATCAACTCAGATCGAATTTATATATTGGTGATGCAATTAAAATGATTATTAAAAGCACAGCAAAATATCAAAATCAAATTTTTAACATTAATAATCATAAAATGATAACATTAGGTAAAATGGTAAAGATAATTGCAAAATTATCTAAAAAGAAAATAAAAAGTCATAAAAGTTTTTTAAAAGGAGCACCATCAATTATAAAAATTTCAAATAAAAAAATTTTAGACGCAATTAATTATAAGATTTCAACAAAGTTAGAAGATGGTTTATTAAAAACTTATCAATGGTATTTAAATTTAATTAGCTAATAGCTTTTTAATATCTCTTTGAATATTTTTTTTTATTGAAATATTTTTCTTTGAATTTTTTTTATATCTTAAATACTTATTTTCTCCTGGGTATAAAATTCTTTTAATTCCTTTTAATTTTGGGAGTTTTTTTATTGTCCTAATATTATCTTTCATTCTACTAATGTAATTTTTCTGAAATAAATTTGATTTAAAAGTTAAAAATAAATGACCAACATTTTGAGGGCCCGAAAAATCAACGAAAGGATCTTTTACTTTTCCTGAATGATTACTTCCCGTTAGAACTCCGCTTAAAATATCTACCATCCAAGCAAATCCAGATCCTCTATAACTAGCTATTGGGAGTTGAACACCTTCTAATGCTTTTCTTGGTTCAATAGTTGGTTTACCAAACTTATCTAAAGCTACACCTTGGGGTATTTTTTCATTATTCTTTTCAGCGTATCTAATTTTACCTCTATTAATCATTGAGATGGAAGTATCTAAAATAAAAGGTGCTTTTGAACCACTGGGTGATCCAAAACAAATTGGATTAGTTCCAAATAAACTTTTTAAAGCTCCATGTGGAGCAATAGCTGGTGGTGCATTTGTAAATATCATAGTAATTAAGTTTTTTTTAACAGCTTGTTCAGCGTAATATCCTGATAAACCGTAATGACCACTGTTTTTAACTGCCACTAAACCTATTCCAGTTTTTTTTGCATTTTGAATTGCTTTTTTTATAGCTATATCTGCTGCAACAAATCCAATGCAATTATCAGCATCAATATGAGATATTGATTGAGAAATTTTTTTTATTTTAATTTTTGGTTTTGGATTTATTAATTTTCTAGAAATTCTATCACAATACATTTTGAGTCTTGATAGGCCATGTCCATATGCGCCTACCAACTCAGCATTTATCAAAGCATCAGCACATTTTTTACTGTGATCTAAACTAAGACCCTTCTTGAGAAAAATTTTTTTTATTTTTTTTTTTAAATTAGTTTTTTTTGGCATCTACTATTTTAAATAATAATTTGTATAAATGGATTTTATAGTTACCCATTATAATTTTACGAATAAATTTTTGATAAAATTTTAATTTAAATTTTTGATAACTGTTTAAAAAGTTGCTAAATTTTATATTATTATTTTTAAATTTTACATTTAACTCATTTTCAAAGGGGTCATTTGACTTAACATTAGTAATTGTAAAATTATTCTTTTTTAAAAAATTTTTGAGGTTTGAAAAATTGTTCTGAGAACCCTTATATAAATCCTTTTTTTTTGTTGCTGAAACTTCAACAACACCATAATCGAGATATTTTAAATCATCACCTAAACTTTTTAAAACATTAATATCTGAGCCTTGAGCATCACAGTGTAAATATTTAATTCTTTTGAATTTCTTATCTTTAAGAAATGATGATAACTTGATTACTTTTACTTTTGTCTTTTTCGTTGTTTCATAGTCATTTGCGTGTCTTTTAAAATCATATAAATTTTTGTTAAATTCAAACAGTGAGTGAGATCCTACATTTTGTGAAATATTAAAATTTTGCAAACCTTCTTTTATTGAGATTGCATTATTAAATACTTTGTAATTATCTATCTTTACACCAATTATATTTTCAATTTTTTTTTTATGATGTTTTATTATTTCTATATAATATTTATTAGGTTCGAAAGCGAATACTTGACAATTTTTAAATAGCAAAGCAAGTGATAGTCCATCACTACCCTCATTAGCACCAACGTCAAATATAAAATCTTTTTTTTTAATATTCATCTTTTATTTAAAATTACTGATTAATTCCTCAATAATTTTTTTTGTATTATATTTTTGTTTCCATTTTGGGTAATGTTTTTTTAATTTAGTTGTATCTGATATGTACCAAATATGATCACCTACTCTTGGTGTCTTTAATATTTTTCTCTTTATTGTAATTTTAGATATTTTTTCAACATAATTAAGAGCTTCAATAATTGAACAATTAGAATACCTTCCACCTCCAATATTATACACCTCACCTTTTTTAGGTTTTTTATAAAATTCCCAAAAACTATTCACTAAATCATAACTATGTAAATTATCTCGAACTTGCTTACCTTTATAACCAATCAAATTATATTTTTTTTGATGTAAGCTTGCTTTAACTAAATAAGATAAAAATCCATGCAAACTTGCACCACTGTGATTTGGGCCAGTTATACATCCACCTCTAAAACATACCGTCTTTAAGCCTACATTTTTTCCATATTCTTGCACAATCAGATCAGCGTAAGTTTTAGAGACTCCAAAAAAACTGTGTGTTGCGTTATCAATGGAGAAATTTTCTTTGATCCCTTTATAATCCTTATCACTTTTTTTTAATTCCCATCTAGTATTTTTTTCATAAATGTTAAGTCTATTGGGATTGTCTCCATAAACTTTATTGGTCGACATAAATATAAATGGAGCGTCTGGTGAATATTTTTTAGTTAACTCTAAGAGGTTGAGTGTACCTGTAGCATTTACGTTAAAGTCTAGAAAAGGAAATTTTTTTCCATAATCATGTGATGGTTGGGCAGCACAGTGAATTATAACTGATATACTTTTTGAATACCTTTTGAATATTTTTTTTAAACCAACCATATTTCGAATATCTAAATTGTAATTTTTAAAATTTTTATTTCTTTTTAAAAGCTGCGTTTTAAGCCAAGAAGTAGAACCATTTTTTCCAAAAAAAAATTTTCTTAAATTATTGTCTATTCCTATTACATCAAAGCCTTTATCGTGAAAAAAATTCACCGCCTCTGATCCAACTAATCCAGTTGACCCTGTTACAATTGCTAATGACATTAAAAATATTTATTTATTTTTGATTTATTATTTTTTAACCATAAAAAAGTATCCATAACAACTTTTAATATATTTCTTTTTGGCTTCCAACCATACGTTTTTGTAACTAAATAATTGTTTGTAATAAAATAGGGAATATCATAAATAGATGTTTTAGGAATTTTGTTAAACTTAATTTTATTCTTAGTTATTTTTTCACATATTTTAGTTAATTGTATCAAAGAAGTATTACTTTTTTTTGAGCCACCTACTGTAAATAGTGTGTTATTAATCTTATTAAATTTTTTAATTTGTAATAATATTAAATCACATAAGTCATATATATGTAGTACATCTCTAACTTGGTTACCTAATCCACCATAGCCAATATATTTCATTTTTTTATTTTTATAATGACTCCATATCCACAAACTTACAAAACCTTGATCTTGTTTTCCAAATTGTAAAGGTCCAGAAATAACTCCACATCGATTAATTATATAATTTATACCAAATGCATATGAAAATTCTTCAATTAGCATTTCTGATGATAATTTGCTCACACCATAAATGGTTTTTGGGCCCTGGATATTATCTTTTTCCCCAAAAGTTTTAATGATTTTTAATTTCGAATTAATAATTTTTTTTTTTACAATATTATTCATTTCTTGAATGGGATAAACTCTGCTGCTTGAAAGAAAAATAATTTTTGACTTATCTTTTTTTACTTTCTTTAAAATATTTAATGTTCCTATAAAATTTGTATTTATGACTCTATCAATATCTTTTTTTGAAACCTCAACAGCCGCTTCTGCGCAGCAATCAATAATAAAATCATATTTGGGTAATTTTTTTATTTTATCAAAATCATAAACATCGAAATTGAAATTTTTAATTTTTTTAACTTTTAATAAACTCAAATTATATTTAGAACCTTTTCTTGAAAGATTATCTAAACAATCAACTTTAAAACCTTTTGAATTAAGAAATAAAGCTAAATTGGTTCCAACAAAACCACAACCACCTGTAATTAAAATTTTCATTTTTTCGATTTTTTATAGTAAGTGTGTTCTAATACAATAAATTTAATTAAAATTGCTAAATTTATTAATATAAAATTAAACTCAAATTTAATTAAGTTTTGAAAAGATCTTTGAAAAAAAAATTTTATTTGCTTAAGAGATAATTTTAAAGTTTTGTAAAAAGAGGGCTTTTTGATTTTATAACCAAACGAATGATAACGCCAAACTCTATTCGATAAAGTATTTAGATTATCATCTTGCAAGTGTTTTGCTAATGCATCAGAGCAGTATCTCATTTTTATATGCTGGTAACCTTTAATCTTATTAGAGTAGTCAATATCCTCTCCATTTGTTTGTAAACCTTCATCATAACCTTTGACGATATCCCATACAGATTTATGTTGAATAGTGTTACATCCGTATAAAAAAGGTGGATTTTCGAATGATTTATTACCCCAATTTTGGCTATAATATTTTGCTCTCCACGCATTGAATTTATTTTGAACCAATTCTTCGATCATTTTTCCACCACAAATAATATTTTCATACTGCTCAAAATTTTGAATCATTACCTCTAACCAATTTTTTTCTAAAACTACATCAGCATCTATTGATGCTACTATTTTGTACGAACTATTTTTAACTCCAAGATTTCTATTATATCCTAATCCTTTATTCTCAATATTGTTGATTATATTTACATCCTTAAATTCTTTTACAATATCTAATGTGAAGTCATTAGAATTATCGTTAATAACTATAACCTCATCAAACTGATAAGATTGATTTTTTATTGAGGTTAATGAGTTTCTTATAGTCTTCTCTGCATTAAAGGCTGGTATATAAATACTTACACTTTTCTTATTCACAAATTTTAATTATCTTGCAAACTTTTTACTAGGCTTTGCCACTTTTTCCCTCCATCTTTCTGTCTATCATATTCAGTATTGATGCTAGCGCCGGGATAATTTTTTAAATCTTTGCTATTTAATGTGTGAAGAGGAGTTCCCTCTATTTCAGCTGTTCCGGACTCTTGAACAGTGTTAAAATTAGTTCTTTTTATAAATTCTTTAGTTTCAAGCATTTGAGCTTTTGTTTCACCTGGTAAGCCATATGTGAATGTTCCATGAACTGACATATCTAAACTTCTTAAATGATCAACTAACTGGCTAGTATAATTTAGATCAAGATGCTTGTTTACTATTTTATCCACTACATATTGACTTCCTGACTCAATTCCTATTTTTACGCCTTTACATCCGTTGTCTCTCATTATTTTCCAATTTTCTTTTTTACAAGTATCTGCTCTACACATTGCGAACCACGGGACATCATATTTTCCTGCAATTTTACTTATTTGAACTGTATGTTTGTTTCCAATATTAAAAGTATCATCATCAAAATATATCGCTTGAAATTTATAATCTGTTGTTAATTTATCTAAAAAGCTTTCCATATATTCAGCAGAGTATTGTCTTACAGATCTTTTATTTTCACCGTCTGGATCATTACCCGTCATCGTTGCAGGCCATACGCAGAAAATACATTTGAATGGACAACCTCTACTAGTCAGAATATGAGCTTGAGGTGACAATTGATTCATTGGAATTGGATTTCCATCAAAATATTTATCATAAATACTTTCATCATAATAAGGAAATGGAGAGTTATTCATTTCTTCTAAAGTTAAAAGATCATGTTCTATTAAACCATTTTTTCCATTAATTACCTTCATTACATTTTTTTCAAATTCGCCTTTTAAAATTGCATGAATAATGTCGCTATCCCATTTTTGAGAAGAAGTAGAAATGGGACCTGCAACAATTATTTTTAAATGGGGATATTTTTTTTTTATTTGCTTAATTAGTTTGTAATCATGATCCCAGGACGGTGTTGCACTTTCAATCAAAAAGTATTCAATTTTTTTTTCGATTGAGTCTAAATATTTATAAAAGCTTTTATAAGACTCTGATAAAGCAATACTGTCTCTAAAAAAAACTTTTTTATCTCCCATTATTTTAGATGCATAAGTCGTTGCATAGCCCAAGAAGTAAGGGTATGGGATGTAGTCTTTTGCTCGAGGGTTATCAGGTGTGCATCTTCCAAGATATGTAAAAGGCCATCTTGACCCTGATCTTACACCTCTACGCCATCTTTTTTTTCTTAGAAAACCTCTGCTCTCTTTATTTTCCCACCAGGGAGGATTGCTAAACAAAATTGACATAATATTGTCTAGTTATAGTTTATTTTGAAATCATTCAACTAAAGAATTATACATCTAATATAAATGAGAGTATTTGACACTACAACATTTTTTGAGGAGAAATTAATGATGGATTTAAGGTTCAATATCCTTAATCCTTATGTAGATAAATTTGTAGTATGTGAAGCTAGATTCTCACATAGTGGAAAAGAAAAAAACATCAATTTTAATAAAAAAGATTACCCAAAATTTGAAGACAAAATTATTCACTTAGTTTTAGATAATGATCCAGTAGAAAAAAACACAAATTTACAAAAAAATCCATACTGGTTGAGACAAAGTAGTATAGATAGAATAGAGGCTCAAAGAAATTATATATCTAAAGCTTTAGATATAGCTGATCAAAACGATTATATTATTTATAGTGATAACGATGAAATTCCAAATTTATCCAAAGTAGATTTTAAAAAAAATAAAACAAAAATTCTGCTTTTTAAGCAAAAATTGTTTTATTATAAATTTAATCTCGCATATCCAAGAGTAGATTGGTTCGGAACAAAAGCATGTAAATTAAAAGATTTAAAAAACATTTCATGGTTAAGAAATATAAAAAATAAAAAATATAATATTTTTAGATTAGATACCTTTTTTTCTAATATGAAATACCAAAATTTGAAAATTATTGATGATGGTGGCTGGCATTTTACTAATTTAAAAACACCAGAAGAACTTTTAAAAAAATATCTTAATGATGAAATGCACTCAGAGTTTGAGTTAAAAAATACTAATCTCAAAGAAATAGAATATAAAATAAAAAACAAATTTATAAATTATGATCATTTAATAGACACAAAATCCTCTAATGAAAAAAAACAAAATAATAGATTTGATTTAGTACAAGTTGGTTTAAATATTTTACCAAATTACATTAAAGAAAATCTAGAAAAATATAAATCTTGGATTGATTAATAAAACTATTATTCCTTGCTAAAATGATAATTAAAACTATAAGAAATCAATGCTAAAAAAAAATACTATAATAGTTACTGGTGGAGCAGGTTTTGTTGGATCTAACTTAATAGAATTTCTTTTAAAAAAAACGAAATATAAAATAATCAGTATTGACAATTACTCTTCTGGATATAGAAAAAATCATCTTAAAGATAGTAGAGTTAAATATTTAAATGCAAACACCAAAGATATTAACAGGGTAATAAAAGATCCAAAAAAAATAAAAACTGTTTTTCATTTTGGTGAATTTGCAAGAATCTATCAAAGTTTTTTAAATATGAATGAGTGCATAGATTCAAATTCAATTGGAACAAATTCTGTTTTTAACTTTTGTTTAAAAAATGAGATTAAATTAATTTATTCAGCTACGTCTGCATCTTTAGGAAATAAAGGACAAGACAAAAATCTTTCACCATATTCTTTTACAAAAGCAAAAAATTTAGAATTATTAGAAAATCTAAAAAAATGGTTCAATTTTAAATTTGAGGTAATATATTTTTACAATGTTTATGGACCAAAACAAATTTACAAAGGAAGAATGTCGACTGTAATTGGAATTTTTGAGGAAGCTTATAGAAATAAAAAACCATTACCTGTGGTAAGACCTGGAAATCAATCAAGAAGATTTACACACATAGATGACACTATTCGTGTTTGTTATATTGCTTGGAAAAAAAATCTTTCTAGACATTACAGCATTTCTAGTAAACAAAGTCACTCAATAATCGAGGTTGCTAAAATGTTTAAGTCTAGAATAAAGTATCTAGATAAAAGACCAGGTGAAAGATATGCATCTGCATTAACAAAAATGAATCTTTCTAATAAAGTTTACAGATACTTTGGTAAAATCAAACTTACTGATTATGTAAATAATTTACTAAAAAATTGATTTAAATTACTAACCTTTGCCTCGCCAAGGTATTGTTTTATCAATAATTTTCCTTAAGGTAATATCAAATAACAATCCTAGCATTCCCATAATAAATATTGTTATCCAAATTACTTCATATTGAAAATATTTTTTTGCCACGTTTTCTACAAAACCAATTCCAGTTGTTCCTGCTAAAAATTCTGCAGCCACTAAAGTACCCCAACACATTCCAACAGCAACTCTAATACCTGTTAGAATTTCAGGTAAAGAATTAGGGAATATAACATGTCTTAATATTTGTCTCTTCGATGCTCCCAATGAATGAGCTGCATGAATTTTTGATAGTTGAGTTCCTGATGCACCAGCTCTAGCTGAAATTATCATTATAGATAAGGAGACCATAAATAATAAGAATACCTTTCCAGTATTATCAATTCCTAAGACAGAAATAATTAAAGGTGCCCAAGCAAGTGGAGGAACGGGTCTATAAAGTTCAATTAAAGGATCAAAAAAACCTTTTGCAAATCTATTTAAACCCATAAATAAACCTAAAGGCACTCCAATTAAAATTCCAAAAACTAAACCTAAGAAAACTCTTAAAAAAGAGTCCCAAATATGTCCGTAAGGAACAGGCACTTTGAATAAATTAAAATCTCCTGTAACAATTTTTAGAACACCACCTTTGAAGTTTTGTTTAACTATTCCATCTTTACTATGAACAGGATATTCACCTGGCAAAATATCTGCAATCCAGTCTGGTAAAATAAAGCCAATCATTTTGCTTACATCAACCATTTGTATCCACAATAAAGGAATATCTTTATAACCCACACTTGGTTTTGACATTAATATGAACTTATTGAATGTATCGGATGGCTTAGGCAACCATCTACCCGAACCTTGCTCTGAACAACTTGGACCACTAGCAACAATAGTTCCTGCAGGAAATAAAAAAATATCAATTAATCTCAACCCACCTTGTTCTTCTTTTTGAGCGTTATCAAATTTGACAATTGCCGCCTGCATCTTATCTAATGCATTTGGAGGGTAGATACTTGCAAATTCAATTCTTCTAGCAATTTTAACAATATCTTTAGCGTATGTTGAAGCTACTTCATCACTATCACTTAAATCTTTCCTATAAGTTTTAATTTCTTCTTTAAGTTCTTTTATCTTGTTTTTAAATTGAGGGTTATGATTTCTTAACTTAAAAAATTCATCACTTATTAAATTTAATTCTTGAGCGGCGGCGTGAAATTTTAAACCTCTATATGTTGCAGGCACCAAAGGTACCTCTAATGTATTTTCAATAGAGCCTGAGCCAGCATCCACTTTAGTAATACCCCAACCACCTTCTTCATCTACTGCTTTAAGTCTTTCATTAAGTTCTTGTTCAGTTTCAAATGGATAGTCAGGTTTTTGGAAATTTTCAGTTAATAGGTTAATTTTTCCAGTAATAGCATCTATTTTTTGTCGAGTTTCATTCTCAAGCAAATCTTCATTTGTAAGTAATGGGATAAGTTGTTTAGTTTTACTTATATAACTAATTAGTATTGTTTTTTGTTGGCTATTTAGTTCATCAGAATTTTGTATTTCATTTTGGATTAATTTTAAGTTTTTATTCTCTTTTTTAATTTGTGAGGTGCTTTTGAGCTCTCTTTCCTCAATTGGAAATTGATATTTTAATCCAAGTAGAGAGTCGTTAACTTTAGCAACTTGGCATAGTTCGTTAGCAGATTTTGGGTAAAATCCTTTAGCAATATCCCAAGAATAATAGAGCCAAATTAAAAGTAAAAAACTACTTCCAACAATTACCCAGTGAGTGCCACCTAATGCTCTCTCAGGATTTCCAAATACTGCATCTACTTTTTCAGTTCTTATTAATCTTCTTCCATAAAGAATACAGCCGACTACAGCAAAGAATATTAGAAAAGTTAATATTTGAGTTAACATTTAATTATCTTTTCCCATAATTTCCTCTTCCATGTTCCAGATCATTTCAAGGATTTCTTCTCGTTTTTGAGAAAACTCTTTATTTTTTTTAATTTCTCTTAAATCTTCTTTTAACCCCATTGAAGCGAATGGCAGATTATATTCTTTATGTATTCTTCCTGGTCTTGGAGCCATCACATATAATCTTTCACCAAGAAGCAAGGCTTCCTCAACTGAGTGAGTAATTAGAATAATTGTTTTACCAGTTTCTTTCCAAATTTTTAAAACCAGAGACTGCATTTTTTCTCTTGTAAGAGCATCAAGAGCTCCTAATGGTTCATCCATTAAAATTAAATCTGGGTTATTGATTAAACATCTTGCAAGAGCAACTCTTTGCTGCATTCCTCCAGACAATTGATAAGTTGGAGTGTTTCCAAAACCTTTTAATCCAACAATCTCTAACCATTCATCAACTTTTTTTTGAGTTTCAATTGGATCTTCTTTTTTCATTCTTAATCCAAAGTTGACATTTTCAGCAACTGTTAGCCATTCAAATAAAGCACCTTGTTGAAAAACCATTCCTCGCTCAACTCCTGGTCCATCTATTTCTTTACTATTTAGAGTAATACTTCCTGAAGTTGGTCTAATAAATCCTGCTGTAATGTTTAGTAATGTGGTCTTTCCACAACCAGATGGTCCAAGAACTGTAAGAAGCTCTCCTTTTTTGAGAGTAAAATTTAAATCTTTTAATGCGTGAACAGTCTCTCCTTTAGGAGTTTTAAAAATCATGTTTAGATTTTGTGAAACTAAATCACTCATAAAGAGACTTTATATTTGAATTTTTAATAAAAAAATAGGCACCAATTTATTACAATTGGCGCCTATTAAAATTTAAATTACCCTTAGATTATAAAGGTAAGAAACTAGTATCTACGTTTCCTCTTGGTGTTCCCATTCCTTTTAAGAATGCATCAAGATTTCCACTTTCCATAGATTGTTTAGTTTCCTCGGGTGTTAGAAATTTAAAGCCACTTAAAGTTTCTTTCATATCAGCAACTTTCATTTCTGAAGCTTTTGACATTGAGTTCATATCGCTTTTACCAGCTCTATATCTAGCATTAGCTTCGTGAGTTACTTCAATAAAAGTTCTTAGCATACCTGGATTTTCCTTCATAAACTTTGTAGTCACTGAAGTAATATCAATACCTAAGATACCTGCATCTCTAGCTTCTTGAACTGTAAGTAATCTAGATCCAACTGCAGTTGCAGCTTTAATTGAGTTACCACCAAATAAACATGCCATTACAACATCACCACTTACTAAAGCAGCAGCACCTTCTTCAGGGTCCATTTGAATGATATCCATTTTTTTTCTGTCCGCACCAACAACTTTCATACTCTCATCAAAAACGTATTCAGCCATTGTACCAAGTGGAACAGCAACTTTTTTACCTTCAAGCTCAGTAGCGTTAGCTTTTGTTATACCAGATGCGTTAGACGTTACACATGTTGTACCACCCATTCCGTATTCCATAGCTACATCTACAAGTTTAATTGGAGCTTTAGATTTAACAGCATTAATGAAAGGAACTAAGCCTTGAGAGTAAGAGATATCAATATCTCCTGCTAACATAGCATCAGTCATTGCACCACCATTAGTAAAGTTAGTCCACTTAACAGGAACCCCAAGAGCTTTAGCGAAGTTTTTCTTCATCATGTCCTCTAGATTTGGGCTTGGCCACTCTAAGAAGTATGCAACCCTAACTTCATTAGCTGCTGAGTTAGCAACTGAAAATGAAAGATTAAGAGCTACAAAACATCCAAGAATAAAACTAATTATTTTTTTCATTTTTCCTCTTCCTTGTTTATTTATATGTTCCAATTTTAAGATTAATTTGACCTAGATGTAAAACAAAAAAATGCTCATTCTAGTTAGACAACCTTAAGTTGTGACAATTATTTTGGTGGTTTATTGGACTTAATTAGTCTAAGGATTAATAAATTAACAATTTATAAAAACTTTAGTATGAGCTCGGAAAAAAGAACATCTGTACCAAATTCTTTAAATGAACATTGGATGCCATTTACGTCTAATAAAGATTTTAAAGAAAATCCAAAACTAATTGTTGAAGCAAAAGGTGTATACTTAAAGAATCACCAAGGTAAAACTCAAATTGATGCTAGCTCAGGATTATTCTGTAATCCATTAGGACATGGTAGAAAAGAAATTATTGAAGCAATAACAAATCAATTAAATACTCTAGATTATTGCCAGCCTTTTCAACAAGGTTTTGGTGGATCGTTTGAATTAGCTACTAGAATTTCAAAACATACTCCAGGGAATTTAAATAAAATTTTTTATACAATATGCGGATCTACTGCAGTTGAAACTGCAATAAAAATTAGTATTGCTTATCACAAAGCAAGAGGTGAAGGACAAAGATTCAGATTTGTTGGAAGAGAACGCGCATATCATGGTATGAATATAGGAGCAACTTCAGTTGGAGGCATGATTAACAATGTTAAAGCTTATGCCAGTGTATTGATGCCTGGTGTTGTTCATATGAGACATACACATTTAGATGAACATAAATTTGTATCAGGCCAACCAGAAACTGGAGTTGAGATTGCAAATGATTTAGAAAGAATATGTACTAACTTTGGGTCAGAGAATATCGCAGCATGCATAGTAGAACCTATTGCAGGATCTACAGGAACTTTAGTGCCACCAGTCGGATATTTACAAAGACTTAGAGAACTTTGTGATAAACACAATATACTTCTTATTTTTGATGAGGTTATAACAGGTTGGGGTAGAACAGGCTCTGCATTTGGAGCCCAAGAATTTGGGGTTACACCAGATATAATGACGATGGCAAAAGCAACGACAAATGGCATTGTTCCTTTTGGTGTAGTTGCTTGTAAAGAAGAAATTTATGATGCAGTTATTGACGCAACACCTAAAGGAGCCGTGGAATTGTTTCACGGATATACATATTCAGGAATTCCTGTATCTGTAGCTGCTGCTTTAGCAGTACAAGATATTTTTGAAAAGGACGATATTTTTAAAAGAGCAAAAGAACTAAGTCCTTACTTTCAAGAAGGATTATTTTCACTAAAAGATATTGATGTAGTTGATAACATAAGAGGATACGGAATGATGGGTGGAATTGATATTAAAATGGATGGTAGACCAGGTAAAGCAGGTTTAGCAACTTTCAAACATTGTTATGATGCTGGAGTTAACTTCAAAGCTACAGGTGATGCACTTATTATTGCACCGATGTTTATATGCGAAAAAAAACATATTGATGAAATAATCGAAAAATTAAGAACTGGAATTACAAACTATAGTAAAAGTAAAAAGAATTAATTTTCTTTATGAAAATTGGCGTTCCCAAAGAAATAAAACCTCAAGAAAATAGAATAGGTTTAACACCAGATAGTGTAAAAACTCTTGTCTCAGAGGGACACGAGGTATTAGTTGAAAATAATGGAGGCTTTGAGGCAGGTTTCGACAATGATCATTATAAAAGTGCTGGTGCAAAAATTATAGAGAAAGCTACTGATATTTTTAATGACGCTGAAATAATTGTTAAAGTTAAAGAACCTCAAAAAGTTGAGGTTGGCATGATTAAAGAAGATCAAATAGTTTACACATATTTACACTTAGCTGCTGCAAAAGAACTTACAGAAGGATTAATTAAATCAAAAAGTATTAATATTGCTTACGAAACAGTTACAGATGATAATGGGAGACTCCCTTTATTAGCACCAATGAGTGCAGTTGCTGGACGAATGTCAGTTCAAGCTGGAGCTCACTGTCTGGAAAAAAATCAAAAAGGTAGAGGAATATTATTAGGGGGTGCTCCAGGAGGTGAACCAGCAAATGTGTTAATTCTTGGCGCCGGAGTAGTGGGTGAAAATGCAGCAACAATTGCTACAGGCATGAAAGCAAATGTTCATATAGTTGATAAATCTGAGGAAAGATTAAAACAATTAGTTCAAATGTTTGGGGATAAGATTATTCCAGAGCAAAGTGATAAAATAGATTTAGGAAAATTAGTTGCCGAAGCTGATTTAGTAGTTGGTGGAGTTTTGATACCAGGCGCAGAGGCACCAAAGTTAGTTAGTAAAGAAATGATAAAATCTATGAAGAGAGGATCAGTTATAGTTGATGTGGCTATAGATCAAGGGGGATGTGTTGAAACTAGCAAACCAACAACTCATGGAGACCCAACCTTTATAGTTGATGATGTCGTTCATTATTGTGTAGCCAATATGCCTGGTGGAGTTCCAAGAACTTCAACATTTGCACTAAATAAAGTTACACTCCCATACTTAATAAAACTTGCTAATAAAGGTTATCAAAAAGCTTTATCTGAAGATAAAAATTTTTTAGCAGGCTTAAATATTTTTAAGGGACAAGTAACTTACAAAGCGGTATCCGAAGCTTTCGGTTATGATTATGCTGATCCTTCTAAGCTTGTTTAATTATAATAGTTTAAATACCAATCCAAAAATTTTCTAATACCAGTTTTAAAATTTGTTTTCGGATTATATCTAGTTATTTTTTTTAATAAATTTGTATTGGATAAAGTTTGCTTTACATCACCTTTTTGTAAAGGCATGTAGTTTCTCTTTGCTTTCTTTCCTAATACTTTTTCAATTTCTTTAATGAAATCTAATAAATATACTTTTTTTGTGTTTCCAATATTTAATATTCTAAATGGAGCAATAGGGGAAAGACTGTCGTTTTTGTATTTTCCTAATTGTTTTGTATTAGGTACTTTTTTTATTAATAAATTTATTCCACTTACTATGTCATCTATATAAGTAAAATCTCTGTACATTTTACCATTGTTATAGATATCTATTTTTTTCTTATTCAGTATTCCTTTGGTAAATTTGAATAAAGCCATATCTGGACGACCCCATGGCCCGTAAACAGTAAAGAATCTAACCATTGTAATTGGAACTTTCCATATATTAGAGTACGCGTGAGCCATACTTTCATTAGATTTTTTAGTTGCAGCATAAATACTCATTTGTGTTTCAGTTTTGTCTATTTCTTTAAATGGAATTTTTTTATTTGCACCATACACTGAAGAACTTGAAGCCATAATAAGATGCTTTACATTTAATTTTTTTGAAATTTCAATAATATTATAAGTACCAGTGATATTTGAATCTAGATAAACTCTTGGTTTTTCAATGCTATATCTAACACCTGCTTGTGCAGCTAAGTGGATAACAACAGCTGGTTTAAATTTTTTAAAAGCTTTGTCTAAATTTTTTTTATTTTCAATTTTTGCTTTTGAAAATGAAAAATTTTTATATTTTTTAAGTATATTCAATCTAGCTTTTTTTAGATTAACATCATAATAATTATTCATTGAGTCTACCCCATGAACTTTTTTACCACTCTCAAGAAGTTTCTTGGAAACATGAAAACCGATAAAGCCAGAAGATCCAGTTACTATAATTTTCATTTATTAAATTCTAATTATCAAATATATTATATTTGATATATCATAAATTCTATGAGTAAAGAAATTCCAAATCAAACAAAGGTAGTAGTGATAGGTGGCGGGGTCGTTGGTTGTTCTGTTGCTTATCATTTGGCAAAATTTGGTTGGAAAGATACAATTCTTTTAGAGAGAGATCAGTTAACTTCAGGTACTACCTGGCATGCAGCGGGTCTCGTAAGTCAATTAGGTCCATCAGCAGCGATAACCAAAATAAGAAAATATACTTTGGATTTATACAAAGAGCTTGAAAAGAAAGTTGATCATTCAGCTGGATTAAGATTAAACGGTGCACTTTCAATTGCTGAAAATAAAGGTAGATGGCAAGAACTTCAAAGACAAGCAACAACAGCTCAGCTTTTTGATGTTGATGTAAGAATTTTAGATAAAGATCAAATTAAAAAAGATTATCCAATCATAAATACCAATGAAGTTTTAGGAGGAATTTTAATGTCTGGTGATGGTGCTGCAGATCCATCAGGTGTAACACATATGTTGGCAAAAGCAGCTAGAATGGAAGGAGCAAAGATTTTTGAAAAATCTCCTGTCGAAGAAATTTTAACTAAGAATGAAAAAATTTCTGGAGTAAAAGTAAATGGTCAAAAAATCGATTGTGAGTATATAGTTTTAGCTTCTGGAATGTGGTCACGCCAAATTGGACAAAAAGCTGGAGTAAGTATACCTCTTTATCCAGCAGAGCATTTTTATATTATCACTGAGCCAATTAAAAACCTCTCAAAGACTTTACCAGTCATAAGAGATTTTGATAATAGAACTTATATAAAAGAAGATGCTGGAAAAATATTAGTTGGTATATTTGAGTCTCAATCTATTCCAGCTTGGGATAGAATTAATAAAGTTCCAGAGGATTTTTCGTTTGGAGAATTTCAAGAAAATTTTGAACATTTTGAACCTTACTTGGCCACTGCAATAAAAAGATTTCCAGTTTTAAAAACAGCAGGAATTAGAAAATTTTTTTCAGGCCCAGAGTCATTTACACCAGACACCAATACATTACTAGGAGAAGTTCCTGAAATAAAAAACTTTTTTGTTTGCTGTGGGTTAAATAGTATTGGAATTGGAAGTGGGGGAGGTGTTGGTAAAGTTACCGCTGAATGGTTAATCAATGGACATATTAATGAAGATATTTTTTGTTATGACATTAAAAGATTTCAAAAATTTCATTCTGATCTAAGTTTTATTAAAAAAAGAATTACGGAGTCTTTAGGATATTTATATGGAATGCATTGGCCGTTTAAACAACATAAAACTTCAAGGAATATAAAAACTCTTCCATATCACAATGAATTAAAAAGTTTTGGTGCTTGTTTTGGTGAGTCAGGTGGATATGAAAGACCTATGTGGTTTGCTCTAGACGGAGAAAAAACGGAATATGAATACAGTTATAATTACCAAAATTGGTACCCTTCAGCCGAATATGAAACGAATAATACTGTCAAGAATGTTGGTTTATTTGATTTAACTCCTTTTTCTAAATTTGAGATTAAATCTGATAAAGCTCATAAAGAATTACAAAAAATTTGTACGGCAAATATTAAAAATGAAGTTGGCAAATGTATTTATACACATATGTTAAATCCTGACGGTGGCATTGAAACAGATTTAACAGTTGTGTGTATCGATAAAGATCATTTTAGAATAATAAGTTCCGCAGCCACAAGGGAGAGAGATAAATTTCACATAAAAAAATACCTCGCAAAAGATATAGAGTTAAAAGACGTTACAGATGATTTTTGTGTATTTGGTGTGTTTGGACCAAAAAGTAGAGCTTTAATGAAATCAATTTCAAAAGACAATTTCGAAAATGATGAATTTAGATTTGGTACAGCAAAATATATTTCAATTGAAGGGATTAAAATTTGGACTCAAAGATTGTCATATGTTGGTGAATTAGGCTTTGAACTATATGTAAGATCTAAAGACGCTAAAAAAATTTACGAATTATTGATTAATAGAGGTAAAGATTTTAACCTCTCGAATTGTGGTATGCACGCCATGGATATTATGCGAATGGAGAGTGGATTTTTACATTGGGGACATGATATTTCACCAGAGGAAAATCAATACCAAGCAGGTTTATCTTTCACAATAAGTTCTAAAAAAGAGGATGAATTTATTGGCAAAAGAGCGTTAGAAAAGATTAAAAAAGAAAAAATTAAAAGTAGATTTGCAATGTTTACTTTAAAAGATAGTAAGCCAGGTGAACCATTGTTGCTTCATGATGAGCCCATATATTTAGAAAATAACATTATAGGTAGATCAACATCAGGCAATTATTCTTTTAATTTTAAGAAAAATTTAGCATTTGGTTATATCAATAACGATATTTCAAATAACGAACTTCACAAAAAAGATCTATTCATTGAAGTAGAGAAAAAAAAATATCCAATAGAGATTATTATCAAACCTTTAAAACAAACTAATTTTAAAAATAATTAAGTTCTTTTTCTTAAGAAAAATACAAAAAGAACAGAAGTCATCATCATAATCAAAGCATAGGCTGCTGTTGGAACCATGTAAGTCATATTTTGCCCAAACAGTTGAGTTCCCACAAAAACAGCTAACGTTCCATTTTGTAATCCACACTCAAGAGATGTACATCTTTGTTGAGCAACACCTGATGCAAAAAATTTAGCCACGTAAAAGCCTATGATCATCATGGAAATATTAAGAACTAAAGCAATAGTCCCTGCTGTAGTTAGGAACATTATGATACTGTCCCATTCTTGAATGTAGATAGCAATAAAAACAATTGAGAATAATCCTATAGATGCTTTCTCAATAATTTTGATATTATTTTCTATAAAATTACTAAAAAATTTTCTAATAATCATTCCAATTATTACAGGCACAGTAACTACAAAAAACATCTTTAAGGATATACCAAGCATTGAAACTTCTTTTTCTACATAAGTGATATCAAATAAATCAATTGATAAAAAAACTATATAAGGAACTGAAACAATACTTATTAAACTGGTAAACGCAGTAAGAGATATAGATAGGGCGACATCACCATCTGCAAATTTAGTGAGTACATTTGATGTTACTCCACCAGGTGCAGCTGCAATCAACATTACCCCTAAAGCTAGCTCAATTGGAGTTTTTAAAATAATTATTAACAGATAACCAATAATTGGAAGAACAACTAATTGACAAATTAAACCAATGAAAAATTCTTTTGGATGCTGAAATACTCTTGTGAAATCTTTTACTGTTAATGACGCCCCAAGCCCTAACATTATAAGAGCTAGCGCAAATGGCGCTATTGTTGTTACTATACCCATGACCCTTCTGTGTAATATTAAAGAAGAATTTATTGAAGATTTAAGAAATTACAAGAAGATTTAAAATTTTACGAATAAACTTTGCCTTATATTTAAAAATTTGTGTTTGATAAGGTAAAATTTTTCTAAAATTCATACTGGTTAGCAAATATTGTTTTTTTTTATTTAATTTTATTAAATCTTCTTTTATTAAATATTTACACTTTCTAATAATTGTTGCTCTGGGGATTTTTGTCATATCAGAAATTGACATTGCACTTATACCAGTTTCTGCTCCAAGATTTTCTATAACAATACTACTAGTAGTAAAGTAATCTAATGAGGGTTTATTCTTATCAGAATTTAATTGATCGGTTACGTTTAAAACTTGGTTCATGCAAATTGTTCCCCAAATATGAAACGTAGTTAAATCTTTAAAAAATTTATGGTAACCAATAATTAATGGTATTTGCATTTTAAAAAACCATCTCCATGATAATGAAAATCTTTTTTTTATGATTTTTTCAATAATTTTTTGATCAGGTTTTTTAGAATAAACCTTATCTCTATTTAAAACTTTGGAAACTAAATATATATATTTTGATGAAATTTTTATTTGTTGTGCTGGCTTAACAAAGTTGAATGCTTTTCTATCAATTACAATTTTTTTTTTATTACGTGTTATTGCACCTTCATTTTCAAGTTCTATAACTTTTCTTCTAATTGTTTCTTTAGGTAAATCTAATTTTTCACAAAGTTCAGTAATACTAAACTTATCAATTTGAAGATATGATTTCGAGTAGTATTCATCATAAGAGTATTGAATATTCATCTGGTCGTAAAATTGAAGAGTCTTTTCAATCAAAGAAATTATTATCAAATACTTATAGTGATCATTAAATGGCCTATAAACACTGTTCATCCAATTCCATTGATGTAATATCCAATCTTTACTTAGAGTAGAATAGTGAGACATAATGGATTCATAGACCTGGTCGTCTGAAAGAGTTTTGGAAAAATCTACTTTTTGAATGCTCATAATTTAATTTTTTGTTAATAGAAACCCAAATTGAACAGTTGTCAATTTAATAGTGACCCAAATTGAACTTTCATAAAATTGTTCTTCAAGCTCTAAGATGTTTTAATAAGATATGAATACTAAAGGCTTTACAGAGAATACTGAAAATATCGAGACCCCAAATGATATTAATGTTTCTGAAAAGCCTTTAAATCCAAGCAAAATTAGCTCAGGTAGAGTCGACATCAATGTTTTAAAATCAAAATTAGAGGCTGAGAAAAGCAAAGAGTTTAGGAAGAATATTTTTATTTTTTCATTTTGTGTTCTTCTATTAGGATCAATTGGAATATTTCTATCTTTATAATTTTATTTGCTAATAATTCTAAAGAATGGTTAATTACGTCAAATGAAAAATCTAACTAACTCTCTGAAGCAAAAGCTTACCTCAAAATATACAGTTTCTGATAATCCACAAGCTACTTCCAAAAGAACAGACATAAATATTCTCTTAAACAGAGTAAAATCAGATAAGAAACAAGAAACTTTGAAAAAGTTTTACTTTTCTGCTGCTGCATCTACAGGTTTAGTCTTATTTGGGCTAATAGTTTTTAGCTAAAATTGCACAATTACTTTAAATTTACATAAATTTTATAATTAATAATTATTGAATCAAATTTAATAGATATTATAAATCAACAATGTTAAAGGCGGGGTAGCTCAGTTGGTTAGAGCGCGGGACTCATAAGCCCGAGGTCAGTGGTTCGATCCCACTTCCCGCTACCAAAATTAGTCTATTTTGTATCCTAAAGAGATTTGATTTGATGGGAATTCCAATTCTTTTTGAAGAACCTTTTTCCAGTTTTTTGGAATATCATAATCTCCATTTTCAAAATCTAAATTTTCAGTCTTTTTCAATAATGTGCCAGAGCCCCAATTTTTGGTCTTTTTCCAAATAGAAAAATAAAAATTTTTTGTATTGTAACTTAAGTTAACAAAATAATAGTTTAGGGTTTTTTTATCCATTTCATGAAGACAATCTACTGCAATTCCTAGATCAAAAATCTTTTCTTTAAGAATATCAACTTGATGTGGAAAAATAAAAGAAATATCATTTTTTTCAATCTCTTCACTTAACTCTTTTGAATTATTAATATCAATTAATAATTTGATTTTTTTATTTGGAAATCTAAGCTTCATACGTTCATAGGCTATATAAATAGACGGGGGGATGTCACAGATAGAATAATTAATATTCGGAATTATTGATAGAATACACTCACAAAGTCGACCAGAACCAGCACCAATTTCTAAAACTTTATTTTTTTCATTAAGATTATAAAAATCATTTATTTTTTCAAAGTCAAAAAGAGATATTATTTTATCTGATGAAATTTTATAATCATCTATTTGAATAAATGGATGATCAAAACCACAATAAGTTTTATCGCTTAATTTATTAAGATATTTAAACGAATATGAAAGTTTTAAATTTTCAAAAAGTATTAGGCATAATAGGTTATATGTAATACTTGTTTTGCAATCTAAATTATTATGTTTCTTAAGAATATTAATACTATGATCTATATTTTTTTGATTATCAATTTTTTTAAATAAATTTTTTAGATGCTCATTATTATAATCTAAGAAAGTAAAATAGTGAGTTGAAATCTCTGAACCATATTTATTTAGCCTATTTTCTTTTATTGATTTAAAATCATTAATATTTAATAAATGCCATTGATTTGATACAAATTGATAAGACTTAGAATTTATAAAACTTTCTGTTATAAATTTTAAAGTCTTATCGAAATTAGAACTATCTTTATTTTGGTGCCAAAAATTATCAAATTTTTGAGGAAAAATTTTTTTTAAGATTTTTTTCATTTTAAATTTTTTTTGACAAAAATTGCATTAAAAGTATTATCAAGTTTCTTGTCTTTTTATAATGAAAAATATTAAAAAATTTTTTAAATCATCACCCAAATATTCAATAAAATGGAGTAATTATTTTGATATTTATCAAAATCTTTTTAAAAGATTCTTGAATAAAAAAATAATATTAGTTGAGGTGGGTATAGGAAATGGTGGATCATTATTTATGTGGAGAAAATTTTTTGGTAAAAAAGCTCAAATTATTGGAATTGAACTTAACCCTGATGCAAAAAAATTAGAAAAGTATGGATTTAAAATATTTATAGGAGACCAATCTGATCCAAATTTTTGGAAAAATTTTTATAAAAAAATTGGAAAAATCGATATTTTAATTGATGATGGTGGTCATACAAATCTTCAACAGATAACGACTTTAATGCAATCAATAAAATACTTAAATTATGGTGGTATGATTGTTATCGAGGATACACACACAAGCTTTATGAAAGATAAAGGTTTTAAGAATCCATCTAAATTTTCGTTAATTAATTTTACAATATTATTAATTGAAACTATTCATAGACGTAACCCAATGTTAAAAAAAGAAATAAATTTTTTTTCGAAAAAAATTCAATCACTTGAGTATTATGATTCTATAACAGTTATCAATATTTCAAAAACTAAATTAACAAAAAGTAAAAATTTAGAAAATAATAAAAAATTGAGAAATTTATTTGATGATTTTAGATATAGAAAGGAAAAAAATATCAGCACTCATAAAGATGATAATATTTTTTTAAATCTTATTAAACAAAAAGTATCTAAGAGGAGTTATTTGTATAGAATTTATGAAAATAGTGTTATTAAAAAATATATTAAACTTTTGAAAGAATAGTCTTAGTTTCTAATTAATTTAAAATATTTTCTCACGTTCATTGATTGTTTTAGTGGATAATTTTTACCAAATTTTTTTTTTGCAGAAATAGATTTAATTTTTTTATTAGATTTTTGAGCAAATTTATAAACACTCTGTTTTTGACCACCAACGTTAATTATACCTTTTTTATTAATTAATTTTAACAAATTTTTAGCAAGATCTTCATGATACATAAAATTCATTTCAACATCACTAAAAGCTTGTTTGTGTACAAAAGGTTTTTCGGTCATGCAAATTCTAAGAATAAGAGAATTTTTATACATCTGAACAGCACATTCACCTCCTAATTTTGACATTGCGTAATTGTTTATTGGAAGTACAGGGTCATTTTCTGAATAGTTACCTTTTTTACCGGGATAAACATAATTTGTTGAAAAATAAATAAGTTTTATATTTTTTTCCTTACAAGCTCTCACTATATTTGAAGTACCAATTATATTTATAAGAACGCTTCTAGAAATATCATCATCATGTATTTTCATTGGTCTAGATAAACCCGCACAATGAATCAAATAATTTGGTTTATTTTTTTTTAGATAACTTTTTATTGAATCAAATTTTTCTATATTTAGTTTAGCTTTTGATGGATATTCAATCTTATATTTATTTTTAATTGACTTAAACACATTTGCAAATCTACCTGTTCCACCAGTGAATACAATTTTTTTCATATAATTTTTGGTATTGGTGTATGTATAATAAATTTACCACCGTTTTTAATAAATTTTTTTTCTTTTTTAAAAATTTCTTCTTTAAAGTTCCAAGCACCTAAAAAAATATAATCAATATTTTTTTCAATAAATCCAGGATATTTATAAATTGGAATTTTCATTCCAGGTGTATACTTATTTTGTTTATCTTTTGTTGTGTCAACAAAATAAGAAATAAATTTTTTACCGATATCACAATAATTTAGAATAGTTGTTGATTTTGCGGTCACGCCATATCCAATTATATCTTTTTTTTTATTTTTAAGTTGTAAAAAAATTTTTCTAAGTTTTTTTTTAGAGGATTTAACTCTTTTAGCGAATTTGACATATGTCGATATATTTTTTATGCCATAATTTATTTCTTTTTTCCTGTTAATTATAACACTTAAATTGATAGGGATCTTGTTCATTTTTCTTTTAATAAAATACCTATTGGAACCACCATGTATTTTTAAATTTTGTACATTAAAAATTTCCAAATCATATTTTTTTAAAATACTTTCAATACCAATCAAAGAGAAAACATAAATGTGTTCGTTGTAAAATTGATCGTATGTATTTTTTTTTAAACATTCTAATAAAGATGGATCCTCGATTATGATAATTCCATTTTTATTTAAAATGATGTTTATCGATTTAAAGACTTCATCAAGATTTTCAATATGGCTTATTGTGTTGGCTGAATAAATTAAATCTACTTTTCCATTTTTACTTAAAATTTTTTTAGCAGTAGAGATATTCCAATATTTGGCATAGGTATTAAATCCTTTATTTTTTGTTATTTTTTCAACATTTGAACAAGGTTCTACACCAATAGTATTTTTTTTTGGAAAATTTTTTATAAAACTCCCATCATTACTTCCGATTTCAAGTATTTTTTTTGGTTTAAATTTTTTCTTAATTAACTTTGATAAATCTTTAAATGATTTGATCATTGTTTCAGACATAGAGGATCTATAGGGATAATTGCTATTGAACATTATTTCACTGGCTATAGGTTTATTTATGGATACCAGTTTTGTTTTCAAATCTAGGCCAATTTTTAATCTATATTTTTTTTCTTTTTTGTTAAGCTGATTTTTTTTTAAATAATTATTTGCAAGAGGCTGTAAACCTAAATCTAGAAAATTAACTTTTTTACTCAATCTAAATTCTCCTTTCTCAAATCATTAAAAATTATTGGCCATTCAAGAAAGTTAGAATATTTTTTGAACCAAAAAGGAAGAAATCTTTCAGCTAAAAAACCATAAATTCTAATTTTTCCGTAATTATCCAAATCAAAGCCAAATATTTTTTCACATTCATCCAACCACTCAAAAATAGTTTCGTAATATTTAATTATTAATGCTTTTGATTTACATATAAACATATTTCCCTGGTTATAAGATTTGTAAGAATTTACAAAATTTCTAAAGTCTTCTCTATCATTTTCATTTAAAACATTAATAGCTTTATCAAGATTTCCATTCCCATGAAACATGTCAAAATGAAATTTTATATTTCTGTTTTTTTTTAATATTGATTTGGGGTTTCTAATTAAAGAAATTTTACCATATTTTAAAATCTTTGACCATTTTATATCATCGACATAAATTTGATCTCCTAATATGACTTGATAATTACTCCAAATTTTTGGAATTTTATTCAATATTTTATCTTGAAATTTTAGATTTTTAATTTGGTTATCTTTTTCATTTAGCCAAAATCTTCTGTAAGCACAGAAGCCAATCCAATCATTTTTATTTATCTTGTTTATAGCATTTTTCCATAACCAGTAGTGAAAAGTATATTCACCATAAAATTTATTTTTCTCTGATATATGATCTCCAGAATTATCCCTAATCCATTCATCATTAAAATCGTCGTCACCTAAACCCACAGGTATATAATTTAACTTTTTTACTTTAGGTAAAATTTCATTATGTATACAAATACAATACATCCTCAAATTTTGCATTTTAAAACTTTACATCTTTAAATTTGAGGTTCTGACTATCTTTTTTGGATAAAATTGGAGACTTAATATTCCAATTAATTTTAAGATCTTTATCATTCCAACTTACTCCAATTTCTGATTTTTGATCTCTATAATTTGTACAACCATAAATAACAATGTTCTCTTTGCCCAAACCTAGAAATCCATGTAAAAATCCTGGAGGTATGTAAATTGATTTACAGTTTTTTTCACTCAATATTATTTTAAAATGTTTTCCAAAAGTTTTTGATTTTTTCCTACAATCAACTACCACATCTAAAATTTCTCCTTTAAGACATGATATATATTTTCCTTGTTTAAATTTTTTCTGCATATGTAAACCTCTCAAAACATTCTTTTTAGATTTTGACATGACTGTAAATATTAATTTTTTTTTAATCTTTTTTTCTAAAGCTAATTCTCTAAAATGACCTCTATTATCAAAAAAATTTTTTGATTTAAAAATAAATAAATTTTTGAATTTTGTTTTAAGAATTTTCATTTATAAAAGTTTAGACAAATACTTTGAATAATCACAATTACCGTAAAATTTAATCGATTTTTGGATATTTTTTTTTGTTATCCATTTATTATTGAAAGCTATTTCCTCTAAACAAGCTATTTTAAGACCTTGTCGATTTTCAATAGCAGAGACAAAATTACTTGTTTTGTAAAAATCATCCATTGAACCAGTGTCTAGCCATGCTCCACCTCTTCCTATTAAGTCTGCAGATAATTCGTTTCTAATTTTGTAGAATTTAAGTAAGTCTATTATTTCAACTTCACCTCTTTTTGAGGGTTTTAATTTTTTTGCATATTTTGTAACTTTATTATCAAAAAAATATAAACCAGTTATTGCAAGGTCTGAAAAAAATTTTTTTGGTTTTTCTTGAATTTTTATGATTTTATTATTTTTATTAATTTTTGCTACACCGAATAATTCTGGTTTTATTACTTTGTGTAAGACAACTTTTGCACCTTTTTTTAATTTGGTACTAGTTAGTAATAATTTTGACAAATTTTGACCATAAAAAAAATTATCTCCAAGAATCATTGCAACATTTTCTTTACCGATAAATTTTTCGCCTATTACAAAGGCATCAGGTAATCCCCTAGGTTTTGATTGTTCAAGGTAAGAAATTTTTATACCTAAATTATTACCATCTGGTAAAATTTTTTTATATTGATCAAGCTGACCTTTATTTACAATTATTAGTACATCTTTTATTTTTGATAACATTAAAATTGACAGGGGATAAAAAATTAATGGTTTATCGTAAATAGGTAGCAATTGCTTATTAACCGCCTTTGTTAAAGGACTCATTCTCGTACCTCTACCTCCAGCTAAAATAATGCCTTTTTTGATCATTTGTTACCCAATCTATTTAAAATATCTTTTTTTGAAAGAGATTTATAATATGACTTATTTTCAAAATACCAATTAAGTGTTAATCTTATACCTTTAGAAAATTTTGTTTTTGGATACCATCTTAATTTTTTCTTAATTTTGTTACTATTAAGAGCATATCTAATATCATGACCAGGACGATCTTTTACAAAATTTATTTTTACTTTTTTACCTAGCTTAATAATTTTTTTTGAGTTTTTTATTAACTCATTTGATACTTGTAAATTATTTAAATTTTTATTAGATCCAATATTATAAAACTCTCCAAGTTTTCCTTTCTGAAAAACTTTAATTAATGCTTCACAATGATCTTTAACGTATATCCATTCTCTTGAGTTTTTACCTTTTCCATAAATAGGCAAAGATCTGTTATTCATAATGTTATATATAAGTTTAGGAATTAGTTTTTCTGGATGTTGCCTAGGACCATAATTATTGGAACAATTTGTTACTATAGCAGGTAAATTATAGGTTCTTATATATGAGCTAACTAGATGGTCTGAAGCAGCTTTGCTGGCAGCATAAGGCGAACTTGGCTTATAAGGATATTTTTCATCAGATCTTCCATTTAAAATATCACCATATACTTCATCTGTAGAAATATGAATTAATCTAGACTTATATTTTTTTGAAAATTTTTTAAAACATTCTAAAAGGTTAAAAACACCAACGATATTACTTTGAATAAAATTCCCAGGATTATCAATTGACCTATCTACATGAGTTTCAGCTGCTAAATTAAAAATTCCCAAGGGTTTATATTTTGCAAATATTTTTCCTATCTTTTTATTTGAAATATCGAGTTTTAAATATTTATATTTTTTTGATTTTCTAAAATCTTTTGTATTATATAAATTTGAAGAATAAGTGCCTTTATCTATGTTGATTACATAAAAATTTTTTTCTAACAAAAGTTCTATAAGATTACTTCCAATAAATCCTAATCCTCCAGTGACAATGATTTTTTTCATTTTTTGATTTTTACATTAAAAACAAATATTAGTATAGTCGAGTATATATATATTATGTCAATAACTAGGCAAAATCTTTCAGTGATCATAGTAAGTTATAAAAGTGGTCATGTAATAGAAAATTGTATTAATTCTATCAACAATGAAATTGAAATACTTGTTGTTGATAATTCTAATGACTATCAATTAAAAAAAAAAATTGAGACCAAATATAAAAATGTTAAATGCATTTTATCTGAAGAAAATTTAGGGATGGGTGGAGGAAATAATTTAGGCATCAAAAATGTAAGTAAAGATTTTGTATTGATATTGAATCCTGATGTCATTTTAGAAGGTAATTCTTTGAATGAGATATTTATTGCATCAAAAGAAATTAATAATTTTGGAATTATTGCACCAATCTCAAATAAAGACGAATTTCCAAATTACGTATTAAAGAAGGGTCATAATTTTGATGCAGATATACCTTTTAAAGTAAAAAGTGTTGACGGATACGCAATGCTTTTAAATTTAAAAAAATTAAGAAAAATTAATGATTTCAATTTTTTTGACGAGAATTTTTTTTTATATCTTGAAAATGAGGACTTATGTAAAAGATTAATAGAAAAAAATGAAGACATTTATGTCATACCCAAATCGAAAATAAATCACTTAGGAGGAAAAGCTGTAGATCCAAAGTATAGGAACGAAATTGAATATTTAAGAAATTGGCATTGGATGTGGTCAAAATTTTATTTTAATAAAAAACATTACGGATATTTAGTTGCTTTTTTTAAAGTTTTTAGAAATTTGATTTCTGCAAAACTAAAATTTTTTTATTATTTAATTACATTAAATACTTTTAAAAGAAAAATTTATCAGATGAGATTATTAGGATTAATAAGTTCTATGATAGGCAAAAACTCTAACTATAGGCCAAACTTTTGAGAATTTAATGGCCAGGGAATTCAATCAAATTTTCTACCTTGTATCCTTTTTTAATTAAACTATCAGAACCATTTAGATCAAAAAGATTTATTACAAATATAAATCCAGCAACTTTCCCTTTTGAAATTTCTACAAGTTTAGCTGCAGCATGAGCAGTCCCACCAGTAGCAATTAAATCATCAATAATTAAAATAGTGTCCCCTTCACTTATTGAGTCTTTATGAACTTCGATGGTAGCTTTTCCATACTCTAATTCAAAATCAATAGAGTGTACATCAGCTGGTAACTTATCTTTTTTTCTTAACATTATAAACGGTTTTTTCAAAATATAAGAAACTGCTGAGGCAAAAACAAATCCTCGAGACTCAATTGCAGCAATTTTAGTGAATTTTATCTTTTTTGATCTTTCTATAATTTGATTAATTGTTTCTGAAAAGGCTTTCTCATTTTTAATTAAAGTTGTGATATCTCTAAATAAGATACCTTTTTTTGGATAATCTGGAATAGATCTAATAAAGTCTTTTAAATTCATAAGAGTAAATTATAAAAGTATAAATAAATTAATTTTATAACATGACAATAAATAAATTAGCAATTATTGGTGGTAGTGGACTTTATGATGTTGAAGATTTTAAAAATAGAGAATTATTAGATTTAAATACACCATGGGGTAGACCTTCAGACCAAATTTTAAAAACTAAATTCAATAACAAGGAAGTATACTTCCTACCAAGACATGGAAGAGGTCATTTTATTTCTCCTTCGAAAATAAATTTTAGAGCAAATATTGATGCTCTAAAACAATTAGGTGTAACAGATATTGTGTCAGTTTCAGCAGTTGGGTCTTTAAAAGAAGATTTGCCACCAGGAAAATTTGTAATTGTTGACCAGTTTATTGATAGAACATTTGCAAGAGAAAAAACATTTTTTGATGATGAAATTGTTGCTCACGTTTCAATGGCACATCCAACTTCAAATGCTTTGATGAATGCGTGTGAGGAAGCAATTAAAAAAGAAAAAATCGAGTATCAAAGAAATGGAACATATGTTGTAATGGAAGGACCACAATTTTCAACCTTAGCAGAGTCAAATCTATATAGATCATGGAAAGCAGATGTAATTGGAATGACTAATATGCCAGAGGCAAAATTAGCAAGAGAGGCAGAGATTAGGTACGCCTCTATTTCAATGGTTACAGACTATGATTGTTGGCATCCTGATCATGAAAATGTAGATGTTCAGCAAGTAGTAAAAGTTTTATTGGGGAATGCCGCTAAGGCAAAAAATATGATTAAAAATTTAATAGAAAATTTCGAAAATTATATTGATCCTAATGATCCAGCTAAAAATTGTTTGGATGTTGCAATTATAACAGCACCTGAAAAAAGAACTAAAAAGACAATAGAAAAACTTAAAACTGTTGCTGGTAGAGTTTTAAATCAATGAGAATAGAAGGAAAAGAATATCGTACTATTTGGTTTGAAAATAATGTTGTAAAAATTATTGATCAAACAAAACTTCCACACCAATTTATAATTAAAAATCTTAAAACAATTAGGGATGCAATAAATGCAATTAAAATAATGGAAGTTAGAGGTGCACCCCTAATAGGAGCAACTGCTGCCTATGGATTGGTTTTAGCTATTATTGAAAATGAAGATCAATCTTTTTTAAAAAAATCTGCCGAAGATCTAATTAATTCAAGACCAACAGCAATCAATTTAAAGTGGTCTGTTGATAGAATGATGAATAAATTATTAGGCGTGAATAGTGATCAAATTTTAAAACTTGCTCTTAACGAGGCAAACGAAATTTGTGAAGAAGATATTAAATTTTGTAAAAATATAGGATTAAATGGTCTTAAAATTATTGAAGAAATTTATAATAAAAAAAAAGACACAGTAAATATCTTAACTCATTGTAATGCAGGTTGGCTTGCAACTATAAATTGGGGAACAGCAACATCTCCTATATATCATGCTCACAAAAAAGGAATTCCAGTTCATGTGTGGGCAGATGAAACTAGACCAAGAAATCAAGGTGCAAATCTCACTTCATATGAATTAAATGAAGAAGGAATTAAAAATACAATTATTGCAGATAATACAGGTGGCATACTAATGCAAAGAGGTGAAGTTGACATGTGTATTGTTGGAACAGACAGAACTCTAGCCAATGGAGATGTTTGTAATAAAATTGGAACTTATCTTAAAGCACTAGCAGCTCATGATAACAACATTCCTTTTTATGTTGCACTACCAAGTTCAACAATTGATTGGAACATAAAAGATCATAAAGATATTCCAATCGAAGAGAGAAATTCAGATGAATTATCTCATGTTGAAGGTTTAGATGAGAAAGGAGATATTAAAAAAATTCGAATATACCCAAAAAAAAGTAAAGCTATGAATTTAGCTTTTGATGTAACTCCTGCAAAATATGTTACGGGATTAATTACTGAAAAAGGTGTATGTGAAGCATCAGAAAAAGGACTTAAAGAATTATTTAAATGAAGAATTTAGATCAAAGAAATCAAATTATTGAATATTCATTAAAGTTAAATTCTACAAATCTTTCACCTCTTAGATCTGGTAATATATCATTAAGAGGAACGGAGAATGATATAGACGGATATTTAATTACTCCATCAGGAAAAAAATACGAAACACTAAAACCTGAAGATATTGTTTTTATGGGTATAAATGAAGATGAAGAAAAAAACGTTTCAACCAATAAGCCCTCGTCCGAATGGAGATTTCATCGTGATATTTATTCAAATAAAAAAGAAGCACAGGCTATCGTTCATGCTCATTCTCCACACGCAACGGCTGTATCTTCACATGGAAAACCCATTCCACCTTTTCATTACATGATTGCTCTTGCAGGAGGAGATGACATTAAATGCGCTGAATACGCTACTTTTGGAACTGAAGAGTTATCTAAAAATGTTATCAAAGCTTTAGAGAATAGAAGCGCATGTTTAATGTCTAATCATGGTCAGGTTGCTTTTGGTAAAAATTTAGAGGATGCATTTGAACTTGCACAAGAGATAGAAAACATTTGTCATCAATACATTATTGCTCTAAGGTTAGGTGAACCTAAAATTCTTTCATTTGATGAAATGAAAAAAGTTTTAGATAAAGCTAAGAATTATAAAAAAGGGTAAGATGATTAAAGTTGGGGAGCATATTACTTTAGATATTATAGGTACTACAAAAGAGTACGATCCTTCAGTCTTTGAAAGAGTTATACATAAAATAGCTAAAGCAGCTAATGTAACTATTTTGAACATTTCTAAATATAAATTTGAACCCCAGGGTTTTACTATTCTAGCTTTATTAGCCGAAAGTCACATCAGCTTTCATACATTTCCAGAAAAAGGAATAATTAGTTTTGATTTTTTTACCTGTGGAAAAATAAGCCCATCAGTAGCAATCGATATTGTTAAAAAAGAATTTGAACATAAGCGTATAGTTAAAAAAGAATTTAATAGAGATACCAGATCTCTTTATCATGATGTTTATAGTTCACCCGGATTACAAAAATCATATGTTGTAAATGAAGTTTTAGAGGATTTTAAATCGAAAGTTGGACAACACATTGAAATTTTAGAGTTAGAACAATTTGGAAAATCTCTATTTATTGATGGTGAAATACAAGTTGCTGATTCAGATGAACATTTATATAGCTCAACTTTTGTAGGAGCAGGATTGAAATTAAATAAAAAAAATGAGAGAGCAGCAATAATCGGTGGTGGTGATGGCGGTGTTGCAAGGGAATGTATTTCAAAAAAGTTTAATTTTATAGATTGGTATGAGTTAGATCCAGAAGTTGTGGAGGTTTGTAATAAACATCTTGGTGATATTGGAAAAAAATCTACAAAAAAGAATTCTGTAAAATGTGTATGGGGTGATGCCTTTGAAAGTATAAAAACGGTAAACGAAGATACATATGATCATATTTTTGTTGATCTAAATGATGACCAGTTTTGTATAGATCTTGCTGCTAAAAATATGGACTCTTTAGTAAGAATACTCAAACCCAAGGGTGTAATTACTGCGCAAGTAGGAAGTCAGGATAAAAAACCTCTTCAAGTTGAAAATTGGTTGAATGTATTTAATCATCATTTTGGAAATACTAATTTATCAAGAGTTTACATACCTAGTTTTGATTGCTCTTGGAATTTTTCTTCTTCAATAAATCATTAATTTTTTCTTTTTAATATCCACAATCTGTGAAATACTATTTTTTTTATTAAAGGAGATAACAATGAATATATTCAAGAAGACTATTTTTTCAGTTTTACTTTCTCTATTGGTAATGGGGAATGTTTATGCTGATAAAATAAGAATTGGAACAGAGGGTGCTTATCCTCCATGGAACTCAAAAAATGAGGCGGGAAAGTTAATAGGTTTCGAAGTTGAATTAGCTTATACGCTATGTAGATACATTGGACAGCAATGTGTAATAGTTGAGCAAGATTGGGATGGAATGATTCCAGCTTTAATAATGAGAAAGTTTGATGCGATAATGGCAGGTATGTCAATTACTGCAGAAAGACAAAAAGCTATTAGCTTTTCTCAAGGATATGCTGATGAAGTTGCATCTCTGGCAGTGATGAAAGGATCTAGCTTAGAAGGTTTAGATACATCTGCTGGGATAAATCTTACAAAACCAAATGCTACAGCTAAAAAAGATCTTAAAACACTTACTGCTGCATTAGCAGGTAAAACTGTTTGTGTACAAACTGCAACGATCCACCAAAATTTTTTAGACTCTGGTGATGTAGGAAAAGTAAATGTAAGAACTTACAAAACACAAGACGAAGTTAACTTAGATTTAGCATCTGGAAGATGTGATGCTGCATTAGCTGCTGCTGTTGCATTCAGTGATTATGCAGAAAAATCTGGTAAGCCAGTTATTCTAACTGGACCAACTTTTTCAGGTGGTGCATTTGGAAACGGTGTTGGAGTAGGTATTAGAAAAGATGATACTGAACTTTTGAAAAAGTTTAATGCCGCTATCAATAAAGCGAGAAAAAACGGAGACATTAGTAGAATTGCTACTAAGTGGTTTGGTTTCGACGCTTCTATGTAATTAAATTTTAGATTTGGCGACTATCATGTATAGTCGCCAATCTGTATGGAACTTCTTGCATTTGGAGATACTGGTTGGGGTGATGAATTATTTTATGCAACCCTGATGACCATAGCTGTATCAATAACAGCAATGTTTATAGGTTTTCTTTTTGCATTAATTTTTACCCCACTAAAATTATCTAAAAACAAGTTTTTAAATTTTATCGCAAATTCTTACACAACTATAATAAGAGGTGTTCCAGAATTATTAGTAATTTATCTTTTCTTTTTTGGTGGAACTGGTGCAGTGATGTATGTTGCATCAATATTTGGTTATAATGAATATATTGAAATAAATGCGTTTATTACTGGTGCTTTTGCAATTGGAATAATCTCTGGCGCTTATTCAACTGAAGTTTTTAGGGGAGCAATTCAATCAATTGATAAAGGCCAGTTCGAAGCTGCTAATGTACTAGGTCTCAATAAATTTGGAAAATTTTTTAAGATTATATTGCCTCAAACATTAAGATTAGCTATTCCAAATTTAAGTAATGTTTGGCAGATAACTCTAAAAGATACTTCTCTAATCTCAGTTACAGGTTTAGTTGAAATCATGAGACAGTCGTATATTGCTGCTGGATCAACGAGAGATCCGTTATTCTTTTATTCATTTGCTGCAGTTTTGTATTTACTACTTACTTTTGTGAGCATGAAATTAATCAACAGATTAGAAGTCAAATATAGTAGGGGGTATTAATGGATCTTGAATTGATGATTAATAGTCTCCCAAAGTTATTAAGTGCAGCAGTGATAACTTTAAAACTTCTTTCGGTTTCTTTAATAATAGGATTATTTATTGGATTGATTTTTGCAATTTTAAGATTAAATAAAAATACACTTATAAACAAATTTGCCTATGGATATTCATATGTTTTTAGAGGTACACCACTTTTAGTACAAATTTTTATAATTTATTTTGGACTAGGTCAGATTGAATATTTAAGATCTACAGTTTTATGGGTAATTTTGAAAGAACCATATTGGTGTGCTATTATCGCTTTTGCTTTAAACACAGGTGCTTATACTTCTGAGATATTAAGATCAGCATTTCAAACAATTAAACCTGGAATAGTAGAGGCAGGAAAAAGCCTAGGTATTTCAAATAAAGTAATTTTTTATAAAATTCAGATCCCTATTGCTATCAGACAATCTTTACCAGCCTATGGTAATGAAATAATATTAATGATGAAAGGAACTTCCTTAGCAAGTACAGTCACAATAATGGACCTTACTGGTGTTGCAAAATATATAATTTCAACAACTTTTAAACCAATTGAGGTATTCATAGTTGCGGGAGGAATTTATTTATTTATGACTTTTATAATACACAATGTGATTAAATTTTTAGAGAAAAGATATAGTTTTAATTGAGGAATTTCAGAGTCTCTAATAGTCTCAAATAGTTTTAATCCCTTATTATCCTATAAGTTTTGAGATCATTTGATTATTCTTATTGGAAAATCTAAACAATTAATTTTCAAATTCTCGGAACAAATTCGGAAACAGAGAGATAATTATTGTATAGTGATATCTATGAAAAAAATTTTAGGGACCGTGGTTCTGGATTTATAAGGTATTAAATTAGCATGAATATAAAATCTTATAAATTTTCTCTTTATGATTTTGCTAATTCTGCCTTTACAACAGTTATTATAACTTTTGTTTTCTCAAATTATTTTGCGGAGTCAATTGTTCAAGATATGGTTAATGGCCAGGCATATTGGGGTTGGGCCATTTCAGTATCAGGACTATGCATTGCATTAAGCGGACCCTTTTTAGGAAATTTAGCTGATAAGAAGAATTTAAACTCAATTATCTTAAAATCAAGCACCTATTTATGTATACTTTTTACAGTCGCATTATGGTTTGCAAAACCATCTTCTGAATATATTTTATTTACCTTAATCATAGTTTGTTTGGCAAACTATTTTTATGAACTAAGTTCTATTTTCTATAATTCATTATTAGTTCATTCAGCTGACAAACAACATGTGGGAAAGGTGTCTGGTTTTGCTTTTGCGCTGGGGTATTTAGGTGGCATTGTCACACTTATTTTAACTATTATTTTATTAATTCAATCTAATTATTTAGTCGATTTAGATCAAAAAATTAATTATAGATCAACTGCCATTTTTGTAGCTCTTTGGTTCCTCATTTTTTCCTATCCATTATTAAATCAAACTAAATATAAAAAAGTTGAACCAAACAAAAAGAAATCAAATAGTTTAAAAAAGATTCTTTGGAATAACGGTCTAACTAATACAACTCGTTTTTTGTTTGCAAGGCTACTTTATGCTGATGGTTTAAATACCATTTTTGTCATGGGAGGAATTTTTGCTGTTGGTGTATTTAAATTATCAATAAATGAACTTTTAATGATGTCTGTTTTAATGAATGTTGCTGCTTTAATAGGTGCTAGTTTTGGTGGATACTTCAATGACAAATATAATTCAAAAAAAACAATTTCCTTTTCCTTGATATGCCTTATTTTTTTCTCCATTTTAATCATTTTTACACAGTCAAAAATTAATTTTTTTATTTTTTCATTTTTCTTGGGATTATTTATAGGACCAATACAATCTGCTAGTAGGGTCATGATAACTAAATTAACAAAAATTGAGGATCAGAATAAAGCCTTTGGGTTATTTGCTACTTCTGGAAAGCTAACGTCTTTTTTTGGTCCATTTTTAGTAGGGACCATTACTTTTATAACTGAAAATCAAAGGATAGGTTTTGCCTCAGTTCTTTTACTGCTCTTTTTTGGATGGATCATATTGCATAGAACCAAGGGATTAAAATAATGTTTATACACAGAGGATTAATTGCAAAAAACTTCAGAGAAAATCATATTACTTCATTTAAAGAGTGTATAAAAAAAAAGTTTAATATTGAGACTGATATTCACTTTACCCAAAACAATACACCCATTTGCTTTCATGATTATAGCTTAAGAAGGTTATTCAATATCAGAAAAAAAACTAAAACAATTCTTGATAAGAATTTAAAAAAATACAAGATAACTAAACTATGTGATCTTTTAAAAATTTTAACTGTAAATACAAAAGTGTTAGTTGAGATTAAGCCATTTCTTAGGAAAAATACTTTAAATAGATTACTTGAAATATGTAATGGTTATAAGAAGAATGTTTATTTTATTTCTTTTAAAGAAAGCAATCTAGTTAAGATTAGAGGCATCACAAAAGATTTCAAACTTGGTTTAATATTACATAGCCATCATAAAAATAATAAGATTAACCAAAAACTAAATAAAAATCATATTAATTTCTTTGTTTTTCATACTCAATTTTTATTCATTTCCAAAATAAAAAAAATACAAAAAAAAAAATATTTTTATACATTCAAAAATATAAGAATGAATGATGCTAAATCAAATTATATTATTGAAAATATTCTAAAATAAGTTAGGAGCTTGATAATATTACCAAGCTCCTACTATTACTAGAGAGCTAACAATTAATTAGATACTAATTTAAGGGTTTCAGATGGAGATCTTTTAACCATGGCTCCAGATGGTAAATTCATTTTAAAAATGAAAATTTGACCACCATTATCCGCGCCAACTTTCTTTAAAAACCCACCACTTTCACCTTTGTGCTGAACTACACCTAAAAATGTACTATCTGATAAAGATACTGATTGATTAATTTTTTCATAATTAACACCAGTTAGATCATCCATTGAATAGAATTTACCATTTTCATCTTTAGTCACTAAGGCTGTAATGTTCCATGATCCTGAAAACTCTGAACTTGTTGCTTTCGAAAATGATCCTGGGTAAACAGCAGTTTCTGCTTTGGCTCTTGGATTATTTTTACCTCCAGCCATTGCTAGAAAATAACCTTCATTTGGGTTCATTAAATTCATATTGTTTGAGTCAATTACAAGTGAATATTTTCTTTCACCTTCCTTATTACCAGAATCTTCATCTACAATAAGAACGTCTCCATCAGATGTTTTAGACCAATATAATCCATCTGGTGCAACCATTTTAGCTTCACCATTTTCCCATGTTGAGTGATCACCGCCACTGTGTTTAAGACCTTTGTCAGCGGTAACTAGTTTTAATGATCCATCATACGCACCGACAACTTTAGTAACTTTAGCTGAAACATATTTAGGTAGATCTGCACTTCCCCAGAATGTTTTTTGAATTTCATTAACAAAGTTTGTCAATTCAATGCCAATTAATCCACCTTCTTGAGTCATATTTTGAAGATATCTTTGATTGTTAAAGTCAGGATCAACTGCAGGATGTTCTGTTTTAGAGTCGCCTACTAAAAAAGTATATCCTTTAGGTTGTTCTGATTGATTTCCCCAAAGAAAAACTTCTGTGTCTTTTACAGCTGGTGTTGTATTCCAACCTTTCCACTGGTAACTTGTTGGGTAAAATCTTACATCAAAATTATTTATAGAATCTGGATTTTTAAGATACTCATCAAGCATTTTCGCTGATAAATCAATTTTATCTATCCCTAATTTTGCAAAGTCCTCGTTAGCTAAAGCCATTCCGTATATTTTTCCATAAAGAAGACCATTTCTGCTTAAAAATTTATCTCTTTCAGTTGCATTATCAGCTAACGTTTTGCCATTAATACCAACATTTTTCTTACCTACATAAATTTTTAATGGAGCAGGCTCAACACCATGATTGTAACCAGCAAGAACCATTACAACAAAATCTTTATGTTTAGAATTTATTGGCATAATTTTTTCATAACCAGATTGACCTAATGCTGGCACAGTGTATGCAGTTCTATTTTTGATATCTACAGCAATTGAAGCCAAACCTAATGTATCATCTGATGTATAATTAGTGTTTTCAAACATTCGTTTAATGTTCCATTCTTCTGCTGTTAGCCAAATATCATCATTAAATCCAATTCCTTGACCATATTTATTTGCTTGTTCATACCAAGCGCCACAAAATGATTGGAAAAAAAAATCAGCTTTAGTTAATTTATATTTGTCATTAAAGTTAATTAACTGTCTATTTGGTAGAGTTTGATTACCCCAAAGCCCACCATCAGCTTTGGCTTTTACAACTTCACCAAATTGATTATAAATTGTATCAAACAATTTTCCTGAATTAATTACCATTCCACTGGCAGTATCGTTATTATTTAAGAAGTTTGCAAATTTTGTTCGATCATAATCAATTGTATGAATATGGGAGCCAGTAAAAGTTGCACCAGAATTCATTTCCCATGGATAAGTTTCACTACTCATAGTTGCATAAGACTCACTTTGGTAAACAACTCTTATAGTATTATTGTCATGTAACCATGCAGCATTACCATCTGGATATCCAGTTAACGCTTCATCATTTCTAAACTTATTAACTTCTCCAACAGTTGCTATTGCCTTTATTTTATCAATAAAAGGGAAGTCTAAATCACCACTTCCACCGTCAACTAATTGAATTTGATTATTTGCTGTACTAGCTTCTGGAATTAGAGATTTTATTTCTCCAATTTTTAAGTTTTCTGCATTTGCAAAAGTTCCTGAAGCTGAAAGAACTATTAATGCAGTTATTATTTTTTTCATTTTTTTATCCTTTGTTGAGAAAAAAAGTCATAATATAAATATGTTAAAGATTTTTTTTAGATATGTTAAAGTTATTTAAAAATACAAACAAAAACTGAACTCAACAAATTATTACCTCCCTTGCAATATTTACATAACTACAAGGGAGACTTTAAATAGAAGGAAAAATAAATAATGTTAAATATCTCTAGATCTTTAGAGAAATTTTATTAACTATTTCTTAAACTCATATGAATAAATTATTAAAATTCATCCTTATTATATAAAAAGAAACCAAACTTTAACGAGAATTAAATTTAATGACTAATACTACAATAGTATTGTTCTAGGATATTATAGGACAATACTTAGGATCAATTGGAGAATGCATGAAATGAAACTGAAATAATTCTTTAATATAATTTTAATATGAATCAGTTAATTCAAACTTGTGATTAAACAAGTATTATTAAATTATAAAAATCAATCAAAAAAAGTTTACTTAAACACAAAAAATTTTTTTAAGCCTGAAATTTTTGTTAAATTAGCTGACAGTAAGTCCGAAATTAAACAAGCTCAGAAACTACGTTATCAAGTTTTTTTTTCTGATAGAAATAAAAAAAAAATTCTTAATATTAGTAATTTTAGAAAAGATTCCGATAAATATGATAGTTATTGTGATCATGTTATAGTAAATTATAAACATTCTAAATTTTCTAAAAATAAAGTTATTGGCACATATAGATTGCTTCAACAGAAGGTTGCTGAAAAAAAAATTGGTTTTTATAGTGCTGAAGAATTTTGCCTAGATAAACTGATTCAATCAGATGAATATACTAACATGCTTGAATTGAGTAGGTCTTGCATTTCTCAGAAATTTAGAAGCAGAAATGTATTAAAATTAATGTGGAAAGAAATTTATAATTATATAAATACAAATAAAATTGATGGGATGTTCGGAACAGCTAGTTTTTTAGAGATTGATATTCAAAAAATTAATAATCAGTTATTATTTCTCCAACAAAATTATAAAATGCCTGAAAATATTAGAGTAAAAGCTCGAAAATATTGTAGTGCAAAAATAGATTATTCAAAAAATATTAAATTAAATCTGAAACTAGTAAAATCATTACCAACTCTAATAAAAGGTTATATAAAACTAAATGCTTATATTGGTGATGGTGCTGTTATTGATTACAAATTTAAAACTACTGATGTTTTTGTTTTCTTACCTTCAAATAAAATAAATAAAGAATATGTAGAAAAAATTGTTTGATCAATGTTAAGTTATTTTGTTAAAAAAATTTCTAAAATTGATTATATTAAAGATCTATATAAAAAAAATTATGATGAATTAAAAAGAACTGATAATTTTTGGGCTAAGACAATTGAGTATTTAAATATTAAATACACTGTTAACTCATTAGAAAACATACCAAGTAAAGGGCCAGTAATAATTGTATGTAATCATCCATTCGGTCTTTTGGACGGTTTAATCGTTGCTGCGATAATAGCAAAAATTAGGAAAGATTATAAAATTTTGATAAATGAGGAAATTACACAAATTGATCTGATTGAAAAATATCTTTTGCCAATTAAATTCTCTGGAATAACTGGTGATATAAAACAAAATATTAAAAGTAAAAAAAGTGCAATTAATTTAATTAATGATGGAGGTTCGCTAATATTATTTCCATCAGGAGAAGTTGCTACTTCAAAGTTCATTTTTGATAAACCAAAAGAAAGAAATTGGAAACCATTAGTTGGTTCCATTATTAAAAAAACAGAATGTAAAATTATACCTATTCATTTCAAAGGTAAAAATTCTTTATTATTTCAAATTGTAGGTTTTTTAAGTGATCAACTTAGAAGATTACTATTTATACGAGAATTATTAAATAAAAAAAATAATAATTATTTTTTAAAAGTTGGAAACTGTATAGATTCAAAAGAATTTAAATATTGGAACAGTAATGCCATTGCAGATTATTTAAAAAATCAAGTCTTAAAACTTAATTAGTCATAAGTTATAATCTAATTACAGATTTTGATATATTATTATAATTTCTATATTACCTTGTGGATTGTAACTGAATCGTAATAAATAACTTATTCACAAAATATGAAATTGTGGATTGTAACTGAATTGTAATAAATAACTCAGAATAATTATTTTAAAAATCTTTAACGTTTTTGAAACTTTTCCTTAATATAATAGTCATACAAATCCTAATGAAAAATTTAATATATATCGCAACTTTCTTCATTTTATTAAGTCTTAATTCAGTTTTACAAGCTAAAACTATAAGTGTTACAAGTCCTGATGATGATGGATATGGTACATTTAGATATGCAATCAACAAAGCATCTGAAAGTAAAAAACCAGTAACAATAAAAGTAAAAACAAATAAAACTATCATAATTGGTAATTCTCTGGATTATACAGGTCTCCAACCCTTAACAATTATTGGCTCAGGTCAAGTTGTAAAAGGTAATAATGTCGATATTTTAAAAATATCCAACGGTGCAGATTTATCAATAAGTGATTTATCTTTTTTTGGAATTGGAAGCTTCAATATTAAAAGAAAGGGAACTGGATATGGTATGTACAATGTTGATGCAAAGGCTGGAAAAGGTATTTTTGTTGATGTAAGAGATGACCAAACTGGGACGATAAATATTAATTTAAAAAATGTTAGAGTTGAAGGTGTAGCAAATCATGGAATTCATATTTCAGATTGTAATTTAGCTGACAAATGTGGAAGTGGTAGTGGTGGAGCCGGAGAGGGTTCTAGTGCCTCTATAAACGTGATGTTGGATAATGTAACAATTTTTGATGCTGGTAATGGTAAATTTGATGCAGATGGATTTAGAGTTGATGAGCGTGGTGATGGTGACATTAACTTTACAGCTTTAAACTCAAAATTTTTATATGTAGGTGCTGATGGAGTTGAATTAGATGAAGGTCAAAAAGGAAATGTTGTTGCAAATGTAACTAATAGTGTATTTTCAAATAACGGTGCTTATTGTGATCCAAAATTATTAAAAGCATATATGCCAGCTGAAGATGAGGGAGAATTTGAGGATAATCAAAGAGCTAAAAATTCTATCCCAAGTAAAATAAAAGGCTCTCCAGATGATGGATGTTTTGAGAGAGAAGTTGAATTATATCCTTCAGGTTTTGTTAAAGAATTTGAATTTGGAATAGACTTAGATGATGGCTTTGACATAGATGAAGCAGGCCAAGGAAATTTAGTAGTGAATATTGATAGATCCAGAATTGTTGGAAATTTAGATGAAGGTCTTGATTTCGATGAGGAAAATAATGGCGATATGTTCTTACAAATAAAAAATACTGTTGCGATGAATAACACTGATGATGGAATAAAAAACTCTGAAAATGATGGTGGATCTATTATTGCATTTTTTGAAGGCATTAACTCTATTGATAATGGAGGCAAAGGAATAGTTGTTGAGGAAGAAGACACAGGCAACGTAAAAGGATTTGTGCAAAGTACATTCACTAGAGGAAATGATGATGGTGATAAAACTGGTATTGAAGCTGTTCAAGAAGACGATGGAAAAGGAACTTTAAAAATTGTTTCCTCAACTATTGTCGAAGGTTTTGATTTAGAGGGTGTAGAATTAAAATAATATTAATTTTTTATTTATAGTATATTATAGGAAAACCTGCACAAGACCGACACATAGATGCTAAAGAACAACTAGATCTAATTTTTGTTTTCCTAATCTTTCGTTTCCATTTTGAGTCACAAGATAAGTTTCTCCTAGATTCATCGCTAAATTATTGGTAGAATCCATTAAGATCATATGTAGGAAGAACACATTACCAGGTTCTATTACATACGGATTGCCAGTGTATAGCATAGGCCAATCCATCCAATTTGGAGAAAAAGTATTTCCTAATGAGTAACCACAAGCGTTCATTCGAGCTTTTTTAAATCCAAGATCATCAAATGTTTTTGCATGAATATCAAAAACTTCTCCAATTTTATTTCCAGGTTTTAATTTAGTTTCACAATTTTTAAGAGCCTCAACGCATGCCTCATGCATTTTATGATGTTTAGGATCTGCTTTACCAATAGGAATAGTTCTAAACATTGCAGAATGGTAATGTCTATAAGTACCAGCCCATTCAATAGTTAATTGATCTTGTTTATTTAAGATTTGTTTTTCTGCTTGATAACGACAAAGCAGTGCATTTTTACCAGAGCCAATTATAAATTCATTTGCAGGAAAATCTCCACCACCTTCAAATATAACTCTGTTCATTTCAGCTAATATCTTAGATTCACTTACACCAGCCTTTGCATGTCTCCACACTTCATCCAAAGCTTTATCTGCAAGCTCTGCAGCTTTTTTTACATAAACAATTTCCTCTTTAGATTTTACTACTCGTATTTTTGTTATTAAGTCTGATTTATCTTCAAGTGAACAATAATTTTCTAAAGATTTGTTTAACCGAAGAGCATTACGTCCAGTTAAACCGTAAGCTTCATATTCAACTCCTAATTTTTTTCCTTTAAGATTTAATTCATTTAAAATGGCTCTAAGATCATTAGTTGGATTTGATCCATCTTTATCAACCCATATCCTAATATCTTCTATGTTGGATGTATTTTGAGCTTGTCTTAAATCAGGAGCTCTTGTGAGCAGTATTAAATTTCCTTTTTTATCTAAAACCAGTGTCTGAAAAAAAACATAACCAAAAGTATCGTATCCAGTTAACCAATACATCGACTCTTGTCTAAACATCAAAAGAGCATCCAGGTTTTTCTCTTGCATCGAATTTAAAACTTTACTTTTTCTGCTAGAAAACTCCTCTTTTGAAAAATGAAGCGCCATTAAAATGATTTAGTAACTAGTATATTCTTTTATCTCTTTTATGACTGAACCAGTGTAATTATTAATTTCTAATTTTATTTTTGCTCGATCATCATTAAGAAAATGGACGTCTCTTGAAAGTTTAATAAATTTTTCACCAAAATTTTTATCTTTTTCACATCGTCTTTTATCATCCTCAATAACCCATAGTTTAGAATTTATTTCTTTTAATGATTGATAAAGATCATTAAGTTTATCATCAGATTTTACATTCTTATCCAACTGATCTTTTAAAATAGAGTGTTCGTTGTTGATAAATTTTAGCTTTTTTGAATCTTTAATTTTTCCTTGTTTGATTTCTAAAATCGAAATTTTATCTAAAAGTTCACCTATCGAAACTTCAACTATAATTTTATTCATAAAATTTAATACTGTGCTATCTTGTTATAAATATGTCTAATATTTTAATTATTAAACACGGATCATTAGGAGATATAGCTCAAGCAAGTGGTGCAATTCAAGACATATCTGAAAATCATAAAAATGATCGAATTTTTTTACTAACTACAAAAGCTTATTTAGAAATTTTTAAAAAAAATCCATTTATTCATGAAGTAATTCTAGATAAAAGGTTACCTAGATATAATCTTATATACTTATATTTCTTAATGAGAGAACTTAAGAAACATAGTTTTTCAAAAGTTTTTGATCTTCAAAATTCCTCAAGAACAAATTTTTATAAAAATATTCTTTTTCCTAAAGCAAAAAAAGAAACATGGTCTAGCTCAATTACAACTTTGCCAGAAGTAATAGATAAAAAGGAATTTGATAAACACTCTGTTCTAGATAGATTTAATCATCAATTACAAACCTCAGGACTAAAAACATCTCATACTTTAAATCCTAATTTTAGTTGGGCTGGCTCTGAGATCAGTAAAATTAAAGATCATTTCAAATTGGATAAATTTATTTTATTATTTCCTTTTTGCTCGCCTCACTTACATACTAAGAAATGGCCTTATTATAATGATCTGATAAAACTTATTTTAGATAAATTTGGTAACGAATATAAAATTGTTTTAGCTCCAGGCCCGTCCGAGATAAATGATGCAAAAGAAATAAATGCTGAAGTCTTATTAGATAATGGAAAATCGCTTGATATTTCTCAACTAACTTCTCTAATCAAAGATAGCTCTTTTATTATTGCTAATGATACTGGACCCGCTCATATTGCAGCTCATGTTGGAGCTAAAGGCTTAACTTTATTTGGAAAACATACGACAGCTTACAAAGTCAGCATTGAAAGAGATAATTTTAAAGCAATTGAAGTAACAGACTTGAATAATTTAAGTGCAGAAAAAGTTTTTGAAAGATTAATTAATTCTTTAAATTAACTAAGAATTTTTTTGTATTCTTCAAAAGTTTTATCCCATTGAAATTTTGAAACATATTCTTTGGCATTTTTTCCAAGTTCAATATATTTTTTATTTTCAATCATTGAATTTAATGATGAATAAATCTCATCTAGATTGTTCCCATCACAAATTAATCCAGTCTTATCGTGGTCAATAGCATCTGATGCACCACCATCTTTTCCTCCCAGTGAAGGAATTCCATATTGTGCAGCTTCTACATAAGCTATCCCAAAACCTTCCACAGAAGTTTTGTGTATAATAGATGGCATGACAAAGATATTCGATTTAGCCATTAAGGCATTTTTTAAATCATTACTTATATCTTTAAAGAACATTACTTGTGAAGTTAGATCTAACTCTTCAACTAATTTTTTTATATTTTTCTCCTCATCACCATAACCAACGCAAATATAAACAATATCAGGGTATAGTTGTTTTAAATTTCTTAATGCCATAATTACTTTTTCATGATTTTTTCTTTTATCAAATCTAGAAACAGTAATTAGTCTTGGTGTTTTGACTTTTAATAAACTTTCAACTTTCTCAAGAGATTTTTTATTTAATTCCTGAAATGGATCAGCCCCAGGGTTTATGACTATAACTTTACTTTGTTCTACACCATTATTTATTGCTAAATTTTTTGTGTATTTAGAATTCGCAATTACTTTCTCTACATTATTAAGAACTTTTATAAATCTTTTATTTAATGAACTTCCTACAGGATGGTTGATTTCCTTACCATGAATTAAACAATACTTTTTTTTATCAGTTTTGATTAGTTCTAAACTTTTCCAGTGATCAGCAATAATCCCCTCAACTTTATTTTCTTTTAAAAATTCATTTATTAATTGAGCTTTTCTTATTTTTCTTAAAAATTTTATTCCACCAACTCTTTCAATTGAAAAACTTGCTTGTTCATCAAAATCTTTGTGATTTTCGTGATAATCTGCAAAAATTTTAATCATGAAATTTTTTGACATCTCACGAGATAAACCCCACATCAAACTTTGCATTCCACCCAATTCAGGTGGAAAAGTTCTAGTAACGATAATATACATTAATTAGTTTTCCACTTAATACCACATCCAGCACTAGGAATTTGGTTCTCAGGTCCCTTATTAGTTTCAGCAATTTGTGTCATAGCTTTTAAAAGATCACTTTCGCCATCTCTAACCGGAATTAACTTTTTTAGTTCTCTTACTCTTCCTCTATACTGAAGTTCCAAATCCTTGTTGTATCCAAAAAAATCTGGAGTGCATACTGCATCATAAGTTTTTGCTACTTCTTGCGTTTCATCAACTAAATAAGGAAAACCGAATTGATTTTTTTTTGAAAACTCAATCATATTATCAAAAGAATCTTCAGGATAATTTTCTGCATCATTAGCACAAATGGCTACTGAATTGATACCTATGTCTTTCAATTTTTTACAATCTTCAACAATGTCTTTCGTTACTGCTTTAACATATGGACAGTGATTGCAGATAAACATAATTAGTGTTCCTTTTTCACCTTTGACATCTGCTAGTGAGAGAATTTTACCGTCTGTCGATTTAAGCCTAAAGTCATGAGCTTTTTGACCAAAATCACATATTGGAGTTTGTATAGGCATAATGTAATAATATATAAATTATGTATTACGATTTAAAAGATAAAAAACCAAAAAACTCTGGCGAAAATTGGGTAGCACCTAATGCAACTATAATAGGTGATGTTACCTTAGAAAAAAATTCTAGTATTTGGTTTAATGCAACTTTAAGAGGTGATGTAGAAAATATTCATATTGGCGAAGGTTCTAATATACAAGACGGAAGTGTTTTGCACACAGATCCTGGTTATCCTTTAAAGGTTGGAAAAAATGTTACCGTTGGACATATGGTTATGCTTCATGGATGTACGATAGGAGATAATAGTTTAATCGGTATTGGAGCAGTGATTTTAAACAATGCAAAAATTGGAAAAAACTGTTTAGTCGGCGCAAAAGCATTAATCACAGAAAACAAAGAAATTCCAGACAACTCCTTAGTTATTGGCTCACCTGGAAAAGTTATAAGAGAAATTACTGAGGACGAAAAAAAAGCTATTATTGAAAACACAAAACACTACCAGGATAATTGGAAAAAATATTCTAAATCAATTTTTTAACAATAACTTAATATTTCTTTTAAATTAATTTAAACTTTTTTAGTTAAATAATTTTATGTTGTAATGATAAAAAAAATAATTAAATTTTTAAAAAATTTTGTGAATTTTTAAATACGAACTAATGATTTTAAATTTGTTCATATTTATTTCATTAATTTTGGGAAGTTATTTTTTAAGTTTTATTATTAGTTAAACTACTTATTTTTAAGGAACTAACCAATTTTCTTTTTTATTTTCCAAATCAAACTTTGCTCTTCGGTGACCTTTAGCAGCAAGATATAGCCATTCAATAGATTTTATTTTACATTTTATGACTGTAAAGTTTTTATAGCCTTCTTCACTTTGTTCCATTGTATAATCAAAATCTTCTAATTTTGATATCATTCCAGAAGTTGGATTTTCTGAGGATGTTCCAGGGGGGCTATCTGTTAAATAACAACGTCTGCTTATATGTTGAGTTTTTTTCCAAGATTCCTCAGTGATAGAATTTTGATTATTAATTTCACACTCAACTTTAACTCTAAGTTGGATCTTTTCGTCTTTGTCATAAAAAAGTAATGATGCTTTGTTATTCTTTTTTAAGATGTCTACTTTTGGAGATCTAAGATCTGTATGAAACTGTAACAGATTATTTTTTCTATCTGATTTACGTAAGACAACAATTCTTCCATCTACCTCATCTTGATGAGCACAAATAAATACAGGAATTCTAAAAGGAGAAGCTCTATTAGTCACAGCATCATCTAGCATAGACCAATACTTATTTTGAATTTCCCCAAAATCTTCATAGTATGCTGGCTGCATACTTTATTTTCTAAATCTTTTTATTAAGCTTGAAGTATCCCAACGATTACCACCCATGCCTTGTACTTCACCATAATATTTATCAACGAGTTCAGTGACAGGTAACAATGAGCCATTATTTTTAGCTTCATCCATCGCAATTTTTAAATCTTTTCTCATCCAATCCACTGCAAAACCAAAATCAAATTTGTCATCAATCATTGTTTTATATCTATTCTCCATTTGCCAAGATTGAGCAGCACCTTTTGAAATAACTTCAATGACATCTTCCATGTTCAATCCAGCCTTCATTCCAAAATTAATAGCCTCAGATAAGCCTTGAACTAAACCTGCAATACAAATTTGATTAACCATTTTAGCTAGCTGTCCATTGCCAGGACCACCAAGTAATTTCATTTTTTTACTGTAACAATCAATCTTATCTTTTGCTTTATCAAAGTCTGCCTGATCACCACCGATCATAACTGTTAGTGCTCCATTTTCTGCACCAGCTTGTCCTCCTGATACAGGAGCATCTAATGCACCAAATCCATTTTTTTTTGCATAAGCATGTATCTCTCTTGCAATTGTTGCAGAGGCAGTTGTGTTATCAATATAAACAGCACCTTTTTTAATTGTTTTAAATGCACCGTTGTCTCCAAAGGTTACTTCTCTTAAATCATTATCATTTCCAACACATGTAAAAATGTATTCTGCGTCTTTTGCAGCTTCAGCTGGAGTATCAGCCATATTACCATTGTATTCTTTAATCCATTTTTCAGCTTTGGATTTTGTTCTGTTAAAAACAGTTACATTGTGTCCACCTTTTGATATATAACCAGCCATTGGATAACCCATGACACCAAGACCTATGAAAGCAACATTACAGCTCATAATTTTTTAATATGTTTAAAAGTTTAAGTTTAAAAGTAATTATATTTGGATTCATATTTACATTTTTTTCTAGTTTTGGACAGAGTTTTTTTCTTGGTCTTTTTAATTCAAGTTTACGAGATGCATTATCTATCACCCAGGGACAATTTGGAACAATCTATGCATCCGCAACTTTGCTAAGCAGTTTTTTGTTAATTTGGGTTGGAAAAAAAATAGATGACATCAATATATTTAAATTTGCATTTTTTGTTACAATACTTTTATCTTTTTCATGTTTTTTCTTCTCAAAAATTTCATCAATAACTTTTTTATTTATTGCAATTTTTTTAATGAGATTTTCAGGTCAGGGTATGATGTCTCATACTGCAACAACGACAATTTCAAGATATTTTACAAAATCTAGAGGAAAAGCTTTAAGCACAAGCTGGTTTGGTCTCTCTACTGCTGAATTTATATTACCTGTTTTAATTGTATATTTACTTACTGTTACTTCTTGGCAAAATTTATGGATATATATTTCAATATTAGTTTTAATATTTCTTCCAATTACTTCTTTTATCTTGGTAAGGAATTTAAACTTTGAGTCTAGAGAAGAAATAAATCAAAATAAGTCTAATGAAAATATAAAACAGTGGAAAAGAATTGAAGTGCTTAAAGATTATAGATTTTATATTGTTTGTTTGAATATGTTAGCGATGCCATGGATTGCAACAGGTGTATTTGTTTACCAATCTTTTATTACTGAATCTAAAGGGTGGGGCACTTATGTAATTGCCCAGTCTTTTATGGTTTATTCAGTTTTATCAGTAATAACTTTGCTAGTTGCAGGTTACTTGATTGATAAATTCACTAGCAGAAAGTTGCTTATTTTTATGAATATACCGTTGTTAATCTCAACAATAGTTTTAATGTATTTTGATATTTCATTTTCAGCTTTCTTATTTTTAGGTTTAATTGGTATATCAAATGGACTTGCAAACGTATTAGGCTCTTCAACATGGGCAGAAATTTATGGTGTAAGGCACATCGGATCTATAAAAGCCTTAACTACAGCATTAATGGTTTTTTCAACCGCTTTTGGTACTGCACTATTTGGTCTTTTAATTGATACAGGATTTTCAATAGAACAGGTTGCTCAAGTATCATTTATCTATATTGCTATAGCTGCCGTCCTGTTATTTTTTGTCAGAAATAAGCTAAATCCAAAGTATTTATAAAATTCTCCTTGATTTTTTAAAGTTCACTGTATAGATACTCCACATGGCTAGAGTAACAGTAGAAGATTGCATCGATAAAGTAGAAAGTCCTTATGAATTAGTGTTAGTTGCTAAAGAAAGAGCAACTCAACTTAACACTGGAATAGAACCAACTTTAGATAGAGATAACGATAAAAATACAGTTATAGCTCTAAGAGAAATAGCAGAAGAAAATATTAAAGTTAATGAACTTACTGAAAGTGCAGTTTATAAATTAAGAAAACATGTAGAGCAAGTTGATGATGGTGCTGAAGATGATGAAGATGTAGGTGATGATTTTGAAAGTCTATATAAAGGTGAAATTTCAAAAAGTGGTACACCTATTTTACCATCTAAGAGAGCAAGAAAAACTCCAGAGAAAATTCAAGTTTCTAATGAAGATTTAGCAGAACTATCTCAAACTGCTAAACCAGATATTGATACAGCTGCAACTGATGAGACAGGTGATGAGCAAGGTGATGTTTCGTTAGATGAGGTGACTGAAACAGAAAATCAAGCTACTGAGCATGACACTTCAAATGAAGTTGAGAACAATTAAGTAAATTCTTTTAAAATTTTTTTCCTATGTTCGTCTAAATCAGGGATATCACCTCTAGTTTTTTCATCTTTATAAGTAGACATTTTAATTGGATTACCTGCTAATTTAAAATCTCCAATCTCTTTATGAAATGCTTTAACAATCATGTTTCTTGCATCTACTTGAGGATTTTCTACTGCTTCTTTAATATTGAATATTGGACCACATGGAATCTTTTCTTTTTCCATATCTTTAATCCATTCATTGGTGGATCTAGAAACTAATTTTTTTTCAAGTATATTTTTAAGTTCATCCATGTTCTTAGCTCTAGATGAATTGTCAGAAAATTTGGGATCTTTACTCATCTCAGGCATTGCTAAAAGTTCACAAAGTTTTTCAAATAATCTATCGTTTCCAGCAGCAATGATAATGTAACTATCTTTTGTTTTGAAAGCTTCAAAAGGTGCAATGGATGGATGACGTGAACCCATTGGTTTTGGTATCTCATTTTTTGCTAAGTAACGAGCTATAGCGTTTTCTAAAATTGCTATTTGACAATCTAGCATTGAAACATCTATGTACATTCCTTTACCTGTTTTTTGTCTATCATAAAGTGCAGCGTTAATTCCAATTGCTGTAAATAATCCAGCAGTGATGTCACCAATTGATGTCCCAACTCTAGTTGGTTCAGAATTAGGCTGACCAGTTACGCTCATTAATCCACCCATGCCCTGCACAACCATATCGTAAGCAGGCAATTCTTTTAAAGGACCGGTTTGACCAAATCCAGAAGCAGATGCGTAAATTAATTTAGGATATTTTTTATTTACATCTTTCCAACCGTAACCCCATTTTTCTAAAGTACCTGGTTTAAAATTTTCAACTAAAATATCTGCTTTAGATAAAATTTTATCAAAAATTTTTTTATCGTCACTGTTCTTTAAATTCAGCGCAATACTCTCTTTACCTCTATTCAATGACATAAAATAGGCTGAGTAATCTTTAATAAATGGTCCAAATTTTCTAGAGTCATCTCCAATTTCTGGGGCTTCAACTTTAATTACTCTTGCACCAAGATCTGATAATATCATTGTGCAGTAAGGACCTACCAATACCCTTGTTAGATCAACAACTAGAAGGTTTTTTAAAGGTCCATCCATATAATTACGTATATCATGAGTTTTTGTCGACTTGACTCTTATTAATAAGTTCACTTTAATTCAATTATTAAAAATAACAATAGAGGGAAAAAATAATGTTTAAAAAAATATCTTTATATTTAACTTCATTAGTTTTTGTTTTTACTACTATTGGTTCTGCTTATGCGGTTACGCTGAAAGCTAGTCACCAATGGCCTGGTACACCAAGAGCTGATGGATCTTATGATCCACGTCATGAAATGGTTCAAATCATTGCTGACGAGGTTAAAAAAGCAAATGTTGGAGTAGATATTAGAATTTACCCAGCTAAATCATTATACAAACCAAAAGAACAGTGGAAACCAATGACTACTGGTCAATTAGATATTTCTGCTTTTCCATTAGCATATGCTTCTAAATTCCATCCAGAATTTGATGCAACTTTAATGCCTGGAACAGTGAAAAATCATGACCACGCATTAAGATTTAATAAAGGTCCAATGATGACTGAAATTAAAAAGATTATTAATGATGCAGGTGTTGTAGTTTTATCTGATGCTTGGTTAGGTGGTGGTTTTGCTTCAAAAACAAAATGTATCAAAAATCCTAGCGATGCTAAAGGTCAAGTTATGAGAGCTGCAGGAAAAGCATTTAACCAAATGTTAGAGGCAGCAGGAGCTGGTATACAAAGTATGCCTTCATCTGAAATTTACACAGGTTTACAAACTGGTGTATTAACAGGTGCTAACACAAGTTCAGGAAGTTTTGTAAGTTACAAAATTTATGAACAAGTTTCATGTGCAACTCCTCCAGGAAAATTTGGTCTATGGTTTATGTATGAGCCAATTTTGATGTCGAAAAAGTCTTTTGATGCTCTAAATTCTAAGCAACAAAAAGCTTTAATGAAGGCAGGAAAAGTTGCTGAGAAATACATGACAGCTCAAGTAGAAAACTTAGATAAAAAGTTTGAAGATGCTTATAAAGCTGCAGGTGTAAAATTAGTATACATGGATGCAAAAGACCATGCTGCATGGGTAGAGATTGCAAAAAAATCTTCTCATAAAGCATTTGCTGATAAAGTTCCAGGTGGCGATAAGCTGATGGAAATGGCTTTAGCAGTTAAATAAAATAATATATAAAGAACCCCTATTTATTCTTATTAAATAGGGGTTTTTTTTATGAAAAAAAAGTATCTTCAATTTTGCGATCTAATAGCTAAAGCATGTGGTGCTTTCGCTGTATTAGCATTGCTCTTATCAATCTTGGTAATCGTTGAACTTGTTTTTGAAAGATATTTTTTTCAAAGAGCAATTACATGGCAAACAGAACTTGTCACAATGTTATTGGTTGCTTCAACTTTTATAGGAAGTGTATATGTTCTAAGTGAAAAAGCTCATGTGAGCATGGAATGGATTTACGATTTTTTATCCAAAAAAAATATTGTTAGATTAAAAATTTTTACATCTTCTATTAGTTTATTATTTTTCCTAATTTTATTTTATTTTGGATTCTTAATGGTCGAGGAAGCATTTACCAAAAATTATTCAACAGGAACTGTGTGGGATCCACCACTATGGATACCATATTCATCAATGATGTTAGGAGCTTTATTAATGATATTACAGTATATCGCAGAAATTATAAAATTAACTGATGAAGAGGATTTTAAATAAATGGATCCATTAATTATAGCATTAATTGTAGCGGTTTTTACTTTATTGGTACTTTTTTCTGGAATTCCGATTGCATTTGGTTTGAGTTTTGTTTCGATAGCTCTTTTAGTAACATTTGAAGGTTTTCAAATGCTTGATGTTTTTGCTGAAACATTTTTTGCAGGATTAAATTCTTTCGTTTTACTTTCGATACCAATGTTTATTTTAATGGGAATGGCTGTTGCTAATTCTCCTGCTGGAAAAGATTTATATACAGGATTAGATAGATGGCTTTGGAGAGTACCAGGTGGATTGGTAATTTCAAATATTGGCGCTTGTTCAATTTTTGCAGCTTTAAGCGGATCTAGTCCTGCAACTTGTGCTGCGATCGGGACAATGGGAATACCAGAGATGAGAAAAAGAGGTTATTCCGATCAAATCGCAACAGGAACCATTGCTGCTGGAGGAACTTTAGGAGTTTTAATTCCTCCTAGTATTGTTTTAATTGTTTATGGAATTGCAACTGGTACATCAATTGGAAGATTGTTTTTATGTGGTCTTATACCAGGCTTTATGTTGGCAGGTATGTTTGCGATATGGGCTTTAATACACAGTTATTTTATTGATAAAGATGCTGCAAAAGCTTTGAGAAATAGAGTAAGACCAACTTTAAAAGAAAAACTTGAAGTATTACCAAGAATTTTTCCTTTCTTGGCTATTATAGTAGGAGTTCTATATGTACTTTATGGAGGAGTTGCAACACCATCTGAGGCATCTGGAGTAGGGGCATTTTTAGTTTTTGTTTTGATTGCTGTTGTTTATAAAATTTATCAGCCAAAGAAGATTTGGAACATTGTTAAAGTTTCAATGAAAGAAAGCGTAATGATAATGTTTATTATTGCTGCTTCATATCTTTTTGCATTCACTCTATCTCAATTGTATGTAACTCAGTCATTAGCACAGAGTATGGTCGAATTAAGCTCAAACAAATGGGTTGTGTTCATTCTAATAAACATATTTCTTTTGATAGCTGGTTTCTTTTTGCCTCCAGTTGCAGTTATTGTAATGACCTCAGCAATATTATTGCCAGTGATTACGACTTTAGGTTTCGACCCATATTGGTTTGCAATAGTTTTTACAATCAATATGGAGATTGGCTTAATTACACCACCAGTTGGATTAAATCTTTATATTATAAAAGGAATTACCCCGGACGTTAGTTTGTCAGAAATTTTAAAAGGATCTATACCGTTTATGATAATTATGGCTTTAGCTATAGTAATTTTATGTATTTTTCCTGAGATTGTTACATGGTTACCTGATAAAATAATGGGTAAAGACCTTGGATTCTAAAAAAAAAATAAACAGAAAAATATCAGTTGCCCCAATGATGGATTGTACTGATAGGCATGATCGTTTCTTTTTAAGACTGATGAGCAAAAATGTAATGCTCTATACTGAGATGGTTGCAACAAAATCCGCAATTCATGGTGATAGAAAAAAAATTTTATCTTTTAGTCCTGAAGAAAAACCATTGGCTTTACAAGTAGGTGGATCTAATAAAGAAGAGTTAGCAGAAGTAGCAAAAATTGCAGAGGATATGGGTTACGATGAAATTAATATTAATCTTGGTTGTCCTAGCAAAAAAGTTCAAAAAAATAAGTTTGGCGCATGTTTAATTAAAGAACCTGACTTGGTCGCTGAATGCATTAATTCAATGGTAAATGCTTGTCAAATTCCTATAACAGCTAAAACAAGAATTGGTTTTGATGATACAGAAGAGTTTGATTATTTAAACAATTTTATTCATAAGATGAGAGATGCTGGTTCAAAAACATTTATTTTGCATGCAAGGAAAGCAATCTTGACAGGTTTATCCCCAAAACAAAATTTAAATATTCCAAAACTAAATTATAAAATGGTTTATGATATTAAAAAAGAAAATCCTAACTTAGAAATAATTATAAATGGTGGAATCACAAAAGTTGATGAAATTAATAACCATTTGAAGTTTTGCGATGGTGTAATGATAGGAAGATCAATATATCAAAATCCATATTTTTTAATTGAAATTGAAAAAGAAATATTTGAGACAAAGAATAGTCCTACAAGGGAACAAGTTGTAGAAAAACTTTTAGAGTATGCTGATAGAGAAGTAAAATCAGGAACAAAAATTAATCATATCATGAGACATACAGTGGGTCTATATCATGGACAAGTTGGCTCTAAAGAATGGAAAAGATATTTAAGTGATAACATGATGGCAAGAGACTCTGATTTTCAAAAAGCAAAACATATTATGACTATTGTTCAGAATAATGAGAAAGCGATTCAGGCGAATTCGTAATGGAAACTTTAGACATTAATGAAATTATAAATCTATTGCTAGTTTTATCTATAGCAGCTTCAGTTGCTGGTTTTATGGCAGGTTTATTAGGTGTTGGTGGTGGAATTATAATAGTACCAGCGCTTTATTATGCATTTACTGTCTTAGATTTTGATATTGCAACAAGAATGCATCTTTCAGTTGGCACTTCATTAGCAATCATAATTCCAACTTCCATCATATCAACAAAAACTCACATGGAGTATGATGCGGTTGATTTTAAGTTAATAAAATCATTTGGTATATTTATTTTATTTGGTGTAATTGGTGGAACATTTTTAGCAGTAAACTTAAAAACCCCAGCTTTCGTTTTATTCTTTTCTATTATGGCTTTTATTGTTGGTTTATTTTTTATTTTTTTTAGGGAACAGATTTTAAAAAATCCAAAAATGATCTCTGACTCAGCTAAAAATATTTCTGGAGTTATTATAGGTTTTATATCTGTGTTACTGGGGATTGGTGGTGGTTCATTAATGGTTCCTTTTATGAGAACTTTTGGATACGATATTAGGAGATCAATAGGAACTGCAGCAGGAGTTGGTTTTTTGATTGCTGTATTTGGCACAATTACAATGATTACTGGGGGTAAAATTGTAGATAATATTAATACACCCTACAGTCTTGGATATGTGAATTTACTTGGATTTCTAGTTTTCGTGCCAGTGACAATGATAATGGCTAGAGTAGGCGCGAAAGCAGTTTATAAAATAGATAAAAATATATTGAGCAAGATCTTTGGAATATTCTTAATTATTGTATCGATTAGATCTTTTTTTGAATACTTATCAATAAATTAATATTAACCAGTTCCCCATTTAACCTTGTTCCAGATTCTTTCATGAAAATAGTAAAAAAAAAGTGGAACTATTGATCCAACACCGAGTATTCCTGCACCTGTGAATGTTCCGGTGTATATGTATCCAAAAATTACCCAATAAACAAAAATGATAAATCTCCAAGAAAAAGTTTTAGCTATTGATCTAATTTTTTTATCTGCCATAAAAAAAAAGAGGTGACTTCAGTCTCCCTCCATCACCTCACATACTAAGAATAAATGATTCTTTACAGTTTTATGAACACTTTTTAGTTGAATCTTTCACTTATTAAATTTTTTGATCGTACTCACCAATCTTGCCAGTTTTCATTAATGTTTTATCAATGAATTTAAAAATATTTAATTTTCTTTCATCAGAAGTAGGGCTTTCAGTTACTACAACTAATGAGGGTTTATTAGAGGATGCTCGAATTAAACCCCAAGAACCATCTTCAAAAGAAAATCTAACTCCATTAACAGTTATAATTTCTTTTATTTCTTGATTATCTATTTTTATTTTTTGGTCTTTTATTTTTTTAAATTCCCTTACCATTTCGTCAACTACTTTGTATTTCTCCTCATCCTTACAAAAAGGTGCCATTGTTGGTGACTGGTAGGTGGTTGGAAGTTCTTTAATTATTTCGCTCATTTTTTTATCTTGATTATTTAATAAGTGACAAACTTGAATTGCTGAATTAATTCCGTCGTCATAACCATAACCTAATGGTTGATTGAAAAAAAAGTGCCCACTTTTTTCAAATCCAGCTAAAGCTTTTTCATTATGTACTTTTCTTTTGATGTGAGAATGACCTGTTTTCCAATATAAAGTTTCACATTGATTTTTATTTAAAATTTTGTCAGTTGAGTAAAGACCAGTAGATTTTACATCGACAATAAACTTTGAATTTTTATGTGAATTAGATAAATTTCTAGCGATCAATAAGCCTATTTTATCAGAAAAAATTTCGTTTCCCTCGTTATCAATTACACCCACACGATCACCATCTCCATCAAAACCAAAACCAATATCAGCATTGTTTTCTTTTACTGATTTAACAATTGCATGGAGCATTTCTAAATCTTCAGGGTTTGGATTATATTTTGGGAAATTCCAATCTAAATTACAGTCTAATTCTACTACTTCACATCCAATTCCTCTTAGTATATCTGGAGCAAAAATCCCTGCTGTACCATTACCACAAGCAACAACAGCTTTTATTTTCTTTTTTAACTTATTTTTATTTATTAAATCCTCTTTATAAACTTTATCAAAATTTTTAATTTGTTTTTCATTACCGTTACCTTTAGTAAAATTTTGGTTTAAGGTAATTTCTTTTAATTCTTTCATTTCCTCGGGTGCATGAGTTAATCCTTTTTTGATTCCCATTTTTACTCCTGTCCAACCGTTTTCATTATGACTAGCTGTCACCATTGCAACTGCATCAGCATTTAAATTAAATTGTGCGAAATAAACCATTGGTGATAGAGATAAACCAACATCTTCAATAAAACATCCAGTTGATAGTAAACCTTTTTTTAAAGCTGATTTTATTTTTTCGCTGTATGATCTGTAATCATGCCCAACTATTACTCTTGGGTTTTCTTTTTTAGTATGTTCTTTAATTTGGGTACCTAGACCTTTTCCAAGATTCGTGATTCCTGGCTCATTAATGTCTTTTTCGTAAATCCATCTAGCGTCATATTCTCTAAATCCGAAGGGGTCTATTTTTATTGATTGAGACATGCTGTTAATTACTTACATTTTTTTCACTTTTATAGTTGAATTTTTTTTTCACTGTTCTATAAATGTTCTGTTGATTTACATAATATTTAGTATATTAACATCAAGCGCACACAACATATAGTTGTTTTCGCTATATTAACAAGATATATTAACAAAAAATGAATAAAATACTATCGCAGGCATTAAAGAAAGCTGTCTCTGAATATAGCCCCGAGGTTAGAGAAGTCCAAAAAAGTAATAGACCAGATTTATTCTCTTTAAATAACGAAACTGAATTATTTCAAAATGATAAGGGCATAATAATTAAAATTGACCGATCAAAAGATATAAACCTAACTGACTTTGGTAAGGCAACTTTAAAAGACAGATACCTTGGTCACAACGAATCTTTTCAAGATTTATTTGCGAGAGTAGCTAGTACATATGCAGATGACAATTTGCATGCGCAAAGAATTTATAATTATATAAGTAATCTCTGGTTCATGCCAGCTACACCTGTTTTGTCTAATGGTGGAACTAAAAGAGGATTACCAATTTCATGTTTTTTAAATGAAGCATCGGATAGCTTAGGCGGCATTCTAGATCTTTGGAGTGAAAATGTTTGGTTAGCCGCAAAAGGTGGAGGTATTGGAAGTTATTGGGGAAATTTGAGATCAATAGGTGAGAAGATTGGTAAAGTTGGAAAAACTTCTGGGATTATTCCGTTTATAAAAGTGATGGACTCATTAACTATGGCAATCAGCCAAGGTTCATTAAGAAGAGGATCTGCAGCATGTTATCTTCCAATTGACCATCCTGAAATAGAAGAGTTTATGGAAATGAGAAGACCAACTGGTGGTGATCCGAACAGAAAAGCATTAAATTTACACCACGGTGTTTTAGTTTCTGATGCATTTATGCGAGCTGTAGAAAATGATGAGCAATGGGCACTAAAGAGTCCTGCTGACGGAACTATTCAACAAACTATATCTGCAAGAAATTTATGGATTAGATTATTAACAGCAAGAATTGAAACAGGTGAACCTTATATTATTTATATTGACACTGTTAATAGACAAATACCGCAACATCATAAGCTTGCAAACCTTACAGTTAAAACTTCAAACCTTTGCAGTGAAATAACTTTACCTACTGGTATCGATAAAGATGGAAGAGATAGAACAGCTGTTTGTTGTTTGTCCTCATTAAATTTAGAAAAGTATGATGAGTGGAAAGATGATCCAGATATGATTGGAGATGTAATGAGATTTTTAGATAATGTTTTATCTGATTTTATCAACAAAGCACCTGAGCAATTTAGAGATGCGAAATACTCTGCTGAGAGAGAAAGAAGTGTTGGGTTAGGAGTGATGGGTTTCCATTCTTTCTTACAGAAAAAAAGAATTCCACTAGAGTCTGTGATGGCAAAGTCATGGAACAAAAAGATTTTTAAAAATATTCATGAAAAAGTTAATCAAGCTTCAAAAGATTTAGCTGAGGAAAGAGGTGCATGTCCAGATGCTGCAGAATATGGTTTCAAAGAAAGATTTTCAAATAAGACCGCAATAGCACCAACTGCATCTATTTCAATAATCTGCGGAGGTGCATCACCAGGAGTAGAGCCTATTGCAGCTAACAGTTATACTCACAAAACTTTGTCAGGATCTTTCAATGTAAGAAATAGATATCTTGAGGAGATTTTGGAAAGTCACGGTAAGAATGATGATGAGATATGGTCAACAATAACTACTAATCAAGGTTCAGTTTCGCATCTAG
>CABYNS010000005.1 GCA_902520335.1 uncultured Pelagibacteraceae bacterium
TTCTTTCACTAAATAATCAATCTTATTTTTTATATAATTTTTAACAAAAACAAAAACAAGTAAACCAAAAATTGAAACCGAAACAATTATGATTAAAATAATTCTTAGTTGTTCGTCCATTAGATAATATTTTTACTTTTTAAGATTAAACTTGGGTTTTTAAAATCTTTTTTTCCATAAAAAATTTCTTGTCCATTAAAATCAGTCACACTTCCACCAGAATGTTTTAAAATTGCATGACCTGCAGCTATATCCCATTCTGAAGCTCTTGGCTCCGCAACATAACCATCATACTCTCCAGCTGCAATTACACAAAATTTTAAAGAACTTTTCATTCTTACATATTTTTTTACATTAAGTTTTTTATATATTTCATTTATTTCTGGTTTGATTTTATTAGAGTAAGATACAAATTTAATTTCATCTTCATTAAAATTTTTTGAATTATCTAATTTATTTGGCTTTCCACTTATTAATTCAAAAGATAAATCTTCTCCATAAGAATAAAACATTCTATTTTTTGCTGGGGCATAAATTAATCCAGCAGCAGGTTTTTTTTTAATTATTAATCCTGCATTTATTGTGAATTCATCAAGGTCATTAATGTAGTCGTATGTACCATCGATTGGATCAATTAACCAAAAATTTTCCAAGTTATCTCGCGATTTATTTTCTGATGCTTCCTCTGACACTATTGGTATATTTGGAGTTAATTCTAATATTTTTTTAGTTAAAATTTTATTAACTTCTAGATCACCATTACTCACAGGTGTGTTATCAGATTTTATTTCTTTAATAAGACCTTTTTTTCTTAGATCTAAGGAAACTCTTCCTGCGTCTAAAAAAGTTTGAGTTAAATCTTCAACAATCGTTTTAATATCATTTTGTGTCATTTACTTTTTTTAATTCAATATTCTCAGAATTAATTACTTTTTTTCCAACATTTTGAAAGTTAACTGTTACTTTACTTTTAATTATTGATTGAACTTGTCCTATTCCCCAATCTTTTTGGGCTGGATTGAAAACTTTGTCACCTGGTTCAAAATCAAAAATCATTTAACTTAACTTATAATATAAATAAGTATAAATAGCACCTAATGAGTAACAATTTAAATTCAATAGGATTAAAAAAAAAACCTTCTGAAACAACAGTTGTTGTTGCTATGTCAGGAGGAGTGGATTCCTCAACTGTTGCAGGGATGATGAAAAAAGAGGGCTACAAAGTAATCGGAATAACTTTAAAGTTATATGATGATGGAAAAGAAGTTGCTGCATCAAAACAATGTTGTTCAGGTCAGGATATTATGGATGCAAAAAGAGTTGCGCAGAAATTAGATATTGATCATAAAATTCTTTATTATCAAAACAAATTTAAACAAGGTGTAATTGATAATTTTGTTAACAGTTACTTAAAAGGTGAAACGCCAATTCCATGTGTACAATGTAATCAAACTGTAAAGTTCAAGGATTTATTTGAAGTTTCTAAGGATTTAGATGCCGATGCTTTAATTACTGGTCATTATGTTAAGAGTATTACTACAAATAATGAGACAAATATGTATCAAGCCGTTGATCAAAATAGGGATCAAAGTTATTTTTTATTTAATACCTCAAGGGAACAATTAAATTATTTAAGATTTCCGTTGGGAGGTATGCTCAAAGATGAAACCAGGTCTATCGCAAAAAGATTAAATTTAAACGTTGCAGATAAGCCAGATAGTCAAGATATTTGTTTTGTACCTAATGGAGATTATGCGTCAGTGATACAAAAATTTAGACCTGAGTCATTTAAAAAGGGAAACATAAAAAATTTAGAGGGTGATGTAATTGGTGTTCATGATGGAATTATTAATTTCACTATTGGTCAAAGAAAAGGAATTAAAGTTTCAGATAAAGCAGCTTTGTATGTAGTAAAAATTAATGCTGACAAAAATGAAATATTCGTAGGGCCCAAGGAAAAACTCGGAAAAAAAAAAATTAGGCTTAATGATTTAAATATTCTTGCTGATATTGAGGAATTTAATGATGAAATTTTTGTCAAGGTAAGATCAACAGGAAAACTTCTTAAAGGAAAAGTAAATTTTAAAAATGATAATACAGCTTTAGTTAATTTAGAAAAATTTGAAGATGGGATTTCTCCAGGACAAGCTTGTGTTTTTTATAATCAAGATAAGTTTGGTCTAAAGGTTTTAGGTGGCGGGTGGATTAAGAATTAACTTTTTTTTTCCACATTAAAAAAGTTAGTAAGTAAAAAGTAATTACACCTAGAAAATAATCCCATTCGAGCGCATGTTTTAGAAACTTCAAATTAACTCCAAAGAAATCGTCACCAGGAAGGCTGATAATGGGTATACTTATAATTGCAACCAAGACTAATAAAAATACTAATGAAATTTTCAAATTTAAAATTATTGGGTGTATATAAATTTTTAATTTTTCCTTAAAAGAAAAAAATGTCGCTACAAGATAAGCTTGTGCAACTATTTCAAATACAATGAATGATAACATCACCACTCTTCTAAAAAGTTTGTATAAATCATTGTCAAATTTAATTCCTAAAAAAATTGAATGAATGGTTAAAGCTATTGCTGATGCAATTCCAAAAAATACTATTTTTTTTATGTTTTTGTGATTATTTTCAAAATAACTAATGATATCTCTATTAAACAACCAATACTTTATTAACAAAAAAGACGTCAAAAACATTGCAGGTTTAAATATCAACCATGAAGGATATGGTCTTGCCGTTCTGCTTATAGATGCTCCACCATCAATATAAGGAATGGTATTATATAATCTATCTGCCTCACTTTCAAAGACACCATGGAACTGTGTAACCAATATTAAACAAGCATTAACCGCAACAAATGGTACTATAAAAATCCATATACTTATGGATCTTGCCTTTTCTATTGAATTCATTAAGGACTATTTCTTTTTATTTTTTTTTCTAGCTCTTCTTTTTTTTGAGCCCATTTTTCTTCGGCCTCGATGTTTTTTTGGATACCCCATTATTTCCTTCAGTTATAATTTAATTGAAATTATTGATCGGATATAGCATTGTCCTTTAGAGTTATCAATTTTTTTATGTCAAAATCTTTTAAAACTTTTTTGAAACATACTGCAAAAGATTTTCATAATCAGTCTGTAAATCCACCAGTTGTAAGGGCTTCAACGATTATATTTAAGTCAATGCAACACATAAGAAAAACACAAAAAAAAGCTCAAAAAAATCCAATAGGTGGTCATTATGATTATGGAAGACAAGGAACTTCTACAACGTTCATACTACAAAAAATTTTGACCAAACTTGAGGAAAGTTATCATGTATTTACTACTCCTACAGGTTTTGGATCAGTATTTTTAGCTATCTTTAGCGTTGTAAGACCAGGAGATGAAATTATTGCAGCTGACCCAGTTTATAGTCCAACAAGGATTTTAACTCAGGATTTTTTGAAAGAATTTAATATTAAGACAATTTTTTATAATCCAAGTGACTTAAAAACTTTAGAAAAAAATATAACAAAAAAAACTAAATTAATTTTTGTAGAAAACCCCGGAAGTAATACTTTTGATTTCCAAGATCTTGGAAAAATTATTTCAATTTCAAAAAAACACAAAATTTTAACTGCTATAGATAATACTTGGGGCACACCTTATTTTTTAAAGCCAATTAAACTTGGTTTTGATATGGCTATTGTTTCTGCTACAAAATATTACTCTGGCCATTCTGATGTTATGGGTGGAAGTCTAGCAGTAAATAAAAAAGTTTTCCAAAAAGTAAAAGCTGCTGAAAAAATAACAGGTTTAAGATTAGGACCTGATGATGCATATTTGATTACAAGAGGTTTGAGAACTTTGGATGTTAGATTAGATAGACATAGAGAAAATGCAAAAAAAATTGCAGCTTTCTTGTCAAAAAATAAAAAGATTAAACTTCTCTATCCATTTAAGAAAAATTCTTTAAATTTTAGAATGTGGAAAAAGTATTATTCAGGTGCCTCAGGATTAATGGGTTTAATGATAAAATCAAAAAATACTAATTCTGTAAGAAAATTTGTAAACTCTCTTAAATTATTTGGTTACGGTTACAGCTGGGGAGGCTTTGAGAGTTTAGCTCTACATCAAGAATTTAGAGAGACTGGAAAAAGAAAATTTATGAAATTAAAAAAAGATGAGCATTTAGTAAGACTTCACATAGGACTTGAGGATCCCGATGACTTAATTGCTGATTTAAAACAAGCATTAAGGCATTTGAAATGAGTACAGAAAAATTTTTTCAATCCAGAAAAGCATTAATCACACTATTTGCTGCTTGTTTTGTTGTTTTAATTTCACTTGGTGTACGACAAACCTTTGGTTTGTTTTTCATGGATTTCAATGAAAGTCTCAAAATAAGCAATACAGCATTTGGTTTTGCGATAGGAATGCAGATGTTAATGTGGGGATTAACTGGACCTATTTTTGGTGTTATTGCAGATAAGTATGGTGGTCATATAGCAATTATTTCAGCATTTATTTTTTACGCCGCTGGAATATTTTTTTTATATACAGGACCTAATACAGGAATATTTTTTCAAATACACATGGGGTTGTTAATTGGAATAGGATTAGGGGGGACAGCCATTAGTATTCCAATGTCTATTGTTGGAAAACACTTTCCTTTATCTACAAGAACTATTGCAATGAGTTTTGTGACTGCTATTGGATCGTTTGGTTACTTTTTGTCACCAATTTTCACAAGTTACTCTCTAAATGAATTTGGATGGAATTATACTTTATTAGTTTTCGGAATGCTTTTAATTGCTGGTTTAGTAGCTGCTTACTTCGTAAGATCTCCATCTGCAACTGAAAATGTGGAAAAAACATCAGACCAATCATTTTCAGAAGCACTCAATGAAGCCTTCAAAACAAAAAGTTATATTTTACTTGTATCTGGTTTTTTTGTTTGTGGATTTCATATTACTTTAGTTGGAACTCATGTTCCTAAGTATGTAATAGATAGAGGTCTTGAGGATTGGACTGCTGCAGCTATATTATCTCTAATTGGGTTATTCAATATTTTTGGCTCTTTATTAAGCGGCTATCTTTCTGTAAAAATGAGTAAAAAAATAATCTTAAGTGCAATCTACTTTTTGCGAGGAGTTTCAATAATATTCTTTATATTCACTCCAGCTAGTAATATTGCAGCATTTATATTTGGAGCAAGTTTTGGGTTCCTCTGGTTATCGACAGTACCTGCTACTAGCGGAATAGTTGCTCATCTTTTTGGAACAAAATATTTGGGCTTGTTATATGGAATAGTTTTTTTAAGCCATCAAATTGGTTCGTTTTTTGGTGCATATCTTGGAGGTTTATTTCACGATACATATGGGTCATATGACTATGCGTGGTATTTAGCAATTGCTTTATCTGTTTTTGCAGCAATAATTCATTTACCAATAAAAGAAGAACCGGTTTTAAGATTAAAAACAGAATAAATTGAATAGAACAAATCAATTAACAAAAATACATTTATCAGGGAAACCCTACATTATTTATAAATCTCAAAACGGGTTTGATCTTTACACCGATTTTTCAAAAAAAATAATTTTAAATAATAAAAATATTAAAAGTTTTTTAACAAAAAAAAATAAAAAACAATCAACCAACACAGATCTTTTCATTGGTTTTTTTGGATATGAGTTATTAAATAATCTGATAAATGTAAAAGTCCCTAAACAAAAAAATGTTAACTTTCCAAAAGGTATTTTTTATAAACCAGAAAAAAAGATTAAACTCAGTAACAAGTTAAATTACTATTTTAAAAATTTTAAATGTGGAGACTTTAAAATTAATATTAATAGAAAAAATTATACAAAAATATTCAATAAATTTAAGAAAAAGATAAAGAGTGGCGAGACATATCAAATTAAAATTTGCACCAAATATAAAACAAAGTCAAAAATCAATCCGTTAGATTTTTTTTCAAGATTATCTGATACCAATCTAGCTCCGGAGGCTTTTATGATTAAAGATAATAATTACTCAATTATTAGCTGTTCCCCAGAAACCTTAATCATAAAAAAAGGAAGTGACGTATTTACAAAACCGATAGCTGGGACTGTAAAAAAAACTAAGCAATTAAATAAAATAAAAGCATTAAATTATTTTAGAAAAAATTTAAAAGAAACCAAAGAGCATAATATGATTGTTGATATGGAAAGAAATGATTTATCAAGAATTTGCAAGGTAGGTTCAGTAAAATTGTCTAAACAAAAAATCGTTGAGGAATATAAAGACCTTTTTCATTATGTTAGCTTAATTAAGGGAAAATTAAAAAAGAATATAAATAATTTTGAAATAATTAAAGCGATGATGCCAGGTGGTTCAGTTATTGGTTGTCCAAAGATAAATACGCTTAATCTTTTGAATAATCAGGAAAAAGAAAATAGAAATATTTATACAGGAAGTTTTGGTTACATAAAATTTAATGGCGATATGAGATTTAATATAATTATAAGATCAATTTTAAATTTTAAGAACATATCCGAAATTTCAGTTGCCTCAGGAGTCGTTGTCGATAGTAACGCCAATCATGAATTTAATGAGAATTTTCTTAAAGCTAAAGCGTTAATAGATTTATTTAAATGATTTATGTAATTGACCATAACGATTCCTTTACTCATAATGTTGTTCATCAATTTGCTTTGTTTGATAAAGTTGAGTGCGATAACTATGATAAAGTTAGCGAAAATAAAATTAAACAAGCATCAACAATAATTTTTTCACCTGGGCCTGGTAATCCAAAAAATTATCCAATTACCTCAAAAATTTATAAAAAATATAAAGGTAAAAAGAAAATCATTGGGATTTGTTTAGGATTTCAACATATTCTTTTTTGTGAAGGTGCAAAAATTGTTGAACAAAAAAAAATTTATCATGGTTTTCAATCAAATATAAAAGTAATCACCAACAAATCTTTATTCAACAAAGGAAAAATATTTAAAGTTGGCAGGTATCATTCTTTAAAATTAAAAGAACCTTTCAAATCTAATAATTTTGAGATAACTATGAGATGTTTAAATTCAAAAGTCGCAATGGCATTTGAAAATAAAAAGGAAAAAATTTATGGATTTCAATTTCACCCAGAATCTTTTTTAACTATTAATGGTAACTTACTTATTAAAAAAATCTTATCAGCTTAAAGATTTAAAGCAAATAGAATTCCAAGATCTTTGGGGGGATCATGGAATTTTCACAACGATGTGGATTTTTGGCAAACCAGCAAAAATTTTATTCTTTGAAAATCATTTAAAAAATTTAATTTTATCATTAAAAAAATATCAAATAAAAAAGAAATCATTAAAGTCAGATATTTTAAAAATAATTAATAAAAATTTATCCAAAAAGAGGAAATATAATCATCTATTGAGAATTGCTATAAATAAGAAAACCGTTTCAATATCTTTAAGGAAAAGAGTTAAACCAAAATTAAATTTTAATTTGAGGTTAGTAAAATTAAAAAGAGAAAAACCAGAATTTAAAAATCTTAAATACAAAAAGATCTTATCTTATTTATCTAAAATGGATAACTCTAAATCAGATATTGCATTGGTATCTAATAAGAAATTATTAGAAACTGGAACCTCAAATTTACTATTTGTTAAAGATCAAAGATTTTTTACTCCCAAAAAGGATTATTATGAGGGAAATACTTATAAATTTTTTAAAACAAAAATAAGAAAGATAATTAAAAAAGATATTTTGCTTAAAGAAATAAAAAACTATGATGAAATATTATTAATAGGAACTGGCAAAGGTGTTACTTCAGTTAAAACTATAAATGAACTTAAATGGAAAAGAAAAAACCTAAAAAAATTCAAGTTTTTATCAAAACAATATGATGCAGTTATAAATAAATGTAATTCTTATAGATTTTAGCAAATGAAAGACCCAAACAATCCTTGTTTATTTTGTAATGTTAAAAAAAGTGGATGTGCTCATGAAAATGAATTGGCATATGCAAGTTATGATTCATATCCAGTTTCAGAACATCATTGTTTGATTATACCTAAAAGACACATAAAAGATTATTTTGATTTATCTAATGATGAATTGGTTGCCTGTAATGATCTTTTAAAAATTATAAAAAAAGAAATAATCAATAAAGATCCATTAGTTAAAGGATTTAATCTAGGCACAAATATAGGAATTGTATCTGGTCAATCTATTTTACATTGTCATTTTCATCTGATTCCCCGTAGAGAAGGTGATGTAGATAATCCTCAGGGTGGAGTACGATCGGTCATTCCAAATAAACAACATTATAAAAGAAATAATTAGCCTGTTATAAAAGACAAATTGACCCCAGTTTGAGGTTGAACTATAAATTCAACTATATATAAAACTTTAAAACTAATTCAAAATTTAACAAAAGGCGGAAATGTTAAGTAACAATCCATTTTCAATTTTATCAGAAACCATCTCACCGTTTGCTATGCAATCTTTTATAATTGCAATGGTTTTGTTAATTGCAGCTGGAACTATTATTCAAATGATACATCATAAAAATTTGACTTATTTTTTTAATAACGCAAAAAAAGCAAAACTATCAGCGACAAAAGAACTAGGTGTTGGAGAAAAAGTTTCCGTGATTGCTAAAACAACAGTTGTTGATATTGGTACTACCTCTGAATTAGGTTTTGGTAAAAGAAGATTAGCCCATGTTCTAGGAATGTATGGAACAATTTTATTTTGGGTGTCATCAGCTGTTTTAGTTTTTTGTTACACAGGTGCTGATAAACCAAGTTCTGAAACTTGGTCATTAATTTGGCATGCAGGGGCAATATTAACTTGCTTGGGCGGGTATTGGTTTTGGTTTTTTTTAAGAGTAGACGTATCAGCGGAAGCTCATCCTTGGTATAGAATCATTAAAGCTGATTTATTTGTTTTAGCTTTACTAGCATGCTCAACTTTTGGGTTAGCATGGTCTTACACTCAATTTAACGGACAAATGGGATTATCATATTTGTTTTTAACTTTATTTGTTGCATCTAATTTAATTTTGTTTGGCGGTGTTTATTGGTCTAAATTTGCCCATATGTTCTACAAACCTGGAGCAGCAATACAAAAAAATCTAGCTGAAGCTGATGGTTCAAGAGACAATCTTCCTCCACCAGCAGATGCACCTGAGCAATTTGGCTTAGGTATAAAAAGAGAAGAGCCAAAACACTATTAATATGTTATTAGAAATGGAAGAAAAATAAATTATGTCAACTTTTGTATATATGACAAGATGTGATGGTTGTGGACATTGTGTAGATATATGTCCTTCGGACATCATGCACATAGATGAAAATATTCGAAGAGCAAAAAACATTGAACCAAATTTTTGTTGGGAATGTTACTCATGTGTTAAAGCATGTCCTAATCATGCAATTGACGTAAGAGGGTATGCTGATTTTGCTCCTATGGGTCACAGTGTGAGAGTTAGAAGAGAAGAAGAAAAAGGAACCATCTCTTGGAAGATCAAATTTAGAAATGGAACAGAAAAAAATTTCGTATCCCCAATTACAACAAAACCTTGGGGTAAATTTATTCCTAAACTTGCTGAAGGTGATACCCCTAATCAAGGAGAAATTAATTCACAAACACTATATAGTGAGCCAGAGGGTTTAAATACAAATAAAGAACTACCATCAGTCCCCAAAGAGTCTTTTAAAAAAGGTGTTTATTATTAATGGCTAAGCACAAAACACATTATGAGGAATGTGATGTATTAGTTATTGGTGGTGGAATGGCTGGCACTGGAGCAACATTCGAGGCTAGACATTGGGGAAGAGATTTAAAAATTGTTTGTGTTGAAAAAGCAAATATTGATCGAAGTGGTGCAGTCGCACAAGGTTTATACGCAATTAATTGTTACATGGGTATGCAATGGGATGAAAATCAACCTGAGGATCATGTAAGGTACGCTAGAAATGATTTAATGGGAATGGTTAGAGAAGATTTAGGTTATGACATGGCTCGTCATGTAGATTCAACTGTTCACATGTTTGATGAGTGGGGTCTTCCAATGATGAAAAATGAAAAAACTGGAAGATACTTAAGGGAAGGTAAATGGCAAATCATGATACATGGTGAGAGCTATAAACCAATCGTTGCTGAGGCAGCAAAAAAATCTGCAGATAAAATTTATAATAGAATAATGGTTACTCATTTATTAATGGATGAAGCTCAAGAAAATAGAATTGGTGGTGCTGTTGGATTTAATATGAGAACAGGAGATTTTCATGTATTTAGAGCTAAAGCAGTTATTGTTGCTGCAGGGGGTGCATCGCATATTTTTAAACCAAGAGCGGTTGGAGAAGGCATGGGAAGAACTTGGTATGCACCATGGAGTAACGGATCTGCATATGCACTACCTATTGCTGCAGGCGCAAAAATGACTCAAATGGAAAATAGAATTGTATTGTGTAGATTTAAAGATGGTTATGGACCTGTTGGAGCATATTTTTTACATTTAAAAACATATACACAAAATGCTAATGGCGAAAATTATGAAAAAAAATGGTATGATCAAACTAAAGAATTAGTTGGAGAGTACATTGATCATCATCCAACTCCTACATGTTTAAGGAACCATGCGTTTATACAAGAGGTTGCTGCAGGTAACGGACCGATTCACATGGTGACTAAAGAGGCTTTTCAAGATCCACATTTAGAAACAGTTGGATGGGAAAACTTTTTAGGGATGACAGTTGGACAAGCTGTTGTTTGGGCATCACAAAATATTGATCCAAAGTATACAAACCCTGAATTAACAACATCGGAACCTTACGTTATGGGATCGCATGCAACATGTTCAGGAGCATGGGTTAGTGGACCTGAAGATTTGTCTCCACCTGAATATTTCTGGGGTTATAACAGAATGTTAACAATTGATGGACTTTTTGGTGCAGGAGATACAGTGGGCGGCAGTGCGCATAAATTTTCATCAGGTTCTTTTACAGAGGGTAGATTAGCAGCAAAAGCAGCAGTCAAATATATCGAAGATAAAAAAGCTGAAGGAATAAATGTTACAGATAAACAATGTGATAATTTTAAAAAAGCTGTCTACAAACCTTTAGAAACATACACAGTTGCTCAAAACGAAATAACTGGAGGAACTGTTTCACCAAGTTATATTTCTCCAATACAAGGATTACAAAGACTTCAAAAGATTATGGATGAATACGTTGGGGGTATTACCTCAAACTATATGACTAACGGAAATTTACTTAAAAAAGCCTTAGAACTTTTAAATTGGCTACAAGAAGATTTAGAGCACGTTGGTGCAGAAGATTATCATCAATTAATGAGGGCTTGGGAGCTGAAACATAGAGCTTTAACCTCACAATGTGTCACCGAACATACTCTATTTAGAGAAGAAACTCGTTGGCCAGGTTATTATTATAGAGGAGATCATATGAAGTTAGATGATGAAAATTGGCATTGTTTAACAGTTTCAAGAAGAGATCCTAAAACTGGTAAATTTTCATTGGAGAAAGTTCCAGTTTATCACATAGTTGATGAAAAAGAAAAAAAGAAAGCCTCATAATTTTTTTTAAGCAAATATATGGATCTTTTATCAAAGTCAGATGAAGAGATTTTTAAGATTGGCAAACCTTTTTGGGAAAATTTAGTCCGAGCTTCAAATATGAAGGATTATGGCGGTTTTACTAAAGATTTTTCTACTCAAATGTTGTTTGGAGCCAATGAAGTAGAGCTTGGTAAACAATGGGCAAACAATAAAATAATCACAAATTTAAATGAAACTTATGAACCCTTTGGGACTTTAAGACGAGGTGACTACATTACAGTATTAATCAAACAGACTAATAAAGAGATACCTGGGGAGTTTTTAGGTAGATTGGTCTTAGGGGTTGAGGATGGTGAGATCAAAATTTTTGGAGCTACAATTTATTAATTAAAGTTTGACAATTTTTTTACTAGGTGTATTCAGGGATTTAGATGCATCTTTCAAATTTAAAAATTCTAAATAACATAGCAAATAAAAAAACAACTTTTATTAAAACTGGAATTTTTTCAGCTATAGCTGCATGTTGGGGTGTTATCTTAGTTGGAACTTTTATTACTTTTAAATAAGTAATATTTAAAGTTTTTATTATTAGATGGACGTTTTTTTACCTATAGCCCAAGTTTTTATTAACCCAGTAGAAATACTTTTGATAAGTGCCATTGTTGGTGTTCTTTCAGGTTTGTTTGGAGTAGGGGGTGGATTTTTAATGACACCTTTTTTAATCTTTATGGGTGTTCCTCCAGCTTACGCAGTAGCTAATGAAGCAAATAATATTTTAGCAACTTCTGTATCTGGATCTACCACTCATTGGCTAAAAAATACTTTAGATTATAAAATGGGATTAATGATTGTCGTTGGTGGAACAATAGGAACTATAATTGGTATTTTTACTTTCACTTATTTTAAAGATATTGGAAAAATAGATACAGTTATTTCTTTGGCTTATATGTACATTCTCGCAATTATTGGGACTTTGATGCTGGTAGAAAGCTTGGGTGAGATTGATAAAGCTAAAAAAAATATTGTTGAGAGGAAAAAATTGCATGTTCATTATTGGATTCATGGTCTTCCTTTTAGAATGAGATTTCCAAAATCTAAATTATATGAAAGTATATTTACACCTATCATAATTGGATTAGTTGTTGGTTTTATTGCAGCTATAATGGGGATTGGTGGTGCATTTATTCTAGTACCCGCAATGATTTATATAATTAAGATGCCAACAAGGTTAGTGCCTGGAACTTCGTTATTTGTAACAATTTTTGTTAGTGTGATAGTTACTTTTCTTCATTCAATTAACTATGGTTCAATAGATCTAATGTTGGTTTTAATGCTAGTTGTAGGATCAATAGTAGGAGTTCAAGTGGGCCAGAAACTTGGAGAACAGATTGACAGTTCGGGATTAAAGGCCTTATTAGCAATTTTATTATTAATTGTTGGGATAGTAATAGCTTATGATACTTTTTTTGCTGAAGAGATACAACGTGAAGTATCATCTATGGAATTGACAGAATTAAATTTTTTTTCAAAATTTATTAGAGAGTTTTCCGAAGATATGCCATTCTTTTACGGATTATTTTCAATTTTGTTTGCTGTTATCTTAGGAATTTCTGCTGCATTTATAAGAAGATTAATTTCAAAGTTTAGAAAAAAGTATTTTATTAAACCAGTAAAACAAACTAAATAAATAATTTAAGATAGATTTCAATCGTGAGAATACTTACCATTCCTACAGTTAACATTGCTATAAATCCAACAACAAAAGGCTTATAACCCATATTTTTGATATCTTTTAAATTTGTTGATAAACCTATCGCTGCCATAGCCATAGTTAAAAAAATTTTAGAACTATCTTTAATTAAACCTATAATTTCAATCCAATTATTATTAGTTGAGAAAAATTCATCACCCGTATTTCTTAAGATTATCATTCCAACAAAACCTAGAACAAAATAAGGAAATATATCTAAAATAGAGTAACTACTTTCTTTAATTTTACCTCTATTATAAAGAAAAGCGAAAAGAGGGATCATAACTATCAAAAAAGTGTTTCTTAAAAGTTTTGTAACAGTTGCAACATTTAATGTTTCAGGGCTATTGAATTGTTGATCATATATTAATCCAGCTGCTGCAACCTGTGAAGTTTCATGAATAGCAGTACCTAAAAAAAGACCAGCAAATAATGAGTTTCCCTCAAAATAAAAATTTGCAAAATAGGGGTATAATAACATCGACAATATTCCGAATAGAGTAATATTAGCAATCGCATAAGAAATTTCACTTTTGTTAGCTCTTAATACTGGTGCAGCTGCCATAATGGCTGTAGTGCCACAAACAGTGCTCCCAATTGAAATTAAGTAAGCCATCCTAGTTGGTATTTGAAGTTTTTTAATTATTAGCTTTATTACGATTAAAACGCTTACTATACAAATTAGTATTAATGGAATTGCTATTTTTCCAAATTCTAAAAACTCGAAAGGTTTTAATTGTATACCTAAACAAATTATTCCAAGTTTTAAAATATAATCTTTACTAAAATTTAATCCCTTTTGAAAACTTTCACGAATTTTAAATAAATTTCCAAAGAAAATACCTAGTAGAATAGCTATCATAGCTGTTGAGATTGGACTTTTGCTATATCCCAAAAGCTCAATGCCAATAATATTATTAAAACCTTGAGAAAGAGAATAAAGAATAAATGCAAGAATTATACCTGGTATAAACACCAAATAATTTTTTAGAACCATCTTTTATTAAGTGATTATGCGCTTCTATAAAGTTTGGTCATAACAAATTCCTTATGACCTAAAGCTTCTGCGCAGGTTAGTCTTCCATTAGCAACTCTTAGAGTTGTCTCAATAAGTTTATCTCCCGCCTCTGATAAATTCATTTCTCTTGAAAGAATTTTCGATACATCACAATCAATATGCTCGCCCATGCTTTTAACAGTTAATGGATTAGCAGTTAATTTAACAACTGGCTCTATTGGATTTCCGACAATATTACCTTGACCAGTTGGGAATAGATGAATATTAAACCCTGCTGCTGCTTGTAGTGTTACACATTCTGCTGCAGCCGAAGAAGTATCCATAAAGTACAATCCTTTACCTTTCTTTGGTTCCTCCGCTGGCTCTAAAACATCTATAAATTTACAATCACCGATTTTTTGAAAATTTCCAAATGCTTTTTCTTCAATGGTTGTCAAACCTCCAGCAATATTTCCAGCAGTTGGTTGACTCTCTGAAAGATCATCTGTTGCTTCTTTTAAGATAAAATCATTATATGCGCTCCAAGTTTTCATAAATTTATCTGAAGCTTCTTTTGTTGCACCTCTGGTTGCACAAACTTTTTCAGCTCCAGTTAGCTCTGAAGTTTCACCAAAACACAAATGAACACCAAGTGGCTCAAGTTTATCCATTAAATTTCCAACTGTTGGATTTGATGCAAGACCTGAAGTAGTATCTGACTCTCCACATTTCACAGAAATCCATAAATCACTTATTGGACATTCTTCTCTTTGTTTTTCTGATGCCCACATTACAAATTCTTGTGCCTTTTTAGATGCTTTCATAACAGTTCCAATGTCACCTGTTCGTTCAATATGAAAACCTTCCACTGGCTTTCCAGTTTTTGCTATTCCATCAACAATTCTTTTTGTCCATTTTGGCTCAATACCAATTACAATCACAGCAGCAACATTTGGATTGCTTCCTGTACCTATCATTGTTCTAAAGTGTAATTCTAAATCTGCTCCAAACTGTAATCGTCCATATGAATGAGGTAATGCGATAGTTCCTTTTATATTGTTAGCGACTGCCTCTGCGCAAGCATTTGAAATATCGTCCACTGGTAAAATAATTACGTGATTTCTAGTTCCAGCCCTTCCATTTTCTCTTTTGTAACCTAAAAAACTTTTTGGAATTTCCATCAATTTACCACTTTTTTGTTTTTACATTATGAACATGTACATGTTCACCTTTTTTTATGGATTTAACAACTTTGCCTATGTCGTGACCATATTTTAAAATTGTGTCTCCCTCTTTTAAGTCCGTCATAGCAATTTTATGACCCAATGGTATTTCATCCATTGATTGAATATCTGTTGAGCTATCATCCTCCATAATCCAGCATTTACAGTCTTGTTTTGGTGTAATTTTTTCGATTACCACAACCCCTACATTATCCTTTTTATCATGAATTATGATGTCAGTAGCCATTTTATCGTGTCGATTTGTTTGTTTGAATTTTTAAAAATCTTATATATTAATCGCGACAATTAAGAAATAGTTTTATAAAAAATTATTACATTTGCTAGATTAGAAAGGTTCTATTAATGACGAAAATGACAACAGAAGAAGCTTTTGTAAAAGTTTTACAAATGCACGGCATAGAACATGCTTTTGGAATAATAGGTTCAGCATTCATGCCTATCTCTGATATTTTTCCTGATGCAGGTATTACTTTTTGGGACGTTGCTCATGAGACAAATGGTGGACTAATTGCTGATGGTTATACAAGATCTACAGGAAAAATGTCTATGGTCATTGCACAAAACGGACCAGGCATAACTGGATTAGTAACCCCAATTAAAACTGCTTACTGGAACCATACACCATTATTATTAGTAACACCTCAGGCAGCAAATAAAACTATGGGCCAAGGAGGTTTTCAAGAAGTAGAGCAAATGAACTTATTTAAAGATATGGTTTGTTACCAAGAAGAAGTCAGAGACCCATCAAGAATGGCCGAAGTTTTAAATAGAGTAATTGAAAAAGCAATAAGAGGTTCAGCGCCGGCACAAATTAATGTTCCAAGAGATTATTGGACGCAAGTTATAGATATTGAATTACCACCAATAGTAAGATTAGAAAGACAAGGTGGAGGAGCAGAGGCTATAGATAAAGCTGCAAAACTTTTATCAAATGCGAAATTTCCAGTTATTTTATCTGGTGCAGGAGTTGTAATCGGTGGTGCAATTGAAGAGACAAAAAAACTTGCAGAAAAATTAGACTCTCCAGTTTGTTCTGGCTATCAGCACAATGATAGTTTTCCAGGAAGTCATCCTTTGGCTGTAGGACCTTTAGGATATAATGGGTCAAAAGCTGCAATGGAATTAATTTCAAAAGCAGATGTTGTTTTGGCTTTAGGAACAAGACTAAATCCATTTTCAACACTTCCAGGGTATGGCATAGATTATTGGCCCAAGAAAGCAAGCATCATCCAAGTTGATATCAATCCTGATAGAATTGGTTTAACTAAAAAAGTAACTGTTGGAATTAGCGGAGATGCAAAATTAGTTGCACAACAAATATTTGATAAGTTATCATCTAAAGCAGGTGATACAGATAGACAAAAAAGAAAAGATTTAATTCATCAAACAAAATCTGCATGGTTACAAAAATTATCTAGTCTAGATCATGAAGATGATGATGAAGGAACAGTTTGGAACAAAGAAGCAAGAGAGAGAGATAAAGATAGAATGTCACCAAGACAAGCTTGGAGAGCAATACAAGCAGGAATGCCAGAGGATGTAATTATCTCAAGTGATATTGGAAATAATTGTGCAATAGGAAATGCTTATCCAACTTTTGAAAAACCAAGAAAATATTTAGCACCAGGTTTGTTTGGCCCATGTGGTTATGGTTTTCCATCAATACTCGGAGCAAAGATTGGATGTCCAGATACACCTGTAATTGGTTTTGCAGGAGACGGCGCATTTGGAATTAGCATGAATGAGATGAGTTCTTGTGCTCGTGAAGAGTGGCCAGCAATTACAATGGTTATTTTTAGAAATTATCAATGGGGTGCAGAAAAAAGAAATACAACTCTTTGGTTTGATAATAATTTCGTTGGAACTGAATTAGATCCTGAGTTAAGTTATGCGAAGGTAGCTGATGCTTGTGGTTTAAAAGGAGTAACAGTTAAATCAATGGAGGAAACAACTGCCGCAATCAAGCAATCTTGTGAAGATCAAAAAAAAGGTATCACTACATTTATAGAAGTAATTCTAAATCAAGAGCTTGGTGAACCATTTAGAAGAGATGCAATGAAAAAACCAGTAAGAGTTGCTGGTATTAAAAAAGAGGATATGAAAAAGCAACCTTCTTTGACTTCTTAGAATCGAATTTAAAGCAGCAGTTCTTTTTTTTATTAAAATTTAATTACAAGCGTCATTATAATCATTTAAAAAAGGTAATTATTAATTATATGTTAAGTATGATATTTGAATTACCAAAATTAGACTATTCAAAAACTGCTTTATCTCCAATAATGTCTGAGGAAACTCTTGATCTACATCACGGAAAACATCACCAGACTTACATAACAAATTTGAATAATCTAATAAAAGATACCGAAATGTCTAAAATGTCTTTAGAGAAAATTATTATTAATTCCTATAAGGATAAAGCTAAAGCTGGGATATTTAATAATGCTAGTCAACACTGGAACCATATTATGTTCTGGAAATGTATGAAACCAAGAGGCGGAGGTTCCATGCCCGATAAGCTAAAAAAAAGAATTAAAGTTGACTTTGGAGGCACAGATGAATTTAAAAAACAATTTATTCAAGCGGGTATAACTCAGTTTGGATCAGGGTGGTGTTGGTTATCTATCAACAGTGGTAAATTAGTTATAACCAAAACACCTAATGCTGAGAATACACTAACTCAAAACATGAAGCCTATTTTGGGGTGTGATTTATGGGAGCATTCTTATTATTTAGATTACAGAAACAGAAGACCAGAATACTTAGAAAATTTTTATGAGAAATTGATTAATTGGGAGTTTGTAGAATCTCAATTAGATTAGTTTATGACACTTGAGAGTATTATAATTTTATTAACTATCGTTCTTGCTGTTTATTTTTTATTTAGACCTACATCTAAAAAAGAAAAAGAGCGATTTGAAGATAAAGATAACTGGAGAGGTGGATTTTAAATGAAAAAAGAATCCCGAACACAGCCCGTGCCATTAGGTTGTATTTTTTAAAGAACGTTAATGCTACAAACTAAATTAACAAATGAGTAGGGGCGTACTGTTGCCAGGTGCCCCTAAACTAAATTAGCTCTTAAATAATTCTAAAGCTTTATTAAGTAATTCCTCTGATTTTGCATGATCGCCGTCTGTGTGAGCTTTCATTCCAGCATCACGAAGTTTTTGTGCTTCTGCAATTTTTGCATCAGTATTATTTGCCATCATTGGGCAAGATCCTGCAAATGCCGAACTTACAAACATCACAAGCATGATTGATAATATAGTTTTTTTCATAATTGTCCTTTTGTTATGTGATTTAAGTAATGTCATTTTAGTGTTTTTAAAATTTAATGATTGTCACATGAGACGTGATTACAATAAATTATTAGATTTAAAGGGGCGTTCTGTTGCCAGGTGCCTACCTTTTGATACAATCAACAAGTGCGTCTTCTCTATATTCACCCTCTTCTATTAAACCAGAAACACATTTTTGATATGGTGATAGATATAGATTATATGAAAAGAACATTACTAATACAGCAATAATTCCTTAAAGAATTAGTTTGTGATTATTATTAAAATTATTCATATTTTTTTTTAGAAAATATTTTGGTAGATCCATTAAATATTCATATCAGGCCAATTTTTATCATTATATCTATCAAGTTCTTTTTGAGTAAAAGGCCTGAACAAAACCCAGGCAACAACAACTACTAAGGCTAAAAGAATTAATGTTTTCACTTCTTATCTAATTATAGCTTTTACAGATCCTAATTTATCTATCTTGCCTGAGTAAAGGCCTTTACCAATTGGAACGACCCCAACAGTAGATCCCGTAAATACATAAAAATTTTTGTTTAAATTTAATTTATCTTTTCTAATTTTATTTAAAACAAATCTTAATGAGTTCAATGGATTAACAAAAACTGCACTGGTATTACCGTTTATATTTTGTTTAGTTTTTTTGTTTGAAATATTAGTTTTTAAATTTCCAATATTAATCTTTTTGTATTTTTTCTTTTGACCAATCAAAAATTTAACATTAGCTCCAAAATCACTACTTAGATCCCCAAATGAAGTTATCCCTTTTTTTCTCTGTCTATAACCCACAATCTCAATACAAGGAGCCATATGAGATATAAATTTCGAAATATTTTTCATTGTTACAACTCCTTTAGAATTAAAAAAAGATTTTTTGATTAAATAGCAAACTTCTAGTTCAATACCAAAAGTGGTTTTATTAATCTTGACACTTTTACCACTTTTTAAAAAATTATCTTTATAAACAGATGCATAAAATGGCTCTTTTTCCTTTAACTTTTTCATTACTGGAATTCCAGTTCCACCAGCTTTGTAACCTATTATTGGTTTTTTAACTTTACTCTCACAGAGCATTCTAAATTTATTTGCCTCATTAAGTTTTTTAGTAAATTTTTTAGGCAATGGTGCAATAATCTTGTTCTTAAGAAAAGCTTTAACCAATTTATTAGAGGTTTTTTCTATTAGTGTGTTCATATTATCTATTTTTTTTTAAACTATATTTTATGATCCAAAGTTTATCAAACTAAAACCAGCAATAAGGAAGACTATCAACCAAACTAAACCTTTTATTAAAAAAAAAGTAAATCCTCCAACTAGAATATATTTACCCCATTTACTCTTTGACAATAAATTTTTAAGCTTAGTTATCATTTTAATAAACTCTGTTAATTTAATAATGACATAGGATCGAGCCTTGTTTGAAACCAATTTACCCTAAAATCTAGATGAGGGCCTGTAGATCTTCCTGTAGATCCTACTGTACCAATGATATCTCCTTGATTAATTTGGTCACCAACAGATACCATCACATTTTCTAGATGAGAGTAAATTGTTGAAATCCCGTGTCCGTGATCCATTATAATTGTTCCACCAGTATAATAAAGATCATCCTCAGCCATTGTTACAACACCAGCTGCTGATGATTTAATCATTGTTCCTTTTTTTGCTGCTATATCAATTCCATAGTGAGGCCACTTTGGTTTACCATTTAAAATTCTCTGGCTTCCGTAAACACCACTAATAATTCCTTTTACAGGCATAATGAATTGGTTTTTAAAAAAAGGTAAATCAGAATTAATAGCTCTAGCTTTTCCAATTCTATTGTTTTCTTCTTTTATTCTTTTGTAAACTGACTCAGGTGGTGTAACTTTACTTTCTTCTAAGCCATCTATTCTCTGAATGTTATATTTTCTTTTAAGAACTTTTTTAATTATTTTTTCACTTTTTCCGTTTGTTATTTTAGTAATAGTTAAATCAAATTTTCTATCTCTATCAATACCAAAAGCAAAATAACCATCTTTAGAAACTTTCACTTCTTTTTTATCTATAATTATTTTAGAAGAGGGGTCAGTTATTCCTATGATATAATGACCCTGTAAAAATTTTCCTTTAAATTCAATAGCATTTGAATGAGTTGATATAAAAAAGATTATTAAAAAAAATAATCTTGGTATTATTTTGCAGTCCATCCGCCATCAACTAATAAAGAAGTTCCAGTAATCATTGACGCTGCATCAGATACAAGAAATACTGCCGCACTTGCTACATCTGAAAGTTCAGCAAATTTTCCCAATGGAATATTACCCAAAACCTCTTTTTTAAACTTTTTACTTTTCAAAAATTTACTTGTCATTGGAGTAACAACAAAAGTCGGGCAAACAGTATTTACTCTTATGTTATATTTAGCTAGATCAATCGACATTCCTTTTGTTAAGCCTTCTAAGCCAAATTTTGTCATATTATAAACACTTCTAATAGGACCACCAACATGTCCCATTTGAGAAGACATATTTACAATCGCGCCGCCAATTTTTTTTCTATTTTTGAACTTAATCATTTTTAAAGCACACAATTGAGCAAGATTAAAAGTTGCCATTGTGTTTATCTTAACTAAATACTCCATATTTTTTGTTTTAACTTTGGTAAAATGTTCTGGAATATTATTGCCTGCATTGTTAATTAGTATGTCTATTTTTGTCTGCTTATTAATTATTTCTTTAATTTGATTGTAATTTGTGATGTCACATACATAAGATTTACATTTAGATTTTATTTTTTTTATCTTTTTTGAAACTTCATTTAAATCTTTTTTTGTTCTACTTATGATGATCAAATTCGCACCAGCTTCAGCAAGCGCTATAGCACATGCTCTACCAAGTCCTTTTCCAGCTCCAGTCACTACCGCAGTTTTATTCTTTAAATTGTAGTTTTTAAGATACATCATAAAAATAATATTTTAATATCAGTATAAATCAATTCAATAGCAACAATTAATATTGCTAATAATCCCGCCCAAGCTATCCATTTATATTTTTTTATCCAATTTGATATTAATGTTGCTGCTGTTGCCATTAGTATAATTGATAAAACAAGACCAAAAATTAATAGATAATAATGGTCTCCAGCAGCGCCAGCAACTCCTAAAACATTATCTAAACTCATAGTAAAATCTGCCAATAAGATTGTCCAAATAGCTTTAAGGAAACTGGAATTATCTACCTTTATATCACTTTCGTGATCAGAACCTTTAATTACATCTACATAAAGTTTGTAGACAATATAGAGTAGAAGAACACCTCCAATTAACCTTAAACCTGTAATTTGTAATAAATAAGCAGTCAACAAAGTTAAGATTATCCTTAAGACAACTGCTCCACCTATTCCCCAAAAAATGATTTTTTTTCTTTGCTCTAAAGGAAATTTTGATGCAACCATTCCAATTATGATCGCATTATCACCCGCCAAAACAAGATCGATCAAGATGATTTGCGTTAAAATGGTAATTTGTTCTGGAGAAATAAAATCAGCAAACATTAACTTCTAAGTATCATATCAGCACCTTTTTCTGCAATCATTATTGTCGGTGCATTCGTATTACCTGAAGTGATGTTAGGCATAATTGAAGCATCTATTACTCTTAAATTTTGAATACCTTTGACTCTAAGTTTTTCATCAACAACTGCCATATTATCCTGTCCCATTTTACAAGTACCAACAGGATGAAAAATTGTTTGAGTAAAATCTGAACCAGCTTTAACCAATTCTTCATCGTCAGTTATATGAACTCCAGGTCTATATTCTTCTGGCTCGTATTGTCTGAATGTTTCAGTTTCTAGCATTATTTTTCTTACAATTTTTAATCCTTGAGCTGCAACTTTTCTGTCATCATCAGTAGATAAATAGTTCATCTTAATTTTGGGATAAATTCTACTATCACTACTCACTATATTAATTTCACCTCTACTTGTAGGTCTAACATTTGCAACAGTTGGAGTGATTCCTTCAAAATCATGCATTGGAGTTACACCTAATATATCTGTACTGACAGGAGAGACATGGAATTGTAAATTAGGAGTAGCTCTTGAGGGATCACTTTTAACAAACCCGCAAACTTGACTAGCTCCCATAGTGACAGGACCACTTTGATTAAGTAAATATTCTAGTCCCATTAAAAATCTACCAAATAAACTTTCAACTTTTCTGTTTAGAGATTTTAAGTTTTTGACTTTATAAACCGGCCTAAACATTAAGTGATCTTGTAAATTTTTACCAACCCCATTTGACTCATGAACAATCTCTATACCTAAGTTTTTAAGTTTATTAACTTTACCAATTCCAGATACTTGTAAAATATGAGGAGATCCAATTGATCCTGCAGATAATATTACTTCTTTATTGGCATTCACAGTATTAATTTTTTCTCCAGCAAAATAATTAACACCTATAGCTTTCTTACCTTCAAAATTTATTTTTTGAACGTGTGCATTGGTTACAATTTTTAAATTTGATCTTTTTTTTACAGGATTTAAATATCCTTTAGCGGCGCTACATCTAAGTTTTAATCCTACTTTATTAAAGTTCGTAGTGAATTGAAAAAAACCTACACCAAAATTATCACCAGTATTAAAATCATTTGTTTTAGGTATTCCGTATTCTTCAGCTGCATTTTGAAATTCATCAAGTAATTTTAAATTAATTTTTTTATTTGCTACAGTAATCGGACCACTATCATTATGAAATTCACTTTTTCCTAATTCATTATTTTCTGATTTAAGAAAATAGGGCAAAACATTTTCCCAGCTCCAACCAGTATTACCCAGTTGTCGCCATACATCATAATCTTCTTTTTGACCCCTAATCCATAAAAGACCATTAATTGAGGAGCTTCCACCCAAAGTTTTCCCTCTAGGATATCTAATCGATCTATTATTCATTGTTTCATCAGGTTCAGTTTTAAAACACCAATCAACTTTTGGATTGTGCATAGTTTTAAAATATCCAACTGGAATATGTATCCATGGGTAATTATCTTTACCACCAGCTTCAATTAACAAAACTTTATTTGATGGATTTGCAGAAAGTCTATTAGCAAGAACGCAACCAGCAGATCCTGCACCAATAATAATGTAATCGAATTTTTCCATTAAAAGTTGAATCGTTTTTAGTTTAAGTTATTTAAAGCTTTTACACTCATATTTATCAATTGTCACTTGTATGAGCTTTGTTTTTCTGATTGTATACTCAAGTTAAATTTAACTAACAAGAGGAATAATAATGAAAAAAATCATTTCAATGTTGTTTGCAACTATTTTAGTACTTGGATTTGTTTCTAATGCTAATGCTGCAAAAACACTAAAATGTCAGACAGTTCTTAACACTAAAGCTGATGAAGTTAAAATGTTAAAGGACTTTACTGACACAGTAACAGAACTAACATCTGGATCGTTAAAATTTGAAATTTTACCAGCAGGTGCAGTTGTGGGAGTTAAAGAAACTCTTGATGCTGTTGACAAAGGTTTGATTGATTGTGGATTCGCATGGACACACTATTGGTCAGGTGATCACCCTGCTGCTATGTTATTTGGTTCGCCAGTAGCTGGTGGTGGAGTTGGTATTGACAACTTAGCGTTTCTATCATGGTTTCAATATGGTGGTGGTAAAGAATTGTACGACCAGCTTTGGAAAGAAATGGGAAGAGATATCAAAGGATTTATGCTTCAACCAGTTGGCCCAGAAGCTTTAGGTTGGTTTCCAAAACCAATTAAAGATATGGCTGACTTTAGAAAATATAAATTCAGAACTCCTCCAGGAATTCCAGGACAAACTTATAAAGACATTGGTATAGCATCTGTTGCAATGGGTGGTGGAGATATTCTACCAGCTCTTGAAGCAGGAACTATTGATGCTGCAGAATGGTGTTGTCCTAAACCAGACTTAACATTTGGTTTCCAAAAAGTATTAAAGCACTATTACCTACAAGGTCTACACCAAGTAGTAGTAAATGCTGACTTTTATATTACTGGAAAAACTTATAATGCGATGAGTGCTCATGAGAAAAAGTCTCTTGAAGTTGCAGCTAATGCTTCATTAGCTAAATCTTTAAGTTACAGAATCTATGAAAATGGAAAAGCATTACAAGAACTAACTACTAAGCATGGAGTAAAATTAGAAGATACTCCATCAGACTACTTTACAGAGTATATGGCAGCTGCAAAAGCTACATTGAATAAAAACGCTGAGAAGAATAAATTCTTCAATGAAGTTTATACTTCAATGAAAAACTTTGCTGATGTTGCTGTTCCTTTCTGGAGTGGTGCTCAAATGTCTAATGCGAAGCTAGGAATGGCTCACGCTGCAACATTAAAGTAATCAGTAATTAATCTTGATTTTTTAGAGCGGACTTTTACAGTCCGCTCTAATTTTTTTAACTAGAATTTTATGGCAGAAGAACCAGATAAACTAGATATATCAGATGAAATGATTGCCGAAAGACGAGGCGGTTTAGGAAAAATGCCTGACGATATGCCATTCTGGATGGCTAAATCTATTACAAGTATTGATAAATTCAGTAAATGGATTGGCAATATAGTTTGCTGGATATTGATGCCATTAATTTTTGCAATGACTTATGAAGTTTTTGCAAGAAAATTATTTTTAGCACCAACAATTTGGGCTTACGACATAAGTCGTTTTTTATATGGAGCACTTTTTATGTTGGGTGCTGGTTATGCTCTTTCTAGAGGAGTCCATATAAGAGCAGATTTTTTATACAGAAATTTTAAAACTAAAAATCAAGGTTTAATAGATTTTTGGTTATATTTATTATTTTATTTTCCAGGTTTAATTGTTTTTCTTTATATGACTATCGGATTTGTTGGAGAATCAATTCAAAGAGGTGAAAGAGGTATGGATACCACATGGATGCCTTACATGTGGCCAATCAAAACTTGCTTACTTGTTGGTATAATATTTTTACTAGTTCAAGGAGTTTCTGAGTTACTTAAAAGTTATTGGGCAGCAAAAAAGGGTGAGTGGCCTGGAGAGACTAAATGATTGCTGAGTTTATAGACCCAGCCATCTTAGGTTTTATTCTTGTTGGTGTAATGCTATTTGCAATATTTGTAGGTTTCCCGATTTCATTTACATTAATTTTCTTAGGTTTCGTATTTGGTTATTTAGGATTTGGAAAACTAGTTTTTTATTTAATGACTCTCCAATTTTCTATGGTAATGACGGAGCAGACCCTTGCCGCCGTCCCACTCTTTGTCTTTATGGGAATTATGATGGAACAAGCTGGATTAATGGAAAGATTATTTTCAGCGTTTCAAATGATGTTAGCAAAAGTTAAAGGATCTTTATATTATGCAGTTTTATTTGTCTCTGTAATATTTGCTGCTGCAACAGGAATTGTTGGTGCCTCTGTAACAATACTTGGAATTATGGCTGCAAAATCTATGAATAGATCTGGGTATGATGTGAGACTTGCAGCTGGAACTATCACAGCTGGAGGAACTTTAGGAATATTAATTCCGCCAAGTATTATGTTAGTTGTAATGGGGCCTATAATGGAAATTCCAGTAATAGATTTATTTGCTGCTGCAATTATACCAGGAATTCTACTTGCAAGTTTATACGCTGGCTACACAACAATCAGATGTATGATTAATCCAAAATTAGGACCAGTGATACCTGAAGATATGAGAGCTGCAAGCATGAAAGATGTGTGGATTGAATTTTTCTTGGGTTTAGTTCCTCCAGCAGCTTTAGTATTTGCAGCATTAGGAAGTATTTTATTTGGTTTTGCAACACCAACTGAAGCTGCAGGATGTGGAGCGATGGGTGCTTTACTTCTTTCATTAGCTTATAAAAAATTAACTCTTCCAAAATTACAAGATGCATTAGTAAAAACACTAGAGATTACAGCATTGATAATGGTTTTAGTTGCTGCTTCAAATTTTTTTGGCGCTGTTTTCGCAAGACTAGGAACTCCAACTTTATTAACTGAATTTTTATTAGGTCTTGAAATGAATAAATATCTCATTCTAGCAATGGTTATGGTAATGATATTTTTATTGGGATGGCCTTTAGAATGGGTGCCTATAGTAATGATTATCGTTCCAATTATATTACCATTAATCGAAGCATTAGGATTTAATTTGACTTGGTTTGCTATTCTAGTAGCTGTAAATTTACAAACCGCCTGGCTCTCACCTCCAGTCGCATTATCTGCGTATTTTTTAAAAGGAGTAGTACCAGAATGGGATTTAAAAGATATTTACTATGGTATGATGCAGTTTATGGTCTTACAGATTTTTGGTTTAATTTTAATAATTATATTTCCCAAAATTGCTTTATGGTTACCAACTCTCTTATATGGACAGTAGAAAGTTAAAGTTTTATATTAGTTGAGTGAGTCCTCAAAATATAAAAAAAAATCTTACTAATTGGGATTTAGTTTCAGTAAATCCTATTGATAAAAATTGGGATTGGAAAATTCTATTTTGCTTTTGGGGTGTAAATATACAAAGTGTAATTGGCTTTTCATTGATTGTATCTCTTTATCTAATTTATGATCTTAATACTTTCGTTGTGTTTACTGGTACAATAATTGGAACATTATTAATTTACATCTTTTCAAATTTAATAGGAAAACCATCTCAAAAAAATGGATTACCTTTTATTGTTTTACTAAGATCATCATTAGGTGTTATTGGTGCAAAATACTTTGGATTGATTAGATTTTTTGTTGGTATTTTTTTATTTGGTATTCAAACATATTTTTTATCAAAAGCATTTAGTTATCTTATAAGAATATCAGTTTTTTCAATAGAACCTACAATACTTGATAAAGAAATATTTTTAATATTCTTTCTAGGAATGAATTTAATTGATTGGACCGCAATTATTATTGCAATAATTTTGCAAGGTTTTTTATTTAGTGCAGGAATGAATATAAACAAAAAAATTATTATTTTTTCAGCTATAACAGTATATTTTGGGATGTTATTGTTTTTTTTATCAGTTTTGCTTAGCGATGTTAAATTTACTTCTCAAGCTTTTTTAAATATTTTAAATACTGAAAATTTTCTTAATAAAGATAATTTTGGGCCATTAATAACAGTCTCTAGCACAGTGTTTGCTTATTTCTCAGTTGTAATTTTGAGTTTCGGTGATTTTTCTAGATATGTCAAAGATGAAAGTCAGCTTAAAAAAGGAAACTTTAGCTTAATTTTAAATTTATTAATCTTTTCTTTTTTTGCGCTATTTATCGTTTCTGGCATGGATGCTTTTTTGAAGCAAGATCCAGAAAATTTAAACAGAATTTTAACCAATCCAACAGATATTCTTGGAAAATTAGATAATTTATTCCTGGTTGTTTTAGCTCTAATTTTTATAATTATTGCTTCTGCTTCAACAAATTTAATAGTTAATTTTATTCCGTCTCAATACACTTTAGTAAATTTTTTACCTTTCTCTTTATCTATAAGGAGTGCAGGTTTAATAATTTCAATTCTAGGTTTCATAATTGGAATATTTTGGTTAACTTTTTTAAGTCAAGTTGGAGCCTTATCTTTCATTGATACTTTTGGAGCTTTTTTTGGACCACTTTTTGGAATTATGATTTCTGACTTTTATTTTATTCAAAAGAGTAAGATAAATAATAAAGATATATATTCTTTAGAGAATGATGGAATTTATTATTATACTGGGGGTTGGCATATAAAAGCAGTTTATTCTGTAATTATAGGTTTTATTTTTTCTGCTTCAACAATTTGGAATACTAATTTGATGTTTCTTCAATCATTTTCTTGGATTATAGGAGCTGCTATAGCTGCTTTTACATATTATTTATTAGCCAGAGAATAAAACAATGAAAAAAATTAATTATGATTTTAAAAAAAGAACTGCCATCGTAACTGGGGGCGCCCAAGGATTTGGATTTGATATTTCTAAAAGACTTTTAGAGTCTGGTGCTAGTGTGATAATATGGGATAACGACTCTAAGGCTACTGAGAAAGCTATTAAAGATTTAAACAATCCTAATTTAAGTTCCCATGTTGTAGATGTATCTAATTATGAGGAAGTTGATAAAACTGTAAATGAAATTACAAAAAGCTCAAACATTGACATTTTAATAAATAATGCAGGAATAACTGGCCCTACAGCTACATTATGGGAGTACGACATTGAAATGTGGAAAAAGGTTGTAGAAATCAATCTAATGGGAACGTTTAATTGTTGCAGGTCAATCGTGCCAAACATGATCAAAAATAATTATGGTAGAATTGTAAATGTAGCCTCTGTAGCTGGAAAAGATGGAAATGCTAATGCTAGTGCATACAGTGTAGGAAAAGCAGGAGCGATAGGTTTAACTAAATCATTAGGTAAAGAGCTTGCAGATAAGAATATTGCTGTAAATGCAGTGACTCCAGCAGGAGCAAAAACTAGAATTTTGGATCAAATGACTAAAGAACATGTTCAAAGAATGCTATCAAAGGTGCCAAGAGGAAGATTTTTAGAAGTTGAAGAGTTTACCTCATTAATTTGTTGGCTCTCTTCTGAGGAGAATACTTTTTCAACAGCAGCTGTCTTTGATATTAGTGGTGGTCGTTCCACTTATTAACTTCTGGGTTTTTGCTCAACTATTTTGATATTATTCATTTTAGCTCTACTAAACTTGATATCTTTAGACAAAACTGGTGCAAAAATCATTATAGACCAGTAAATTATGAGTATAAAAGCGGATATTGTCTTCATATTATTTGTATAGAACTAAATATTGAGTTTTGAATGTTTAAATTTTGTCTAAATAATGTATTAAGAATCTTTTTTATCTTTTATGAAAATTTTTTTAAATATTTTAATCATCACAATTTTATCCATTAACTTGTCTTCAGCAGATGAATTACAAGTCTTTGATTTTACTGAAACAGAGCTCACAGAACTTAAAGTTAGAAAGGTAAGAGGGGCTGACAATAAAACACTTTATACCGTTGGATCAAATGATAATGGGAATTATTTGAAATCAGTTGCTGATAATGCTGCCTCTGGCCTAGGAAAAGAAATCAAGATAAACCTCAATAAGACTCCATTTATAAATATTACGTGGAAAATTGAGAAGGATCTGTCAGGAATTAAAGAAAACACAAAAAAAGGGCACGATTTTGCTGCGAGAGTTTTTGTGATTAAAAAAACTGGCGCCACACCATTATCAAATAGAGCTATTAATTATGTTTTCTCAAGTAATAAAGAAGTTGGGGCAAATTTTCCAAGTCCATATACAAAGAAATCGATAGATAATGTTTTAGCTAGCACAAAAAATAACTTAAATGAATGGGTAACAGTCAAAGCTAATGTTAAGGAGGATTTTAAAAGATTGCACGATCTTGATGTTAATGAGCTTGATGGACTTGCTATTATGTCAGATACAGATAATTCAAAAATGAAATCTATCGCATATTTTCAAAATATTTATTTTTCAGCAAATTAATTTATTTTTTGCTATAATTTTGTATGCATGAGAATTTTTTTCACACTTTAAAGGTTTATTATGAGGATACTGATGCTGGTGGTGTCGTATATTATGCTAATTATTTAAAGTTTTTAGAAAGAGCAAGAACAGAAGCTCTACATTCAATTGGATACAGTAACCAAAAAGTGAAAAAAGATTTCGGTTCATTAATCATAGTTAAAGCTTGCAATATTGAATATAAAAAACCTGCAAATCTCGAGGATCAACTAAAAATAAGATCTTTTGTTAAATCTATTACTAAAACATCTTTTTTTATGAATCAAATAATTACCAAAGGTGATGACATTATAGTTGAGGCACAAGTTCATCTAGTTTTTGTTAATGATTTAGGTAAACCAGTAAAGATACCTGATGAAATTTACTCAAAATTTAAACCTTATTTTTGTGACACAATTAAAACTTAGCTATTTTCTTTGCTTTAATAAACAATTGGTTAATCATAGCAGTCGTTACTAATTTTGTATTTACATTTCTTGGACTTGGGTGGTAACAGGCAATCAAAACTTTATTATCTGGTAATAAATATTTATTTCCGTGTTTAAATTCAAATTTTTTGTGAAGCATAAACTTTTTTTTATAAATTTTTAAACAATTATCAAATGCAACTTTTCCCAGAGTAACAATCACTTTAAGATTTTTCAAATTTTCAATTTCGTTTTCAAAATAATTTGAACAGCGATTTAATTCTTCATTTTCTGGTTTATCCCCTGGAGGAACACATTTAAGAATATTAGTTATGTAAGTATTTTTCAATCTTAAATTATCATTTGCTTTTTCTGAAAAATCTTGATTTGAAATTCCTGTTAAAAATAAACTCTTAAATAAAAAATTTCCTGATTTATCTCCTGTGAATGCTCTTCCAGTTCTTGTTCCACCATGAGCAGCAGGTGCAAGACCTAAGATCATCAATTTTGCTTTGTTATCTCCAAAGCCTGGGACTGGCTTTCCCCAGTATTTCTCATCCTTATTTTGTTTTCTTTTTTGTATTGAAATTTTTTTGATAAAACTAATAAGTCTTGGACATTTTTTACATTTAATAATTGTATTATTTATATTTTTTAATTTAATAGTCATCTATGAAACTTATAAAATTTTTTTTTATTATTTTTATAACTTTACCTTCAACGATTAAAGCAGATTTAAATCAAGAATTATATTTAGAATTAAAAAAAGGCGATAAACTTATATTTATTAGACATGCATATGCACCAGGTGGTGGAGATCCTGAAAATTTTGATATTAATAATTGTGGTACACAAAGAAATTTGAGTGAGGAAGGAAGAGAACAAGCTAAAGAAATTGGAAATTTTTTTTTAAAAAATGATATTCCCATTTTCAAAGTTTTTTCAAGTGAATGGTGTCGCTGCAAAGAGACTGCTAAATTGGCTTTTACAAATTTTGAAACAAAGGATTTCTTAAATTCCTTTTTTAGCGCAGAGTTTGCAAAAAATAGAGATAAACAAATGTTAGATTTGAAAAATTTTGTTGTAAAATTCAAAGGTAATAAAAACTTAATTTTTGTGACACATTATGTAGTAATATCTGAAGCTTTAGATTATGCTCCTTCATCGGGCGAAATAGTTATTGCAGATAAAAATTTTAATAAAATTGGTAGTATAGAAATAGATTTTTAATATATGTCATCAAAGCGAGCAATGAAACAAGCACAAAAGCAAGCTTACGCTAAACATAGAAGCAATATTACTAATAATAGATTTGGAAATAGAAAAAAAAATTCTTCTAAGAGGAATAAAAAAAATTAACTTTCTTTTTTAAATTTTTCAATTTTTTTACAAGTAGAAATTTTTGATATTCCTTCTTCATCATTAAGAACGGTTTTCATGAAAATTTCTTGTTTGTCTTTTTCAAAAAGAATTTGAGTGTAAAATTGAGGATAACCATGTTTATGAGTAAGTATTTTACCATTATCCTCATAAATATTTCGCGCATATGAATTTGATTTTTTAATACTTAAATCAGTAAGTCGATATTTTTGATATGTTTTTTCCTTATATACATAATTTCGAGTCATGATTAATTCGTCTAAATTTAAGATGTATTCATTCTTTAAAAATTCATCTTGTTTATCATCACATTTACTCATAATGATTATTTCTGATTTAAGATGCTGGAAGGGTAAAATTACTAATAAAAGAGAGATTAAATATTTAATTGCTCTCATTTTTTTCAGCAAAAAATAAACCAATTAAAAGTAAAGCTGTCCAACTAAGTCCCACCAATCCTTTGATTATATTAGTGTCAGCGCTCCATAAATCTAGAAATAGAGCCCCAAAAATAAGACCCAGGACATATACAATAATTACAATTGTAGTTTTACTCATTTAATAATTTTTTTTTAAAAAGAGAGATACCATTTTCAATTTTATAAGTATAGGACTCTTTAAAACTTTCTAGTTGCCAACCAGTCAATCTTTTTTGAATAGTTTCAAGATTTCCTTTTTTCCACTCGGCAGTTGTATCTTCAAGTTTCCAAATTTTTTTTTCTTCATTGCTTCTTCCACACCCATAACAATAGCCTGTTTTTGGATCGGTTTTGCAGATACTTATACATGGAGAAACAATCATAATAATATTATAGAGTAAAAATTATAAAATTTACAATAATTGTCGTTGGACAAATAGTTTCAATCATATATAAAACCACTTGAATTTGTGGGGCGATGGCGGAATTGGTAGACGCGTCGGTCTTAGGAACCGATAGAGCAATCTGTGAAGGTTCGAGTCCTTTTCGCCCTACCATTAATATATTATGAAAGTTACAGTAGAAAATAAAAAAGGTCTTAATAAAGATATAAAAGTTTTCATCGATAAAAAGACTATGAATTCTTATATGGATGAAAAATATGAGGAAATTAAAGGCACTGTAAATCTAAAAGGTTTTAGACCAGGAAAAGTTCCAGTAGAAGTTTTAAAAAGACAGTTTGGCAAAGCAGTATTTAGCGAAGTATTAGACAAAGTTTTAAAAGACTCAACCACAAAAGCTTTAGAGGAAAACAAAATAAAACCGGCAGGACAACCAAAGTTGGATCTTAAAACTTATGGTGAGGATAAGGATCTTGAATATATTATTTCTGTTACAGAGTTTCCTAAAGTTGAATTAAAATCTCTAGAAAATATTAAATTTGATGAATACACGGTTAAAATTGATGAGAGTGAAACTGACAAAAGAATTAAAGAGATAGCTAAAAATACACCTAGCTTCAAAGATGCTCCACCTGAAACAAAAGCAAAAGAGGGTGATTTAGTATCTTTTGATTACACAGCTACAGTTGATGAAAAATCATTTAAAGGAGGGGATGGAAAAAATACTCAATTAACTTTAGGTAAAGATTTATTTTTAAAAGGTTTTGATAAACAATTGGTAGGCGTTAAAAAAGATGATCAAAAAATTGTTGAAGCTACTCTACCTGAAAATTTTCCTGAAAAAGAGTTAGTAAATAAAAAAGCAAAATTTAATTGTAAAATTTTATCAGTCAAAATTTCAGAGGAAGTAAAAATTGATGATCAATTTGCAAAAAATCTAGGGGCTAAAGATTTAAAAGATTTAAAAACTCTTATTTCAAAACAAATTAACGATGAATATAAGAACTCACTAGACAGATTATCTAAAAACCAAATTCTTAAAGAATTAGAGAAATTTAAAGTAGATGAGATTCCTCAAAATTTAGTTGATGAAGAAGTAAAGGTCCTCTCTCAAGGAATGACAGATGAAGATAAAAAAAAGAGTAAAGATAATTTTGAAGAGATAGCAAAAAAAAGAATTAAAGTTGGTTTAATATTAAATGAATTTGGTGAACAAAATCAGATAAAAGTATCAGAACAAGAATTACAGGCTGAAGTTCAAAAACAAATAAGAATGATGCCTGGTCAAGAAAAAATGGTAATGGATTTTTATCAAAAGAATCAATCAGCTCTTGCTAGCTTAAGAGGTACAGTCTATGAGGAAAAAATTTTAAATCTTGTTAAACAGAAAGCCAAATCTAATAAAAAAGAAGTTTCAAAAGATGAGGCTGAAAAAATATTAAAACAATCTCAAAATCAAGATGATGCATCAAAACAAACATCAAAGAAAGCAGTTGAAACCAAAAAAAAAGAAGTAAAAAAAACCAGCCCAAAAACGAAGTCTCCTACCAAAAAAATAAAAAAAGTTAGCAAAAAGTAATCTCAAGTTGTATAAGTAATACGAATCAACTTTATGAATAATAAACTGTCAGAACACATGAGTAGCTTAATTCCAATGGTTGTTGAGCAATCAAGCAAAGGTGAAAGAGCTTATGATATTTATTCGAGGCTATTAAAAGAAAGAATTATTTTTTTAACTGGTCAAATAAATGACAATGTTGCTTCATTAGTTACAGCTCAATTATTATTTTTAGAAGCAGAGGATCCAAAAAAAGAAATTTTTTTATATATTAATAGTCCAGGCGGACTTGTTACTGCAGGTTTAGGTATTTACGACACCATGCAATATGTAAAACCAGATATTTCAACTTTATGCATTGGACAAGCAGCCTCAATGGGATCTTTCTTATTATCTGCAGGAACAAAAGGAAAAAGATTTTCACTTCCAAATTCAAGAATTATGGTTCATCAACCATCTGCGGGATTTCAAGGACAAGCTACTGATATTGAAATTCATGCTAATGAAGTGCTTTCTTTAAAAAAAAGATTGAATGAAATATATTCTAAACATACAGGCAAATCTGTGGATGAAATTAAAACTGCTTTAGAAAGAGATAATTTTATGACTGCAGATACAGCCAAATCTTTTGGCTTAATAGACTCTGTAGTAGAAAAAAGATCTTAGAACACCATATATAGATTATACAATCCAAAACTTGATTATTGGGAGTCATCTATATTACAATATTGATATTGATTCGTTAAAAATTTTATGAACACAAATAATAAAAATATTCTTTACTGCTCTTTCTGTGGCAAAAGTCAACATGAAGTCAGAAAACTTATTGCGGGCCCAACTGTATTCATCTGTGATGAATGTGTAGAGCTTTGCATGGACATCATAAAAGAGGAAAGCAAAGACACATTTGTAAAACATCAAGATGGATTACCATCTCCAAAAGAAATTTGTACTGTTTTAGATGACTATGTTATTGGTCAGTCTCATGCAAAAAAAGTTTTATCAGTAGCTGTTCACAATCATTATAAAAGATTAAATTATGAAAATAAGACAAGTAAAAATGTAGAGCTTGCAAAATCTAATATACTTCTGGTTGGTCCAACTGGATGTGGAAAAACATTATTAGCACAAACGCTGGCTAGAATTTTAGATGTTCCATTTACAATGGCAGATGCAACAACTTTAACTGAAGCAGGTTACGTAGGAGAGGATGTAGAAAATATTATTTTAAAATTGTTACAAGCAGCAGATTATAATGTTGAAAAAGCCCAAAGGGGAATTGTGTACATTGATGAGGTAGATAAAATTAGTAGAAAATCGGAAAACCCATCTATTACAAGAGATGTTTCTGGTGAAGGTGTTCAACAAGCTTTATTAAAAATAATGGAAGGGACAATTGCAAGTGTACCTCCTCAAGGTGGTAGAAAACACCCCCAACAAGAATTCTTACAAGTTGATACTACAAATATTTTATTTATTTGTGGTGGAGCTTTTGCGGGACTTGATAAAATTATTTCTCAGAGAGATAAAGGAACATCTATCGGTTTTGGAGCAGATGTTAAGAATATACAAGATAAAAAGACTGGTGAGTGGATGAAAAACTTAGAACCCGAGGATTTGCTTAAATATGGATTAATACCAGAGTTTATTGGTAGATTACCTATGATTGCCACTTTAGAAGATTTAGATGAAAAATCTTTAATTAAAATACTGCAAGAACCAAAAAATTCGTTAACAAAACAATATCAGGAGTTATTTAAACTAGATGGTGCAAAATTAATATTTAAAGAATCTGCCCTTAAAGAAATTGCAATTAAGGCAATTAGCAAAAAAACAGGAGCAAGAGGTTTAAGGTCTATTTTAGAAAATATACTTCTTAAAACTATGTATGATTTACCAAGTCAAGAAAATATTGAAGAAGTAATAGTCGACTCATCAGCGGCTAAAGGTCTGTCGCAGCCTATTATTGTTCATTCCAAAAAAGATGGTAAATCGAAAACGACTAAGACAACAGCGGCTTAATAACCATAATAACTTGTAAAAAGGTATTGCAAAAATAATTTTAATATCCATATTCGCAATATGGACGTAAAAACTTCTTCACCGTTATTACCACTTAGAGATATTGTGGTTTTTCCTAGCATGGTAATTCCACTTTTTGTTGGAAGAGATAAATCAATTTCTGCTTTAAATGAGGTGATGAAAAAAGAGAAAAAAATTATTTTAGTAACTCAAAAAAATTCTGAAATCGATGATCCTAAGAAAACAGATATCTTTATGTATGGATGCGAAGGTAGCATTTTACAACTTTTAAAACTCCCAGATGGAACAGTGAAAGTTTTAGTTGAGGGTGTTCGAAGAGTAAAGATTATTGATTTTAAAGATAATGAAAAGTTTATAACCTGTGATTTTACACCTCATAATGATGTGATTGATGGCGATGAAGATTTGTATCCATTAGCTGTTACAGCAATCAGACGAATGGAAAAATTAACTTCTATAAATAAAAAAGTTTCTAGCGAGACTATTAATACAATTAAACAATTAAAAGACCCATCTCAGATTGCAGATCACATTGCTTCACACATCACCGCAACAATTTCAGAGAAACAACAAATTTTTGAGACTATTGATGTAAAGAAAAGATTAAATGCAATCATAAAAATAATGGAAAATGAAACAAGTATTATTGGAGTGGAAAAAAGAATTAGAGGAAGAGTGAAAACTCAAATGGAAAAAACTCAAAGAGAGTACTATTTAAATGAACAATTAAAAGCTATCCAAAAAGAGTTAGGTGAAATAGAGGATGGCAAAGATGAAAATACAAGTTTAAATAAAGCAATTCTTAAATCTAAAATGCCAAAAGATATTGAGAAAAAGTGTCTTCAAGAATTAAAAAAATTAAAAAATATGAGCCCGATGTCAGCTGAAGCGACAGTTGTAAGAAATTACTTAGATTGGATGATAGATCTTCCTTGGCATAAAAAAAGTGATGTTGTTATAGATTTAAAAAAAGCACTTGAAGTTTTAGATAAAGATCATTTTGGTTTAGAAAAAGTTAAAGAGAGAATTATTGAATTTTTAGCAGTCCAAAAAAGAATGGATAAAATTAAAGGCCCTATTTTATGCTTAGTAGGACCGCCTGGCGTTGGAAAAACATCTTTAGGTAAATCAATTGCTAGAGCAACAAACAGAGAATTTGTAAGAATGTCAGTTGGTGGAATGAGAGATGAAGCGGAAATTAGAGGTCATAGAAGAACTTATATAGGTTCATTACCTGGAAAAATTATTCAAATGATGAAAAAAGCTGGAACTAAAAATCCACTTATACTTTTAGATGAAATTGATAAAGTTGGAAATGACTATAGAGGAGATCCTTCTTCAGCTTTATTAGAGGCTTTAGACCCAGAACAAAATACAACATTTAATGATCATTATCTTGAAGTTGATTACGATTTATCTGATGTAATGTTTGTAACAACAGCTAACACATTAAATATTTTACCTCCATTATTAGATAGAATGGAAGTTATTAGATTAGCAGGCTACACCGAAGATGAAAAAATAAATATTGCAAACAAATATCTTCTTCCAAAACAAATAAAAGATAACGGCGTTAAAGAAAAAGAAATGAATTTGGGTAACGATATTATAAAAGAAGTTATTAGAAGCTACACAAAAGAGTCCGGAGTAAGAAATCTTGAGAGAGAAATCTCTAAAATAGCTAGAAAAGTGGTTAAAAAAGTTGTGGCTGGAGAAGAAAAAGAAGTCAATATTGACTCAAAAAACTTACCAGACTTTCTAGGAGTTCCAAAGTTTAAGTCAGGTGAGCTAGAGTCTGAAAATAGAGTTGGTATTGTAACTGGCTTAGCATGGACAGAGTATGGTGGAGAAATTTTAAAGATAGAGACAGTAACAATGCCAGGTAAAGGTCGTATGCAAATTACCGGTAAGCTTGGGGATGTTATGCAAGAGTCAGTTAAAGCTGCAAAATCATTTGTTAGATCAAAATGTTTAGAATATGGAATAATTCCTCCATTATTCGAGAAAAAAGATTTTCATATTCATGTACCTGAGGGAGCAACTCCAAAAGATGGACCTTCTGCAGGAATAGGAATGGTTACATCAATAGTTTCATCAATTACAAACATTCCGGTAAAAAGAGATGTGGCTATGACAGGTGAAGTAACATTGACTGGTCAAGTATTACCTATTGGTGGGTTAAAAGAAAAGCTATTAGCAGCTCATAGAGCTGGTATTAAAGAGGTTTTAATCCCAAGAGAAAATGAAAAAGACCTAGTAGATATGCCAAAAAAGATTATTGATGAGATTAAAATTACTCCAGTTGAGTTTGCTGATGAAGTTTTAAAAATTGCTCTAACTAAAGAACTTAAGAAGACAGAATGGGTTGAGGTTGATATGTCTAAAAAGGATGACAAATCTCAAGCTAGCATTCAATAAACACAGATTTCCTTTAATTTTTCTATAATTACCCTCTTTAAACTAAGCTAATTTATTCACTAGAACTATTTTCATATTTTAGGTAACCTATTTTAAATAAATAATAACTAGAGGGAAATAATATGAATAAATTAAGTAAAATAATCGTTGTATTGTTCTCATCTTTATTTTTAAGTTTTGCTGCAAATTCAGTAGAAGTAAAATTTGGACACGTAGGTAAACCAGGGTCTTTATTTTCTGCTTCTGTTGACGAATTTGCTAAACTTGCAAATAAAAGATTAGGAAACAAAGGTAAAGTAACTGTTTTTGGTTCATCGCAACTTGGAAAAGATAAACAAGGAATGCAAAAACTAAAATTAGGTACAGTTAATATGTGGTTACCTTCATCAGTAATGGCTTCTATCCATGATGAGTTTGGTGTTTTTGATATGCCTTTCATTATTAAAGACAGAAAACATATGGCTAAAGTTGAGAAGAATGTTTTACCAGGAATGTTTAAAAATCTTGAAGATAAAACAGGTTACAAAGTTATTGCTGTATGGGAAAATGGTTTTAGACATATAACAAATAATACTAGACCAATTAATACTCCAGGTGATTTAAAAGGAATTAAGTTAAGAACTCCTAAATCAAAATGGAGAGTTAAAATGTTCCAATCATATGGTGCAAACCCAACTCCAATGTCTTTTTCTGAAGTATTTACTGCTTTAAAAACTGGTACGATGGATGGGCAAGAAAACCCATATGCTCAAATAGCTAGTGCTAAATTTCAAGAAGTTCAAAAATACTTATCAATCACAGGTCATGTTTATACTCCTGCTTATGTAACTGTTCATAAGGATCACTGGAATAAACTCCCTGCAGATGTTCAAGATATTTTAGAAAAAGCTGCTAAAGACACACAAAAATTTGTCTACAAAGAAGCTGCTAAACTTGAAAAATCTTTATTAAAAGTAATTAAAGATGCTGGCGTCCAAGTAAATGAAGCGGACAAAGGTGCTTTTATTGCAGCTAGTAAAGGGATTTACGATCAATTTGGATCAGAAGTTCCTACTGGTGGTGCTTTAGTTAAAAAAGTATCATCTTTAGCTAAGTAATATAACTCAAATTATTTTATCAGGCCCTCCTTCAGAGGGCCTGAATATAATATGAAATTACAAAATTTTATTAATTCGTACGAAAAAATATTAAAACTAATACTGTTTATAATGATGGTGGCATTAGCAGTAACGGTTTTGCTTGGAGTTACTTTTCGTTTTGCAGGCAGTGCTTTAGTTTGGTATGACGAAGTCGCTGCAGTCCAACTTGCATGGATAACATATTATGGATCAGCCTATGCTGCATTAAAAGGCTCACATATAAGTGTTCCAAGTATTTTTAAAGCTTTTCCACTAGCTCTTAGAAAGATCTTCTTTGTAGTTTCCAAAATTGTTGTTTATGGTTTTTTAATATTATTGGCTTATTACGGATATTTAGTCTTAACTCTGATAACTGGAGAAACATTAGTTACATTGGAATGGGTTCCTCAAACATTTGTGCAATCGGTTATTCCAATTGCATCATGTCTATTTATTCTGTCTGAAACCTTAAGAATTCCAGAAGATTATAGAAATTTAGTACTTCAAAATACAGGCGAAGAGCAAACAGGGGATATTTAATGATAATTCTTACAATGTTTATGGTCTTGTTGCTTCTTTTGTCAATAAACGTGCCTATAGCAATTGGACTTGCGGTGACAACTATTATTGCAATGGTAATGAAGACAGGTACTAGTTTTCTAATTGATACCGCTATTGTAATGTTTGATGGATCCATGAAGTTCCCATTGATTGCAATACCACTATTTATTTTAGCAGGATCTATAATGAATAGTGCTGGCATTTCTAGAAGATTAATAGCTTTTGCTTCCGCTCTTGTTGGATTTATTAAGGGTGGATTGAGCATGATTAATATCGCAACTTCAATGTTTTTTGCTGAGATTTCTGGATCCGCTGTAGCAGATGTAGCTGCATTAGGTTCTATTTTAATTCCAGCAATGAAGAAAAAAGGATATCCAGGAGCATTTGCTGCTGCTGTCACTTCGTCCTCAGCATCTCTAGCAATTATTATTCCACCATCGATACCAATGATTGTTTATGCGGTTATGTCACAAAGTTCAGTCGTTCAATTGTTTGTAGCTGGAATTGTTCCAGGAGTAATAGGTGGATTTTTTTTGATGTTAGCTGCTTATGTAACAGCAAGAAGAAAAAACTTCCCTGTAGAGGAAACATTTAATATTCCAAATGTTAAGAAGACTGCAAAAGATGCGGCATTAGCATTTCTTTTACCAGTAATAATTTTAGGAGGTATTTTTGGTGGAGTTGTAACTGCAACAGAAGGTGCTGGCTTGGCAGTTGTAGCTTCGCTAATAATTGGTTTTATTTACAAGGAGATAGATTTTAAAAGATTATATGAATCAGCTTGCGAGGGAGCAATACAGACAGCATCCGTAATGTTATTAGTGGCAGCTTCAGTTTTATTAGGTGAATTTTTAACTATTGAACAAATTCCTCAGAAAGTTGCTGGGTCAATTATTGAATTTACAAATAACAAATATGCTGTTTTGGGAATATTGAATGTATTTCTATTAATAATTGGTTTCTTTCTGCATTCAGTAGCAGCAATTATTTTAACTGTGCCAATCGTTATGCCATTAGTTAATGCAGTAGGTATTGATCCGGTTCACTTTGGAATAATTGTAACTTTGAATTTAGCAATTGGACAACAAACACCTCCGGTAGCAAGTGTATTAGTTACAGCTTGCTCTGTCGCCAAAGCAGATATTTGGGATGTTACAAGATCTAATATATCTTTTATTTGTGTGTTATTGATATTATTGCTTTTGGTAACATACGTCCCGGCTATACCGATGACATTAGTTGAATATTTTTATAGGAGCTAAATGAGTAATTTAATTAAACTAAATAAAATAAATAATCATTTATCAGAGGTAATTATTAATAGACCCGAAAAGTTAAATGCTATGACAAAACCTATGTGGATTAAATTGGGTAAGATTTTTAAAAAGATATCAAAAGAAAAAAATTTAAGATGTGTCATCATTCGAGGTGAAGGCGGTAAATCATTTTCACCTGGAAATGACATTGGTGAATTTAAAAAGGAAAGGTCCTCATCGAAACTAGCAAAATCTTATGGTAAATTTTTACATGGAACTTTAGGTGCAATTTTTAATTGTCCAATACCTACTATAGCAATGATTGAAGGAATTTGTGTAGGTGGTGGTTTAGAAATAGCTGCCTGCTGTGACATTAGAATTTGTGGGAAAAGTTCTAGGTTTGGAATTCCAATTAAAAGACTTGGTTTAACTATGGCTGCAAAAGAACTAGAAGTACTTTTGAACGCAACTACCTACTCAACAGCTATGGAAATTTTATTTGAGGGAAGGGTTTTTAGTGCAGATGAAGCATTAGAAAAAAGATTAATTAATAGAGTTGTAAATGATGAGGATGTAAAAAAAGAAACATATAAATCAGCTGAATTGATATGCGAGGGAGCACCTAAAGTTACTAGATGGCATAAGCAATTTGCTAGAAATATTTTAAAAGAAGGTAAAGTAACTGAAAAAATAAATAACTTAGCTTATAAATGTTATGATACTAAGGATTTCAAAATTGGTTATCAATCATTCCTGAATAAAACTAAGCCAAAATTTAAAAATAAATAAATATTAAATGTCATCATCATTAAAAGGCGTTCGGGTTTTAGAGATGGCTCAAATAATGGCTGGGCCAACATGTGGACTTTTATTAGCTGATCTTGGTGCAGAGGTTATAAAAATTGAAAAGACACCAGGAGGAGATGACACAAGAAATTTCCTTCCCCCTGATGTAAATGGTGTGTCAGCAGCTTATTTGATGATGAATAGAAACAAAAAAGGCATTGCCTTAAATTTAAAAGACAAGGAAGGAATTGAGATCTTTAAGACCATGGTTAAAAATTCTGATGTAGTTTTAGAAAATTTTAGAAAAGGAACATTGGAAAAATTAGGTATTGGTTATGACGTAATATCTAAAATTAATCCTAAAATTATTTTATGCGAAATTTCTGGGTATGGTAGAACAGGACCTTATGCGGATAAAGGTGGATTTGATTTAGTTGCTCAAGGAATGAGTGGTTTGATGAGTATAACTGGTGAGGATAAAAATAAACCTCCAATGAAAGTAGGAGCGCCAATTACAGATATCACTGCAGGATTACTTGCTGCAAGCGGTATTTTAGCTGCTTTAATTCATAGAGATAAAACTGGTGAAGGTCAAAAAGTTGATACATCCTTGTATGAAGCAGGAATAGTCCATACTTATTGGCAATCTGCAATTGCCGGTGCAACTGGTGTATCACCAGGTCCTCTTGGATCAGCTCATCCATTAACTGCACCTTATCAAGCGTTTAAAACAAAAGATAAATGGATAACTATTGGTGCATCAAATCAGAATACATGGCTTATGTTATTAAAGGCAATCAATCGTCAAGATCTTAATGAGGATAAAAAGTTTTCAACTAACTCAAGTAGAAAAGAAAATTTGAATGAACTTGTAGAAATACTCAATAAAGAATTTATAAAAAAACCTTCTCAAGAATGGTTGAAAATATTTGATGAGAATGGTTTGCCATGTGGTCCTATAAATTCAATCACTGACATGTTTAAAGACCCTCAAACTATTGAAAGAGAGATGATTATTGAGGTAAATAACAAAAAAGCTGGAGCAAGCAAAGCTGTTGGAATGCCAATTAAATTTTCTAAAAGCAAAATTGAAAAATCTAAAGGTGCACCAGATTTAGGTGAGCATACAAGAGAAGTAATGAAAACTTTTGGTTATAAAGATGAAGATATAGATGAGTTTTATAACAAAAAAATAATTCTTTAATTTACAGTCTCAAAAATTTTAAATAATAACTCTGAAACATGCTTACCTTTTTTTTTCGATAAATCTGATATTTGATGTCTGCAGCTTGTACCATTTGCAACAATGAAATCATTTTCATCACTACTATTAATCGCAGGTATTAAAGATAGATTAGCCATTTTTTTTGAAGTTTCATAAGTTTTACTGTCATATCCAAATGAACCCGCCATTCCACAGCAGCTAGAATCTATCATCTTATTATTAATATTTAATTCAGATAAAAGATTTTTAAGACCTTTCATTCTATCCTGAGACTTTTGATGACAATGTCCATGAATTAAAACATTTTGATTAAAACTATTTGATTTAACATTTTTATCTTTTTTAATTTGTTCTAAAATAAACTCCTCTAGTAAATAAAATTTGTTTTTTATTTTATCTTTATTTTTTATACCTTTGAGCGATTGATACTCATCACTAAAAGTAAGCAAACAAGATGGTTCAATACCTATCACAGGTAACTCAAAGTAGTTATTTTTTATAATGTAATCATTAAATCTGTTTAATTCTTCTGCAGCCCTATCTAGTTGACCGTACGATATATAAGTTCTTCCACAACAAAGTGGTCTATCAAGTTTATCACTACCAAAACTCGGGATTACCGCTTGATACCCAAATTTATTTAATACTTTAATTGTATAGACCAAATTTTCATTCTCAAAATTTATATTAAAGGTATCTGCAAATAAAATAACTTTATTTTCTGAAATTTCTTGACTGTTATATATATCTTTCAAAACTTTTTGATTTTGGACTATCGGTAGACTTCTTTTAGTTGCAAAACCAAATTTTTCAATAATGTTTGAGATAATTGGAAAATTTTTAATTTTATTAATTATTGGATTTACAATTTTATATAACCAGATCAGTCTAGGCATATCAGAGATAATCTTATCTTTAATTCTCATACTAAATCTTTTGTAATAATGAGAGAGAAATTCACTTTTCATCTTAGCCATATCTACAGACATTGGACATTCTCTTTGGCAAGCTTTACAGCTCACACAAAGCTCCATTGTTTCATACATTTCTTTAGATGCAAATGACCCTTCTGGTAATTGATTAGAAAGTGCAAGTCTTAATGTGTTTGCTCTTCCTCTAACTAAATCTTTCTCTTCTTTCGTTACTCTGTATGAAGGGCACATCACTCCTGAATCTAATTTTCTGCATGCACCATTGTTATTACACATTTCAATAGCATCTGAAAATTGACCCCAGTTAGACCAATCATAATGAGTACTTATATTTTCTGTTTGATAATCTGATTTATATCTCATCAATGATCTATCGTTTGATTTAAAGGGTCTTACAATTTTACCTGGATTTAATAAATTTTTGTTATCAAAAGTATCCTTAATTTCTTCAAATGCGTTTGTTATATTCTTTCCAAACATCATCTCATGAAACTCTGATCTAACTATCCCATCTCCGTGTTCACCGGAATGAGAACCTTTGTAATCTTTAACCATTTCAAAAGCCTCTTCAGAAATAGATCTCATATTTTTAATATCCTGATCAGACTTCATGTTTAAAACTGGTCTTACGTGAAGTGTTCCAACTGAGGCATGAGCGTAAAACATTCCACTTGTACTATATTTTTTAAATATTTCATTTAATCTTGCTGTGTATTCTGCTAAGTGGTCTAAAGAAACTGCACAATCCTCTATAAATGCAACTGGCTTTTTATCTCCCTTCATCGACATCAAGATATTTAATCCAGCTTTTCTGATCTCAAAAACTTCTTTTTGCTCTGATAAGTCTGTAAAAAAAGAAAATTGATTTTTCTTATTTTGATTAAGAACTAAATATTCAAGGTCTTTTATTTTTTTCTCATAAACATTCTGATCTGTGTCAATAAATTCAACCATCAAAACTGCCTCTGGATTACCTTTTATATATTTCTTAATACCACCAGCATACATTGGAATTTCTTTTGCCAGATTTAATAAATTTTGATCCATTAATTCAACGCAAGTTGGTTTTAATTTTACAATTTCTTTTGTTAATTCCATAGCTTGATGAAAGTTATCAAAATAACAAACACCTAAAATTTTCTTTCTAGGTATTTCAGATAACTTTAATTTTATTTTATTAAAAAGTGATAATGTTCCTTCAGAACCGACTAATAGATTTGATGAATTAAATCCATTTGGATCTATTAAATCAATGTTATATCCACCAACTCTTCTTTGAGTAGTTGGCCAATTTTCATCGATGTCCTTACTAACTTTTTGTCTTAAATGTAAAAACTTATCAATAATCTTATAAAAACGATCTTGATTATTAGTCGTTGCTAGATAGTTTTTATTAATTTGATCGAAAGTATGGATTGAACCATCATCTAAAATTGATTCTATAGCTAGTACATTGTGAACCATATTTCCATAATACAAAGATCTTGATCCACATGAATTATTGGCAGACATACCCCCAATTGTTGCCCTGCTACTTGTAGATACATCTACAGGAAACCATAGACCATGCGGTCTAAGAAATGAATTTAAATGATCCAATACAACACCTGGCTGAACCCATACATATTTTTCTTCTACGTTGAGTTCTAATATTTTGTTTTGATGTTTTGAGTAATCGAGAACTACACTTTCACCTACAGTTTGACCACATTGAGAACTTCCACCGCCTCTAGCTAGAAGAGGAATAGAATTTTTTTGAGAATATTCCATTAAGTTTAAAACATCATTTGTATCTTTTGGAAGAACTACACCAAGAGGTTTGATTTGATAAACTGATGCATCTGTACTGTATCGACCTCGAGAAAATTCATCAAATAAAGTCTTTCCGTCAACTTTATTACTAATTTCATTTTCTATTTTTTGTATCTGATCTGAACTAAACCGCATAAAACTTAATTAAAGGTTTATTTATTTTTGTAAACTAGTTTACCGAACTTTTTTAACGCGGTTTCTGAAATTTCTAATCCTAAACCTGGATTTTCATTTAGATGTATCCAACCATTACTCATTTTATGGGAATTTTCAAATAATTCAGCTTGTAGAGGATCTCTTTCATCATCAAATGACTCAACTATTCCCCCCGATGGTGACGACGCAACTAAAGGAGCATGAATATAACAATCATGATGTGGTGCTATATCCAAATGATTTAATTCACATAAAGCAGACAATTTTTTACCATTTGTAAAACCACCAAACATTGTGCAATCAAATTGTAAAATTTGAATTGCATTTTCCTCGACCATAGATCTGCAACCATAAATCGTAATTTCACTTTCTCCTCCAGATAATGGAATTTTTGTTTGTTGGGATAAAAGTTTTAAATTTCTTCTGTCATCTTCCCATCTCACTGGTTCTTCTATCCAAGTTGGATTAAATCTTTCAAATTCTTTTACACCTTCAATAGCTGTTTTTAGGTCCCATGCTCTATTAACGTCTATCATTAGATCTTTATCGTCACCAATTTCTTGTCGAATTATCTCTAATCTTTTTGCGTCTTCTTTAATACTTAATCCACCCACTTTTACTTTAAAGCTTTGATGACCAATTTTAATTAATTTTTGTAATTCTTCTCTAAGTTCTTTTTCATCTTTACCATCTCTGTAATAGGCACATGTTACATATACTGGAATTTTATTTCTGAAACCTCCAAACAACTTATATAATGGAATTTTAGAGGCTTTACCTATCAAATCCCAACAAGCAATATCTAAAGCTGCGGAAATTCTGATCAAAGCTTCTCTGCTCCAACCTTTTTCATTACTTTGACGTGTATCAGTTAATTTAAAAATTTTTTCATATATTCTTTCTGGACAAAAAGGATCTTCCCCGATGATCAAATCTTGTAATCCATTAGAGAAAGGTTTGATAATTGGTTTGATATCTGTATAACTTGTTGCAAGACCAAAACCAGAATTACCATCTTTAGTTTTAATTTTTATCAATAATTCATTTGCAGTTGGGACTATAAAATGGCTTACCCAATGAGGATTAACTTCATCAGGGTTATTTAAAATATAAACTTCTAAAGTCTCGATTAAATTACTACTATTTGTCATACATTATAAGTTTGATTATGTAATTTCTTTAGCATATACAGCAGAATGGCAATTTCAAACAATATAAGACCTGGTCGACATTTTTTGCAGATACCAGGTCCAACTAACGTTCCTGATAGAGTATTAAGAGCAATGGATTATCCAACAATAGATCATAGAGGTCCTGATTTTGCGGAGCTTGGTTTGAGAGTTTTAGATAGAATAAAATTAATTTTTAAAACTTCTGAGCCTGTAATAATATTTCCTGCTTCGGGTACAGGTGCTTGGGAAGCAGCAATAGTAAACACTTTAAGTGCTGGTGATAAAATTCTAATGTTCGAAACAGGACATTTTTCTACTCTCTGGTATGATATTGCAGAAAAATTTAAATTAGAAATTGATTTTGTAAAAGGTGACTGGAGAACAGGAGTTGACCCAAATATTGTTGAACAAAAATTAAAGGAGGATAAAGAAAAAAAAATTAAAGCTGTTTGTGCAGTTCATAATGAAACATCTACAGGAGTAACAAGTAGAATTGGAAAAATAAGAAAAGCAATGGATAACGCTGAACATCCTGCTTTATTATTTGTTGATACAATTTCTTCACTTGGTTCAATAGATTATAGACATGAAGAGTGGAAAGTAGATGTTACAGTTGGTGGCTCTCAAAAAGGATTATTATTACCTCCAGGACTTTCTTTTAACGCAATAAGTTCAAAAGCTTTAAAAGCATATGAAAGTTCAGATCTACCAAAATCATATTGGGATTGGAAACCAATGTTAGAAAATAATAAAAAAGGGTATTTTCCTTATACACCAGCAACGAATTTATTATATGGATTAGATGAAGCAATTAATATGTTAACTGAAGAAGGTTTAGAAAACGTTTTTATAAGACACAAAAGATTTGCAGAAGCTACTAGAGTTGCTGTAAAAGCTTGGGGTTTGGAAATTCTTTGTAAAAATCCAGAAGAATACTCTGATTCATTAACAGCCGTTATGGTTCCAGATGGACATGATGCAGACTCTTTGAGAAAAATAATTTTAGATCATTACAACATGTCTTTAGGAACAGGATTAGCAAAGGTTGCAGGTAAAATTTTTAGAATTGGACACTTAGGAGACTTTAACGAATTAATGTTAGCTGGAACTTTAGCTGGTGTTGAAATGGGATTAATGAAGTCAAAGATACCATATAAAAAAGGTGGAATACTTAAGGCACTTGATTATCTTTGTTAACTTACAAAAGATTTTTCTAATAAAAATTATTTTTAAGCCATTTTTTCTATAGTAATAGAACTTGACGTTATTTTTTCAAAAGATATAAATCAGTCTATTTTGGTTATGGGCGGTTAGCTCAGTTGGTAGAGCATCTCGTTTACACCGAGGGGGTCAAAGGTTCGAGTCCTTTACTGCCCACCAAAAGAATCAAAAGTGGGGGTGTAGCTCAGTTGGTTAGAGCGATCGCCTGTCACGCGATAGGTCGAGGGTTCGAGTCCCTTCACTCCCGCCACTTTGCATGTTTACCACTGATAATCATTATCAAATTTACTGTATATTTTGAATAATGTGACCTAACACCACTTCATCTACCTTTAAAAAATGATATATATTCCTCCATGACTGCGGAATTTTTAAAGGATTATTTACCTATAATATTGTTCCTAATTATTGCACTAGGATTAAGCTGTGCATTTGTAGTGATTAACTTTATTCTATCTCCAAAAAATCCAGATCCAGAAAAGTTATCAGCTTATGAATGTGGATTTGAACCTTTTCAAGACTCAAGAATGGAATTTGATGTTCGTTTTTATTTGGTTGCAATACTTTTTATAATTTTTGATCTTGAAATAGCATTTTTATTTCCGTGGGCAATTTCTTTAGGAAATATTGGAATTTTGGGTTTTTCCTCAATGATGATTTTCTTATTCATACTTACGATTGGATTTATTTATGAATGGAAAAAAGGCGCTTTAGACTGGGAATAAAATTTTTTTTAAATGAATAATAAGATAGATCAGGTTCCGGAAGAGTTTAAACAACTTGCTGAAGATTTTAGTAAGAATGGATTTATTACTACTTCATTGGATAATCTAATAAATTGGTCAAGGTCAGGATCATTGCACTGGATGACTTTTGGTCTTGCTTGTTGTGCAGTTGAAATGATGCAAACTGCAATGCCTAGATATGATTTAGAAAGATTTGGTGCTGCACCTCGTGGATCACCAAGACAATCTGATGTAATGATTGTTGCTGGTACTTTAACTAACAAAATGGCACCAGCTCTAAGAAAAGTTTACGATCAAATGCCTGAGCCAAGATATGTTATATCAATGGGTAGCTGTGCCAATGGCGGAGGTTATTATCACTACTCTTATTCGGTAGTAAGGGGATGTGATCGTATAGTTCCAGTTGATATTTATGTTCCTGGATGTCCTCCTTCTGCAGAAGCTTTATTATATGGAATTATGCAATTACAAAAAAAAATAAGAAATAAAGGATCTATTAGTAGATAATATGAATAACTTAGTTGATCTAGAAAAAAAAATTAATTCAGAGCTTGGCACCAAAATAAATAGTTCTGAAATAAAACATAATCAAATTTATCTTGAGATAGATAGTGAAGATTTAATTGATGTAGTTCTATTTGTTAAAACGAATAAAGATACAAAATTTAGACAACTTATAGATATTACGGTAGTTGATTATCCTGAAAGGTCTAAAAGATTTAAAATTGTATATTTATTTCTTAGTCATGAGTTTAATCAAAGAATGATCTTAAGCTACGACATAAGTGAAAATGAAGTTATTTCATCATTAACTTCAATTTTTCCATCAGCTAATTGGATGGAAAGAGAAGTTTTTGATATGTATGGAGTGAGTTTTAAAGATCATCCTGACTTAAGAAGAATTTTGACAGACTATGGTTTTGAGGGTCATCCATTGAGAAAAGATTTTCCTTTAACTGGTCATACTGAAGTTAGGTACAGCGAAGATCAAAAAAAAGTAGTCAACGAACCAGTGAAACTAGAACAAAATTATAGAAACTTTGATTATGAAAGTCCTTGGGAGGGCACAAAATACATCAAAGAATTAGCAGATAGTAATGACAAAAAAAATTAAAAACCTAAATTTAAATTTTGGACCTCAACATCCAGCAGCACACGGTGTTCTCAGACTTATATTAGAATTAGATGGCGAAGTTGTTGAAAAAGCAGATCCACACATTGGCTTATTACACCGTGGTACTGAAAAATTGATAGAAAATAAAACTTATATGCAAGCAGTCCCATATTTTGATCGATTAGATTATGTAGCTCCTATGAACCAAGAACATGCTTTCGCATTGGCTGTTGAAAAAATTTTAAACATTGATGTTCCTATAAGAGCCCAATTTATAAGAGTGATGTTTTGTGAAATTGGAAGGATTTTAAGTCATATTTTAAACGTTACAACACAAGCATTAGATGTTGGAGCTTTAACACCATCATTATGGGGTTTTGAAGAAAGAGAGACTTTAATGACTTTTTATGAAAGAGCCTCTGGATCAAGATTGCATGCAAATTATTTTAGGGCAGGAGGTGTACATCAAGATTTACCAGCAGGTTTAGAGGCAGATATTGCAAAATTCTGTGAAACTTTTCCAAAAATAATTAATGACTTAGAAAACTTACTAACTGATAATAGAATATTCAAACAAAGAAATGTAGATATTGGAGTTGTCACAAAAGAAGACGCTCTAGATTATTCTTTTAGCGGTGTTATGATAAGAGGTTCTGGTGTTCCATGGGATCTAAGAAAATCACAACCATATGATTGTTATGATCAACTAGAATTTAAAATTCCTGTAGGAAAAAATGGAGATTGTTACGATAGATATTTATGCAGAATTGAAGAAATGAAAGAGAGCATTAAAATAATTAAACAATGTTTATCAAAAATGGAAAAAGGTCCAATAAAAACTTTTGATGGAAAAATAACGCCTCCATCAAAAAAAGATATAAAACAATCAATGGAAGCTTTAATACATCACTTTAAATTATTTACCGAAGGATATCGTGTGCCTAAAGATGAAATTTATACAGCGGTTGAAGCCCCTAAAGGAGAATTTGGAGTTTATTTAATATCAGATGGAACAAGCAAACCCTATAAATGTAAAATTAGAGCGCCTGGATTTTCACATTTACAATCTATGGATTATTTAATTAAAGGACATATGTTAGCTGATGTTCCTGCGGTACTTGGTTCTCTAGATATAGTTTTTGGTGAGGTTGATAGATGAGCTTAAAGAGACCAGCCAAAGACCAACCAGAAAACTTTGAATTTAATTCATCTTCTTTAGAAGCCGCAAATAAGATTATTTCAAAATATCCTAAGGGAAAACAACAAAGTGCAGTCATGGCATTGTTATATATAGCCCAAAAGCAAAATAATAATTGGATACCTTTAGTTGCAATGAAATATATAGCCAAACTTTTAGATATGCCTTACATAAAAGTTTATGAGGTAGCGACTTTTTATAGTATGTTTAACTTAACACCAGTTGGAAAATATTTCATTCAAGTTTGTACTACAACACCTTGCATGATAAGGGGAGCTGGAAAATTAGTTGAGGCCTGTAAAGAAAAAATATCTGAAAATGAGTCTGAATTATTACCAGGTAAAAATTGTTCATGGATGGAAGTAGAGTGTTTGGGTGCGTGTGTCACTGCTCCAATGATGCAAATTAATAATGATTATTATGAAGATTTAGACAAAGAAAAAACTTTAGAAATTTTAGATAAAATTTTAAAAGATGAAAAACCTAAACCAGGTTCATATAAAGGACGCATAAACAATGAACCAGAAAATGGAAGAAAAACATTAATGGAATTAAAAAATGCTTAAGGATCAAGATAGAATTTTTAAAAATTTATATAACGATTTGGGTTCAGATTTAACTTCAGCTCAAAAAAGAGGTGATTGGGTAAATACAAAAGAAATTACTGAAAAAGGTAGAAATTGGATCATAAATGAAATTAAAGACTCTCAATTAAGAGGAAGAGGAGGGGCAGGTTTTCCTACAGGTCTAAAATGGTCATTTGCACCTAAAGAAGTTGGATCTAGACCTCACTACCTTGTTATTAATGGTGATGAGTCAGAGCCAGGCACGTGTAAAGATAGAGACATCTTAAGATTTGAACCACATAAACTCATTGAGGGTTGTTTAATAGCTTCATATGCAATTCAAGCACATGTTTGTTATATTTATATAAGAGGTGAGTATTTTGTCGATGGACAAAAGCTTCAAGCTGCAATTGACGAAGCTTATGAAAAAAAATTAATTGGAAAAAATGCAGCTGGAACTGGATGGGATTTAGATATTTATATACATTATGGTGCAGGAGCTTATATTTGTGGAGAGGAGACAGCATTACTTGAGAGTATTGAAGGTAATAAAGGTCAACCAAGATTAAAGCCACCTTTTCCAGCATTAATTGGTTTGTATGGATGTCCAACAATAATTAACAATGTTGAGACCATAGCTGTTGTTCCAACAATTCTAAGAAGAGGTGGTAAATGGTTTGCTTCTTTGGGTAGAGAAAAAAATACTGGAACTAAAATATTTTGTATTTCTGGAAACGTAAATAATCCATGTAATGTTGAAGAAGAAATGAACATTCCTTTGAAAGAATTAATAGAAGTTCATGCAGGAGGTGTCATAGGTGGTTGGGATAATTTACAAGCTGTCATACCTGGTGGGTCCTCAATGCCTCTTATTCCAAAAGAAAAGTGTGAAACACTAACTATGGATTTCGATTCTTTAGTTGCTGAAAAAAGTGGATTGGGTACAGCAGGAGTGGTCGTGATAAATAAAGATCAAGACATAATCAAATGTATGGCAAGAATTGCAAGATTTTATAAGCATGAAAGCTGTGGTCAATGTACACCATGTAGAGAAGGTTCAGGGTGGATGTGGAGAATGCTTGAGAGAATGGCGAAAGGAGAGGCCTCAAAAGATGAAATTGAAATGCTAGGTGATGTAACTAAACAAATTGAAGGTCACACAATATGTGCATTTGGTGAAGGATCATCCTGGCCTGTTCAAGGTTTGTTAAGACATTTTAAAGATGAAATAAAAAAAAGAAATAATTTTGATCCAATTGTAAAAGAAACCCAAAATATTCCTTACTTGGTAGATCAACACTTATTAGATAAGAATGCTTAAATTAAAAGTAAACGATATAGAAGTTGAAGTCGAGGAGGGTTTGACTGTTCTACAAGCTTGTGAAAAAGCTGGAGTAGAAATTCCAAGATTTTGCTACCATGAAAAATTATCAATTGCTGGAAATTGCAGAATGTGTCTTGTAGAGATAGAAAAATCTCCGAAACCTATAGCCTCTTGTGCAATGCCTGCTGCTGAGGGTATGGTTATAAAAACAAATACTCCCAAAATAGAAAAATCTAGAAAGGGCGTAATGGAATTTTTATTAGCCAATCATCCTTTAGATTGTCCTGTTTGTGACCAAGGTGGTGAATGTGACCTTCAAGATCAGTCAATGTTTTATGGTATCGATAAATCTAGATTTAAAGAGAATAAAAGAGCAGTTCCTGATAAAAACATGGGTCCACTTATTAAGACCCAAATGACAAGATGTATTCATTGTACTAGATGCATTAGATTTGCAACAGAAATTGCTGGTGTGCCTGAGCTAGGTGCAATAGGCAGGGGTGAAGATATGCAAATCACAACATACTTAGAAAAATCAATACAGTCAGAATTATCAGGAAATGTAATAGATCTTTGCCCTGTAGGAGCTCTTACGTCTAAACCTTATGTATTTGAAGCAAGACCCTGGGAGTTAAAAAAAACAGAGACTATTGATGTAATGGATGCTGTTGGATCAAATATTAGAGTAGATACATATGATTGGGAGGTAAAAAGAGTATTACCAATAATCAATGAAGATATAAACGAGGAATGGATATCAGACAAAACAAGATATGCTTGCGACGGTCTATTAAGTCAAAGATTAGATACGCCATATATAAAATATAACAATAAATTTGAAAAAGCTTCATGGGATGAAGTTTTTAAAATTATAAAATCAAAAATACAAAATACTAATAAAGATAAAATAGCTGGATTTGTGGGTGATCTGATAAATATGGAGGCTAGCTACATATTTAAGGAATTCTTAGAGAGAACTATAGATACAAAAAATTATGAGTCTAGATCATCTAATATTTTTATTGATAGCTCTAAAAGAGAAAACTATTTATTCAATTCAACAATTAATGGTATTGAGGAGTCAGATTTAATTCTGTTAATTGGAACTAATCCAAGATTTGAAGCTACAATGCTAAATGCACGAATTCGAAAGGCTTATCTTAAAAATAAAGTTAAAATTGTTTCTTTAAATGATTTAGGTGATCTAACCTATCCTTATAAAAGCCTTGATGGAAAAACTCAAACAATTAAAGATATTTTTGAAAATAAAAATGAACTTACAAAAGAAGTTATTGAAGCTGAAAAACCAATGATTATATTTGGAGAGTCATTTCTAAAATCTAAGTCAGCTAAATTTTTATTTAGTTCCTTTAAAAATTTTCTGTTGAGTAACAATAAATTTACAGACGATTGGAGCCCTTTAAACTTTTTACCTTCCGATGCAGCTACAGTTGGAAGTTTAGATCTCGATATAATTGATAAAAAAAATGAATTAATAAATAATCTGAATGAACACAAATTTGATTTAGTTTTTTTAATGAGTCAAGACAATTTAAAATTTAATAAAAAAGATGAGTTTATAATATATATAGGAAGTCATGGTGATAATGGTGCAGAACTTGCAGACATTATATTGCCAGGAGCAGCTTACACAGAGCAATCAGGTCATTACACCAATTTAGAAGGCAAAGTACAAAAAGCTTATAAGGCATCATATCCACCAGGAGATGCTAAAGAAGATTGGGAAATTATAAATAATCTTGCTGAATTTATGAATAATAGAAAACTTTTCAATGATAGAGATGAATTAGAGAGCAGCATGTTCAACTATATAAATTTAAAAAAAGAAAAACAAGAAAGACCCTCTATCAGTAAAGTAGACTTAAGTGATTTTGAGGACGAAATCCTTAAAATAACATACAAGGACTATTATTTTTCAAATGTAATTGCACGATCATCAAAAACAATGTTGAATTGTAACAATTCTAAATTAGAAGTTAAACGAACTGGTACCGAAGGGTAAATAATGGAATATGTAAATTTAGTTTTTGAAGAAGTCTACAAAATCCTTTTTCTTCTTGTACCAGTTTTAGTTTCAGTTGCCATGATCGTTTGGTTAGATAGAAGAGTTTGGGCTTTTGTTCAAAAAAGACAGGGTCCTAATGTTGTTGGTCCTTTTGGTTTATTACAATCATTAGCTGATGCATTAAAATATATTTTTAAAGAAATCATAATTCCAGCAAGTTCTAATAAGGTTATTTTTATTTTAGCCCCTATCATTACAATGACTTTAGCTTTAATAGCTTGGGCAGTCATACCTTTTGGAGAAGATCAAGTTTTAGCCAATATAAATGTTGGGATTCTTTATATTTTTGCTGTCTCATCTCTTGGTGTTTATGGAATTATAATGGGAGGCTGGGCCTCCAATTCTAAATATCCTTTTTTAGGTTCAATAAGATCTGCAGCGCAAATGGTTTCTTATGAGGTCTCAATTGGTATAATCATTATTAATGTTCTTTTATGTGTAGGATCATTAAATTTAAGTGATATCGTTTTAGCTCAACAAAACATTTGGTTCATAATTCCGTTATTTCCAATGTTTGTAATATTTTTTATATCCGCTTTAGCAGAAACAAATCGACCGCCTTTTGATTTACCTGAGGCAGAGGCAGAATTAGTTGCTGGGTATCAAACTGAATATTCTGGTATGATGTATGCAATGTTCTGGTTAGGTGAATACGCAAATATTTTATTAATGTGTGCCTTAGGATCGATTTTATTCTTAGGAGGCTGGCTTTCGCCTATTGATTTATATCCGTTTAATTTGATTCCGGGAGCTATTTGGTTAATTTTAAAGATATTACTTTTATTTGTTTTATTTGCATTAGTTAAAGCAGTTGTGCCAAGATATAGATATGATCAATTAATGAGATTGGGTTGGAAAATATTTCTTCCCTTGTCTCTAATTTATGTTGTTTTAACTGCGAGTTATTTATTTTATTTTAACCTTTTACCCACAATCTAGATGAAAATAACAAGATTTTTTAAAATAATATTTATGGTTGATTTTATAACTGGGTTATTAATCGCCTTAAGAGAAATGTTTAAAACAAAAAAAACAATTAATTATCCTTTTGAGAAAGGAAAAATTAGCCCAAGATTTAGAGGAGAGCATGCACTTAGAAGATATCCAAATGGCGAAGAACGATGTATCGCATGTAAACTATGTGAAGCTGTATGTCCAGCGCAAGCAATTACGATTGAGTCAGCCGAAAGATCTGATGGAAGTAGAAAGACTATTCGTTACGATATAGATATGATGAAATGTATTTATTGTGGTTTATGTGAGGAGTCATGCCCTGTAGATGCAATAGTTCAAGGTCCAAATTTTGAGTTTTCTACGGAAACAAGAGAGGAACTTTATTACACTAAAGAAAAATTATTAGACAATGGTGATAGATGGGAAAATGTTTTAGCGGCAAATATTAAATCAGATAATCCTTATAGATAAATTTATGATAGCTCATGCGGTATTTTTTTATTTATTTTCAATTATTGCAGTCATTTCAGCTATCATGGTCACTGTCTCAAAAAATACCGTACACTCAGTTTTTTTTTTAATATTAGATTTTATTAGCATTTCATGTCTTTTTATAATGATTGGAGCAGAGTTTTTAGGAATGATAATGTTAATAGTATATGTTGGTGCTGTAGCTGTTTTATTCTTATTTGTTGTAATGATGTTAAATGTTGCTCAACAAAAAAATCAATGGTTCTATTCTGAGGCAACTTCTAGCCATATTCCAATCGGCTTAATTATAAGCACAATTATTTTTTTT
>CABYNS010000006.1 GCA_902520335.1 uncultured Pelagibacteraceae bacterium
CGGATGCAGTTATGATTGGCTCATTGTTTGCTGGAACAGATGAAGCACCAGGAAAACTTATAAAGAGAAATGGTAAACTATTTAAAAATTTTAGAGGTATGGGCTCAGTTGGTGCTATGAATAAGGGATCTGCTGATCGATACTTTCAATCAAAACAAAAAGATTCATCTAAATACGTGCCGGAGGGAGTAGAAGGATTTGCAAAATATAAAGGCAAAGTTGATAATATAATTTTTAAATTAATTGGTGGATTAAGATCATCTATGGGATACTTAGGATCAAGACAAATTAAATATCTAAGAGATAAACCACAATTTGTTAAAATAACTAAAGCTGGTTTTTACGAAAGTATGGTTCATAATGTTGATATAGTAAAAAGTGATAATAAATATTAATGACTAAAATCTTTAAAATAACTATTCTTTTTTATTTTCTAATTAATATTTTTAATTTTTCTTTAGGTAGTGAAAATTTTTTTAATAAAGGCTTAGAATTATACAACAAGAAAAAGTTTGAGGATGCTCGATTTATGTTTGAAAGAAGCATTGTATTTAATCCAAAACACTCTAATTCATATTTATATTTAGCCAAAATTTACAATCAGGAAAAAAATCAAAAGAAGGAGGAAAAAAATCTAGAGGCAACTTTATTGATTGAACCAAATAATGAAGAAGCATTGTTAATGTTGATGAAAATAGCATTAGAAAAATCAAACTACTCTAAAGTAAAGAGTCTTTCAGAAGACTTTGTCAAAGTTTGCAAAAATTTATGTGATGAAAATAAAAGTATCTTAGATTCTTTAGCAAACCTAGAACCCAAAAATGAGTCTTGATCAAAATTTGAATAAGATTTTAATTGTTGATTTTGGTTCACAATTTACACAGTTAATAGCAAGACGAGTTAGAGAATTAGGAATTTTTTCTGAGATAGTAAGTCACAAAAAAATTAAAAGTAAAAATATCAATCACACGATCAAAGGTATTATTCTATCTGGTGGTCCTTTAAATGTTTATCAAATTAATAAATACTCCTTCGATAAAAAGATAATTCAAAAAGACGTTCCAGTTTTAGGCATTTGTTTTGGGCATCAAATAATATCTAAATTAAATGGTGGAAAAGTGAAACAATCTAAACATAGAGAGTTTGGTTTAGCTAATATTACAAAAAAAAATAATAGTCTTTTAATTAAAAAAAAAAAGTCAATTAAAGTTTGGATGAGTCACGCTGATCAAGTTTCAAAATTACCCAAAAATTTTAAGGTAATTGCCTCAAGCCAGAATTCTAAATTTGCAGTAGTTGAAAATAAATTTAAAAATTATTATGGAGTCCAATTTCATCCAGAGGTGACCCACACAGAAAATGGAAAAAAACTAATAAGTAATTTTATATTCTTAATATGTAAAATGAGAAAAAATTGGTCTTCTAAAGATCAAAAAATAAAATTGATAAAAGATGCAAGACAAATGGTAGGAAATAATAAAGTCATTTGTGCTTTATCCGGTGGAGTAGATAGTAGTGTAGTTGCACAATTATTAAATAAAGCCATTGGTAAAAATTTACACTGTATTTTTGTTAACACTGGGCTCTTAAGAAAGAATGAGGAAAAACAAGTTGTTGCAACATTTAAAAAAAAATTAAAGATTAATCTTACATACGTGAATGCTGAGAAAGAGTTTTTAAGAAAATTATCAAATATTTCAGATCCTGAAAAGAAAAGAAAGATAATAGGAAACTTATTTATAAAAATATTTGAGCGTTATGCCAAAAAAATTAAAAATGTAAAATTTTTGGCTCAAGGAACTCTTTACCCTGACTTAATAGAAAGTAAATCAGTTACTGGTAGTCAAACATCGAAAATTAAATCTCACCATAATGTTGGAGGTCTACCCAAAAAAATGAAACTTAAACTAGTAGAGCCATTAAAATTTTTATTCAAGGACGAGGTTAGGAAACTTGGATTAGAACTCAATTTAAGCAGAGAAATTATTTCTCGTCATCCTTTTCCAGGGCCTGGACTAGCAATACGAATGCCAGGAATAATAACCAAAGAAAAAATTAATATTTTAAAAGAAGCTGATCATTATTTTATTCAAGCTTTGAGAGATCACAATCTATATCATAAAATTTGGCAAGCTTATGCAGCTTTACTCCCAGTTAAAACAGTTGGCGTAATGGGTGATAATAGAACTTATGAATATTTGTGTTTGCTTAGAGCCATAACATCTGAAGATGGTATGACAGCAGATTTTTACGAATTTAAAAAATCATTTATACAAGAAATTTCAAATAAAATAGTGAATAGTATTAGAGGGATTAATAGAGTAGTTTACGATATAACTTCGAAACCACCGAGTACAATTGAATTAGAGTAAATGAATAAAAAGATTAAAAAAATTCTTAATAAAAAGAATAAATCAAAAATTATTTGTCTTACAGCATACTCCAAAAATGTTGCCACAATACTTGATAAACATTGTGATTTAGTATTGGTTGGGGACTCATTAGGATCAGTTTTGTATAACTTTAAGACCACTAAGCAAGTAACATTAGAGACTATGATTAGTCATTCTAAAAGTGTCAGACTTGGTATCAAGAAATCATTAATGGTTGTTGATATGCCTTATAATACATATCGAAATCCAAGCGAGGCTTTGAAGAATTCAAAGTTAGTTATGAAAGAAACTAAATGTGATGCTGTCAAATTAGAGGGAGGAAAAAAGATAATTCCCATGGTTAAAAGATTGGTAAAAAATAAAATACCTGTGATGGGACATGTTGGAATATTACCTCAGACAGACAAAAAATTTACTTTTAAAGGAAAGAAACTTGCAGAAAGTAAGAGGTTATTAAATGATACTAAACTTTTAGAAAATGCTGGAGTTTTTTCAATTGTGTTAGAATGTGTAGAAACAAAGTTATCAAAGAAAATTTCCAACCATATTAATATACCAACAATAGGGATTGGTTCCTCAGTTAATTGCGATGGTCAAGTTTTAGTAATAGATGATTTAATTGGTTTAAGTCAAAGCAAATTAAAATTTGTAAAAAAATTTGTTGATATCACAAAATTGATCGAAAATGGTGTGAAAAAATTTAAATCTGAAGTATTAAAAAAACAATTTCCTAAAGCCAAACATTCTTTTTCCTATGAAACTAAATAAGATAGAACCAAAATTTATTAAAAAAAATAATCCAAGAATAGGTTTAATAACTTTAGCTAGTGATTTTAGAATTGAAAAAGATTTTAATGATATAATTTATGGAAAAGACATAGATTTATATTCGAATAGAATAAATTGTTACAATCCTCTTACTAACGAAACTTTGAAAAAGATGGCAGATGATATTCCCGGAGTAACCAAAAATATTTTGCCAGATCAAAAATTAGATTGTGTTGCTTATGGATGCACATCAGGAACTATTGCTGCAGGTTATCAGTCGATCTATGAAAAAGTAAATTTAGCAAAACCTAATACCAAAGTAACAACACCTATTACTTCTGCTATAAATGCTCTTAAAACACTTAAGATAAATAAGGTATCAATATTTACTCCATATACTGATGAGATTAATCAATCAGTTATCAATTATTTCAAAAATGAAAAAATAGAAATTTCTGAATTATCTTATTTTGATATAGCTTCTGATTTAGATATAGGCAAAGTTGATCCACAACATTTATTTGATGTGTTGGTTAAACAAGATTTATCAAATAGTGATGCGTTGTTTGTGTCATGCACCGCACTCCCAGTATTATCAATTATAAATGACATCGAAAAAAAACTAGGCAAGGTAATATTATCAAGTAATCAAACTTTAATTTGGGACACACTTAAACAAATTGATAATCAAAATAAGGTTGATGGTTATGGGGTGTTGTTTAATAATTAGTTGATGAATTTTTCAATTGAAGAATATAAATCTAGATTAAAAAAAATTCAAAGCTCAATGCAAGATAAAGGAATTGAGATTTTGATTTCACAAGATCCTTCAAATATGAATTATCTTACAGGTTATGATGCGTGGTCTTTCTATTATGCTCAATGTGTGATTGTTCATGCAAATGCTGAAGAACCAATTTGCTTTGTAAGAGATCAAGATGCTGGTGGTGCTTATATTAAAACTTATTTGAAAGATGAAAGTATAATTAAGTACCATGAGAAATATATTCATACCTGGCCGCTACATCCTTACGATGCCTTAGTTGATTTATTTAAGGAAAAAAAATGGGATAAATTATCCATAGGCGTTGAAATGGATAGTCATTATTTTACTGCTTATTGTTATGAAAAAATAAAAAAAGGGTTACCCAATGCAAAATTGTTAGATAGCAAACGATTAGTAAATTGGGTTAGGCTTGTTAAGTCAGATGCTGAAATAGAATATATGAAAGCAGCTGCACAAATTACTCAATTAGGTATGAAAAAAGCTTTTGAAGTAATAAATCCAGGTGTAAGACAATGTGATGCTGTTTCAGAAATATGGGCGTCACTTGTGAAAGGTACCTCAGAATATGGTGGGGATTATGCTTCAATAGTGCCAATGCTACCAACCGGAAAAGGAACTTCTGCATCCCATCTAACCTGGACGGAAGATAAATTTGTCGAAGGTGAAGCGACAATTATAGAAATATCTGGTGTTAATAAAAAGTATCATTGTCCAATGGCTAGAACAGTTTTACTTGGAGACCCTGATCAAAAAAAAATTGATACCATGAAAAAAACTAACGAGGCACTTCAAGCGGGCATTGATCAAGTTAAAGCAGGAAATACAGCTGATGATGTTGCACAAGCATTTTGGAGGATATTAGATAAATATAAAATAGAAAAAACTTCAAGGACTGGTTATTCAATTGGGATAGGTTATCCACCTGATTGGGGTGAACATACTTTAAATATCTCAAAAGGTGACAAAACATTATTAGAACCCAATGTTACTTTTCATATGATTGCAGTAATGCAATTTGGAAATTGGGGAGTTGAAGCGTCAGAAGCTATTAGAGTAACTGATAAAGGATCGGAATTATTTTGTAATTTTTCAAAAGAACTTCACGTTAAAAGCTAATTATTAAAGGTTGATATTTATTTCTACAAATGTTTTAAAGTTGCTTAAATTATGGCTTCAAAAAAAGATTTCGTTAAATTTGATAAAGTCGATAAAAGCTATGACGGTAAAGTCTTAGTTGTTAAAGATCTTCAATTAGATATTGCTGAGGGAGAATTTATTACAATGTTGGGACCCTCTGGCTCTGGTAAAACAACTTGCTTGATGATGTTAGCTGGTTTCGAAACTCCGACTAACGGTGAAATTTATTTAGATGGTAAAGCTATATCTAGTATTCCCCCTCACAAAAGAGGAATTGGAATGGTGTTTCAAAATTATGCTTTGTTCCCACATATGACTGTTTATGAAAATTTAGCTTTTCCATTGAGAGTAAGAAAAATTCCAAAAGATGAGGCTGATAAAAAAATTGATAAGGCATTATCAATGGTATCCCTACAAGGTTTTGCTGCAAGGATGCCGGGTCAATTGTCTGGTGGACAACAACAAAGAGTAGCGGTAGCAAGATCATTGGTGTTTGATCCACAATTAGTTTTAATGGATGAACCTTTAGGTGCTTTAGATAAAAATTTAAGAGAAAGTATGCAATATGAGATTAAACATATTCATGAAAGTATTGGTGTGACAGTTGTTTATGTTACCCATGATCAAAGTGAGGCTTTAACGATGTCCAATCGTATTGCGGTATTCAATGATGGAAAAGTTCAACAGCTCTCAAGTCCTGATGAATTATATGAGAAACCAGTAAATTCATTTGTTGCTGAGTTCATTGGAGAGAATAATACTTTTGGTGGAGAAGTTTCTGATATCTCTGGTGGGAAGTGCAAAGTTAAATTGGCAAATGCAGAAATACTTGCAAATCCAATTTCAGTGAAAGGTAAAGGAGAAAGAACTACCGTTTCTTTAAGACCTGAAAGAGCGTTAATCAATCCAAGTACAAAAATGGACAATCTTCACAAAGGAAAAATTGAAGAAGTTATTTATCATGGTGACCATACAAGGGTAAGAATAAATCTTTTAGGTAACCCAGAGTTTATTTTAAAAGTTCCAAATAGTTCATCTAACCTAGATATCAAACTTGGCAACGAGATTAATATCGGGTGGAACAGTGATGACGCTCGGGCACTTGACCCAAAATAAACAATCCACAATTATTGTATAATCACACAAAAAGGGCTGTTGACTCTCTTCTCTGAAGTTGTTTTAATTAGTTTTTAAACGTTTAAACGGAGGAAAAATGAAAAAACTAAGTAAAATATTACTAGCTATTTCTTTTGTACTTTCACTAACTACTTCAGCATTTGCAACAACAGTAACTGCAGTGTCTTGGGGTGGGGCTTATACTGAGTCTCAAAAGTTAGGTTATGGTGATCCTACTGCTAAAAAACTAGGCATTAACATTGCTTGGGTTGATTATTCAGGTGGTTTATCAGAAATCAAAGCACAAAAAGAAGCTGGAAAGATCACGTGGGATATAATCGACGTGTTCGCAATGGATACTATCACTGGATGTGATGAAGGATTATTTGTTGAATTTGATTTTGACAAAGACTTCCCACCAGCTCCAGATGGAACTCCAGCAAGTAAAGATTTCTTTACTGCAATGCCAAGTAAATGTGCTGTAGGAAATATTTTATATTCTTGGAACTACGCTTATAACACTAATAATGTTAAGGGTACTCCAAAGACTATCAAAGATTTCTTTAACACAAAGAAATTCCCTGGAAAAAGAGCTATCTACAAAAGTGCTCTAACTAATTTAGAGATCGCTTTAGCTGCAGATGGTATTAAGCCAGGTAAAGGCGGAGCAAAAATCTACAAAGCTTTAGAAACAGAAAAAGGTGTTGAAAGAGCAATGAACAAGATCAAAGAATTATGTACAGATCCAAAAGGTGGATGTGTATTTTGGTCTGCAGGTGCTCAACCACCAGAACTGTTAGTATCAGGTGAAGTAGTAATGGCTACTGGTTGGAATGGTAGATTCTTCAATGCTGAAATTGGAGAAGGTGCACCAATCAAACAAGTTTGGGATGGCCAAGGTCTTGACTACGAATATTTCGTACAAGTTAAAGGTGGACCAAACGATGCTAATGGTATGGCTAAAAAAGCTTTAGCTATGATGACTAGTTCTGAAATGTTAGCAGGAAGTGCTAAATACATTGCATATGCTCCTTGGAGAAAATCTTCAATTGGTATTATGGAAAAAGGTGAGCCTTGGTATAAAGATGGTAAGACTAATATGGTACCACAAATGCCAACTGCACCGGCTAACACTAAAAACTACTTCCTAGTAGATCCACTTTTCTGGGCTGATAACGGAACAGAGCTTGGTGAAAAATGGGAAGCTATGAAAGCTGGTCTATAATTTAAGTTTTATTAAACTTAATTATATATTATAATTTAAGGGCGGTTATTTATAACCGCCCTTTTTTATTTATGAGTTCAGAAACAAAACAGATTTTAACTACAGATGGAATACCTTTAGAGGTAAGTCTAAAGAAAGCAGAAAGAAAAAATAAGATTAAAGCTTTCTTGCTTGTTGCTCCTTTATTATTTTTCTTAATTATCACCTATGTCTTTCCAATAGGAGACATGCTGTTTAGAAGTGTTGATGATAAGATGGTAACTCAAATGCTTCCAAAAACTTTTAAAGCAATGGAAAATTGGGATGGACAAGAGTTACCCGAGGAAGAAGTTTTCGCAGCTTTTCATGAGGACTTTATAAAACTAGTTGAAGATAAACGAGAAGGTAAACTATCTACTCAATTAAATTACACAAAGAACGGCTTTAAAAGCATTATTAAAAAATTAAGAAGAGCATCTAAAAAATTCGAAGAGGGAAATTATAAAGAACAAATAATGTCAGTACATAAAAGATGGGCTGATGTTGAGTACTGGAGAGCAATTCAAAGAAGAGCTCCTGAATTTACAGGTCAAAAATATCTAAAAGGAATGGATATGTATGTAAATGAGGAAGGGAAAATAGTAAGCGTTAGTGAGGATAGGAGAATTCATAGAGTGTTGTGGTTAAGAACTTTGGAGATAGCATTCTTTGTAACGGTCTTTTGTTTTTTGATGGCTTATCCAATTGCTCATTTGTTAGCTACTTTGCCAATGAAATATAGTAACTTATTAATGATCTGTGTGCTGCTTCCGTTTTGGACTTCATTACTTGTAAGAACTGCCAGCTGGATGATTTTGTTACAACAACAAGGTATCGTAAATGATTTCTTTGTTGGAATAGGATTGGTGGCTGACGATAACAGACCTGAAATGATGTATAATAAGACTGGAAGTTATGTAGCAATGACACAAATCTTGCTGCCATTTATGGTGCTACCACTATACAGTGTCATGAAAACTATTTCACCAAGCTTAATGAGAGCTGGAAAATCATTAGGTGGAACACCATTTGTTGCATTTTGGAAAGTTTATTTTCCACTGACTATCCCTGGAATAGGAGCAGGTTGCTTACTAGTATTCATTTTAGCGATTGGTTATTACATTACTCCAGCTTTAGTTGGTGGTGCATCTGGAACTTTGATTAGTAACCAGATCGCCTTTCATATGAAAAGTACCCTAGACTGGAGTTTTGCATCTGCAATGGGATTAATGTTGTTAACTGGGGTATTAGTGATTTATTGGCTTTATAACAAAATAGTTGGAATTGATAATATTAAATTAGGATAATTAAGATGGCTTTACCAAAGTATACTGAACCACATTATAGAATTTGGCATTATATTTATTTAACAATTTGTGGTGCAGTTTTCTTTTTTCTTATTGCACCCTTATTTGTAATTTTTCCATTATCCTTTAATGCAGAAGAATTTTTAAGTTTCTCAGATGGGATGAAAAGCCTTGACCCTGATGCCTTTTCTTTAAGATGGTATAAAGACATGATCTATGGGACTAAAAATCCTTGGGGATTAGCCGCAAAAAATAGTTTTATAATCGCAATATTTGCAACAATAGGTTCAGTATTACTTGGAACAGTTGCCGCTCTAGGGTTAAGTAGCAGACATATGCCTTATAAAGGTTTGATAATGGCTGTTTTAATTTCTCCAATGATCGTACCTTTAATTATTTCAGGTGTTGCAATATTTTTCTTTATGGCAAAAGCTGGTTTAGCAGCTACACACACAGGTATTGTTCTCGCTCATATAATTTTAGGAACACCATTTGTTGTTATTACAGTTACTGCTACGCTTTCAGGATTTGATCATAGTGTAACAAGAGCTGCTGCAAGTTTGGGTAGTGATCCAGTAAATACTTTTATGAAAATTACATTACCATTAATTTTACCTGGTGTTATTTCAGGTGGATTGTTTGCGTTTGTGACTTCATTTGATGAAGTTGTTGTTGTTTTATTTTTAGCTGGTTTAGAAAATACAACTATTCCTATTCAAATGTGGACAGGTTTAAGAGAACAATTGAGTCCAACAATTCTAGCTGTTGCGACTTGTTTAATAATACTATCGACACTAATATTAGTAACCGCTGAGCTTTTGAGAAGACGATCAGAGAGGCTTAGAGGAATTAATCGATAGTAAAATAATCAAATGAAAATTAAGAATGTAGTAGTTATTGGATCAGGTACAATGGGCAGCGGTATAGCCGCTCATCTCTGCAATGCTAATATCCCTGTTACGCTTTTAGATCTAAAAACTGAAATAAGTCAAAATGCTAGAGAACGAATTCATAAATCAAGACCACCTTTATTAATCGATAAAACAAAAATTGATAATATTAAAGTTGGAAATATATCCGATGATTTTGATGTAGTTAAAGATGCTGACTGGATTGTCGAGGCAGTGGTTGAGAGAATTGATATAAAGCATCAAATTTATGATAAAATTTTTGAAAGCAGGAAAGATGGAGCAATAGTTTCATCAAACACTTCCTCAATCCCAATTAAAGTTTTATCTCAAAATTTAGATAAAGATCAAAAAAAAGATTTTTGTATTACCCATTTTTTTAATCCAGTTAGATATATGGGTCTTCTTGAAATAGTTAAGAATGAAGACAATGATTTAAATAAAATCAATCAATTAAAAGAATTTTGTGAAGTTGAGTTAGGTAAAGGAGCAATCGTTTGTAACGATACCCCTGGTTTTTTAGGAAATAGGGTAGGTGTGTACGCAATGCAAATTGCAATGACTGAAGCATTTAAGATGAAACTTTCTGTGGAGGAAGCAGATGCAATCTTTGGAAGACCTATGGGTATACCTAAAACAGGAGTTTTTGGATTATATGATTTGATTGGAATAGATTTAATGGCAGATGTTTTAAAAAGTTTTATCAAAGAACTTCCAAAATCTGATGAGTTCCATGAGGTTGCTAAAGAAATTCCTTTAGTTAAAAAATTAATCGAAACTGGATATACGGGGAGAAAAGGCAAAGGTGGCTTCTATAGAATGAAGAAGACTGATAGTGGAAAAATTATGGAAGCTATTAATCTTGAAACCGGCGAGTATTCAACAAGTCAAAAAATAGATATTAAGTCTGATAAAGTAGATTTAAAGGCTTTAATTAATAGAAATGATAAGTATGGAGACTATGCTTGGTCAGTACTATCGAAGATAATAAAATATGCATCATCACTAGTTCCTGGGATTACCAAAGAATTTAATGACATAGACGAGGCAATGAGACTTGGATTTAACTGGGCGAAAGGACCTTTTGAGATGTTAGAAGAAATTGGTGTAAAAAATTTCTTCGATAAAGTTGATGAATATAAAGGTAATAATTTTTTAGAAAATTTATCTAATTCTAAAGATGAAAATTTTTATGGTGAAAGGCAAAAGTACACATCGATTGAAACTTTAGGTAAGATCAAGAAAACTGCCTCAAGTGTTGATGGCAACAGTTCAGCTTCAATTTATAGATTTAATGATTTCAATATTGTTGAGTTTACGACTAAAGCTAATGCGCTTGATTATGACTCTATGGATGCTCTTAAGAAAGCAACTAATAAACCTTTGATAATAATTAATGAAAGTATGCAATTTTCTGCTGGTGTTAACCTGACTTATACAATGGAATTTGCAAATAAAAATGATTTTAAATCGATAGAAAAATTTATTAAATATTTTCAAGAAACTTGCAAACATCTTAAGTACTCTAAATACCCAGTTATATCTGCTCCATCAGGTTTAACTTTGGGCGGAGGTTTTGAAGTTTTAGTACAAAGTAATTTTGTAGCCTCACACACAAATATTGTTATCGGATTAGTAGAGACTATTGTTGGATTAATTCCAGCTGGAGGCGGATGTAAAGAAATGCTAGCTAGATGGTTAAATACTGAAGAGGCTAAGAAAGATCCAAAATATGCACCTTTGAAAGTATTTGATATAATTGGCTATGGTAGAACAGCCACGTCTCCAGTTGAGGCAGAACCTTTGAAATACTTACTACCTGAAAATAAAAGAATTATGAATAGAAATAGTTTGCTTGAAGTATCGAAAAAAATTTTAAATGAAAACAAGGACTTTAAAGCACCAAATGAGCTTACATTTAATTTACCTGGCAAAGCAGTTATTGATGATATGAACAAAATTTTAGAAAAACTTTATAATAATAAAGTTATATTGGATCATGGTTTGACTGTAGCAAAAGAATTGGCTCATGTGTTAAGTGGTGGTGAAACTACCAAAGACAAAACTCTTACAGAGGACGATTTATTTAAATTGGAACTTGATGCTTTTATGAGATTAATTGAAACTAAACAAACTCAAGATAGAATTAAACATACTCTTGCAACTGGAAAACCTTTAGTTAATTAAACAATCTAAGAGTATTTATAAAATCAGGCCTTAATACGTATTCAGATTTATTTAAATGTTTAATTTTTTCTAAAGCTTCTAAGCCAAAAATCACTTTTCCAATCGGTGTGTATTCACCCTCATATAAAGGTTCATCCTGTAAAATTATAAAAAATTGACTATCTTCAGTATCATATTTTAAAGATCGAGCTAATCCTACACTCCCCTTAGTGTAGTTAAAATCTTTATCAACTTCAGATTTGATTGTACCTAAACCAGATTTTCCAGTTCCAATTTTTCCATAATCAATGTTTCCTTTCTTTCCAAATTCTAAGTCACCTGCTTGTACGAGTTTATCTTTAATGACTCTATGAAATGCCACATCATCATAGGCATTCGAGTTGACTAATGTTTTAAATCTTTCTACTCCATTAGGAGATATGTCTGGATATAATTCTATAATTACATTTCCACACTCAACATTTAGAATTGCTATGTTATTTGGATTTTCAAAATTAATTTTATTTGGGTTGTTATTCTTAACAAATAAACATTTATCTTTTAGTAAAAAAAAAGAGGTAATTGAAAATAAACCTAAAATTACAACAAATATAAATATTATTTTTTCAGATTTTGATGCCTTTATCTTTTCAATCATAAAATAAAATTTTCATCAATTTTTAGAAGCCCTTTTTTGATGAATTCTATCTTTTTTTTAAGAATAGGATCAATCTTTTCAGGTAAATTTCCATACATTAAATGAGAAAATACTTCAGCCATATCTTCAGATGCTGTTGATTGAGAGTATTCAGTAATAAACCCCTCTGGTTTAGAATATGTATCTAAACCAATTTTTTTTGTGCAGGTTGAACATTTGGCGTAATCAAACTCTTTAGGATTAAAACTGGACCAAATTTTTTCACTAAATATATCTTTGTAACTATCATTTATTATGTGAAACACTTCGTGATGTAATACTCTTTCAAAATATTTGTCATTAAATTTTATATCTACAATCAAAGTTTTCATTATATTGTCAGGTATTCCTGCAGTGTTGATACCTGAGATTGATAAATCCTCACACATAACAATGTATTTTAAATTTATTTTTTTTAAAAAGTTTTGAGAATATTTATTAAGATTTTTTTCAATAATCTTATATTTCTTATCTAGGTCTTGTTTTGAGGATTTAAAACAGTTGATATTATTATCAATACCTATTGTAAATGCCTGTTTAGCATTCAGATATCTTAATTTATTTTCAGTTTTAATATTATAGATCTCTAGATTTGGAATCTTTATTAATTCATAAATCGTATCCGCTTTTGCGGGAGAAATTAAAAATAAACACAATAAAACGAACTTAAATAATTTCATAATTAGTATTATTGAAGATATTCCAATTTGTTAGAATGTGATAGAGTTTTTGTGATGAAAAAAAAAAGAAGCAAAGAACCCATTCAACCAGTAAGCGGCACAAAGGTTCCAAGATTTGCGGGTCCATCAACTTTTGCAAGATTACCAGAGTTAAGAGATGTTGAGTACTGTGATGTTGCGATAGTTGGAATACCATTCGATGCAGGCACAAGTTATAGACCTGGGGCAAGATTTGGTCCACAAAGTATTAGGCAAGCTTCAAGACATTTAAGAACAAATTATCATCCAAGTTATGATGTTGAGCCCTTTAAAGTTCAACAGGTTGCTGATGCAGGAGATATTACTTGCAATCCATTTAATATAGATGAAGCAATTAAACAAATCGAGGAAGGAGCTTTGGATCTACTTAAAAAAACTGGTGGTATAATTAGTTTAGGAGGAGATCATACGATTGCTTTTCCTTTACTAAAAGCAGTAAATAAAATTAACAATGGTCCAGTGGCTCTAGTTCATTTTGATGCACATTTGGATACTTGGGACACTTATTTTGGTGCACCTTACACACATGGGACTCCTTTTAGAAGAGCCCGAGAGGAAAATTTATTTATGGATGATGCTTCAATGCATGTTGGTATTAGAGGTCCCCTATATAGTCGGGAGGATCTAAAAAATGATGAAAGCTTTGGATTTAAGATAATTCATTGTGATGAGTTTCAAACCGAAGGTACTGATAAAATTGCTGAAAGAATAAAAAAAAGAGTAGGAGATAATCCATTATATTTATCAATTGATATTGATGTTTTAGATCCTGCTTTTGCACCTGGAACTGGTACACCCGAAATAGCTGGCATGACCACTAGAGAAATGGTTAATGTTATTAGAGGCTTGTCTGGTATGAATTTAATCTCTGCAGATGTTGTTGAGGTATCACCTGCTTATGATCATGCTGAGGTAACATCACTTGCAGCTGCTACTATAGTTTATGAGTTAACAAATCTATTTGCAAAAAAGTAAAGAAAGGTTAGGAATCTCCAATGGAAAATAAAAAAAATTTTTATATTAATGGCAAATGGGTAACACCAAAAAGTAAAGAAGAAATCAAAGTAATTGATCCTGCAACTGAAGAAAATTGTGCTGTCATAACATTGGGTAATAAAGATGATGTAAATGATGCTGTGAATGCTGCCAAAAAAGCTTACAGTTCTTGGGCGTTTTCTTCAAAAGAGGAGAGAATAAAATTATTAGAAAAACTTTACGAAAATTATAAGAAAAGATGGGCAGATATTGCAAGTGCGATTACGATAGAGATGGGAGCACCAAAAGATTTTGCAACGAAACTTCAAGCTGGTACAGGTGCTGCACATTTAAAATCATTTATAAGATATTTGAAAAATTTTGAATTTGAAAAACCATTAGGAGAACATGCACCTAACCAAAGACTTATTTATGAACCAAAAGGCGTATGTGCACTAATCACACCATGGAATTGGCCAATGAATCAGGTTTGTTTAAAAGTAATGCCTGCAATAGCGTCTGGCTGCACTATGGTTTTAAAACCATCTGAACTAGCTCCGTTATCATCAATGATATTAGCTGAGCTTATTGATGAGACTAAAATTCCAGCAGGTGTGTTTAATTTAGTTAATGGTGATGGAGCTACAACTGGCGATGCATTAACAAGTCATCCTGACGTTAATATGATTTCATTTACTGGATCAACTAGAGCAGGAGCATTAATTTCTCAAAATGCTGCGAAAGATTTTAAAAGAGTAAGTTTAGAACTTGGTGGCAAAGGTGCAAATATAATATTTAAAGATGCTGATCCAGATGCAATAGAAAGAGGTGCTTTGAGATGTTTTAGAAACTCAGGCCAGTCATGTAATGCGCCCACAAGAATGCTAGTTGAAAAATCAATGTATAATGATGCTGTGGAAAGATTAAAGAAGTATACAGAAAATTTTGAGGTTGGTGATCCAAAAAAAGAGGGAGAGCATATAGGCCCAGTTATTTCTGAAACTCAATATAACAAGATACAAACTTTAATTAAGAAGGGTATTGATGAGGGGGCTAAATTAGTAGCTGGAGGCCCAGGCAAACCAGATGGATTAGAAAAAGGTTATTTTGTAAAGCCTACTGTATTTGCTGATGTTAATAACAAAATGGAAATAGCAAGAACAGAAATATTTGGTCCAGTTTTATCTGTAATGCCTTTTGAAACGGAGGAAGAAGCTATTGAAATTGCAAACGATACTCCCTACGGATTAACAAACTACATTCAAACCAAAGATAAAGAAAAAGTAAAGAGAGTTGCTAGAAAACTTAGATCGGGAATGGTTGATGTTAATGGTGCTGGTATTGCGGTTGATGCGCCTTTTGGTGGATTTAAACATTCAGGGATTGGTAGAGAAGCTGGTGAACATGGTCTAGAAGAGTTTCTAGAGGTTAAATCTGTAGGTGGGTGGAGTTAATTAAGAGTAGATTTTTTCTTAATTCCTTCAAGAAATTTTAAACATTTTTTAAGTTCATTAAGTTCAATGAACTCATCAACTTTGTGAGCTTGTTCAATAGAACCTGGGCCACAAACAACTGTACTAATACCAATTTCTTGAAACAATCCAGCTTCAGTTCCAAAAGATACAACTTCTCTGGAATTATCACCGGTTAAACTTGAGACTAATTCACATGCTTCTGAATTATCTACACGATCAAAACCCGTAACTTCACCTATTATTTCCTTTGTTATCTTTGAATTAGGAAAAACTTTTTTCATCTCTGGTAATAAAACTTCATTTGCATATTCGTCTATTTTTTGATTTAGAAAGACACCATCTTCTTTGATGACTGGTCTTGTCTCCCACTCAACACGACATTTGTCGGCTATTACATTATGAGCAATACCACCAAATATTCCTCCAACTTGTAATGTTGAAAAAGGAGGATCAAATATTGAGTCCTTTGGAGCTCTTTTTTTTAATTCTTCCCTAAGCTCGATTAATTTATTTGCATATTTTGATGCAAATTCAACGGCACTCACACCCTTGTGTGGCATTGAGCTATGTCCAGCTAATCCCTCAAAATAAGTAGTATATTCATAACAACCTTTATGTGCATCTATGATTTTCATTTTTGTAGGTTCACCCACAATACAAATTCCATCTTGGATATTTCTTTTTTTAAGTTCTTTAATTAATATTGGAGCACCCAAGCATGCTGTTTCCTCATCAAATGTAAAAGAAAAATGAATATCTCTATTTAAATCAACTTTAGAAAAAACTGGAGCAAACGCTAAAGTACATGCAATAAATCCTTTCATATCACAGGAACCTCTTCCATAGAGTTTGTCTTCTTTAATTGTTGCTTTAAAAGGGTCAGTGCTCCAACTTTTTGAAACAGGGACAGTGTCAGTATGACCAGATAAAATTATTGGTTTAACACCATTTGATTTTTTTGCTTTGATTGTTGCAAAAAGGTTTACTCTTTTTTTTTCATCATCATAAGTTTTAAATGAGGTAGCACCTAAATCACTGAGATATTTTTCACAATAATTAATTAAATCATTGTTATCTTCTCCTGAAATAGTTTTAAATCCAATTAAATCGGATAAAATTTTGATAGAATTCTCGTATAATTTTTCTAAATTTACTTCTGTACTCATTACTAATAATTAATATAAATATCACATTTATGAAAGAACAAATTACTTACGACATATTTGAAAAAATAGACATTAGACTTGGAACAGTACTTTCGGTCAAAAAAAATGAAAAAGCTAGAAAACCATCTTTAGTTGTTGAAGTCGATTTTGGAAATGAGATAGGTGTTAAAACATCATCTGCACAAATTACTCATTTTTATAATGAGGAAAATTTGGTTGGTAAACAAGTGATTGGTGTTTGTAATTTTCCAGAAAAAAATATTGCAGGTATAAAATCTCAATTTTTACTTTTAGGTTCAATAGATTCTGATGGAAAAGTTACATTGGTACATCCCTCACAAAAAGCAGAAAATGGTTTACCTATAGCATAAATATGCATCCAGAATTTTTATCGATGGCACTTTTTTGGATTGTAGCCGCCTATACACCTGGACCTAATAACGTAGTTGCTTCTTATTCTGGTTTTAATTTTGGAATAAAAAAAACAATCCCACACATTTTTGGAGTTACTTTTGGATTTACTGCAGTTGTATTTGCTTTAACAATCGGATTAGTTAATGTTTTTAAATTATTTCCAATTATACAAACTATTTTAAAATATTTAGGAAGTTTATTCTTAATATATCTAGCCTATAAGATAAGTTTTTCAAAAGCATCTAACGAAAAAAAAAATGAGAATCCAATTTCTTTTTTAGATACTTTCATTTTCCAATTTTTAAATCCGAAAGGAGTTTTGATAGGAATTATTATAGTTTCCACATATGTTGAATACGGAGAAAATTATCTTAATTATGCGACTCAAGTTATTTTATTTGCCTTTGTAGTTTCTTTATCAAGCATCACCTTTTGGACTTTTGTTGGCAAATATCTAAGGAAATTTGCGACAAATGAGAAATATATTAAATACTTTAATTATGTTATGTCAGTGCTTCTTCTTTTGAGCATAATTACATTTTATATATAAAATATGAAACCAGGAAATAAAAATTCTTACAAATCATTATCCGACCTAGAGGTTAATGGTAAAAACTTTAAATATTACTCATTAAAAAAAGCTGAGTTAAATGGCTTACAAGGTGTTTCAAAATTACCAAAGTCATTAAAAGTTTTATTGGAAAATCTTCTTAGATATGAGGATGATGTATCTGTTAATAAAAACCAAATAGAGGCAGTCAAAAATTGGCTGGATACAAAGAAATCAAAAACTGAAATAGCTTATAGGCCAGCTAGAGTTTTACTCCAAGATTATACTGGAATACCAGCAGTAGCTGATTTAGCTGCTATGAGAGAAGCGGTGAAAGAAAAAAATAAAGACCCAAATACAATTAATCCTTTATCTGCAGTTGATTTGGTTATTGATCACTCAGTTCAAGTTGATCAATCAGCTAAAAAAGATTCATTTGAAAAAAATGTAGATATTGAATTTAAGAGAAATGGTGAAAGATATTCTTTTTTAAAATGGGGTCAAAGTGCTTTTAATAACTTTAGGATTGTTCCTCCGGGAACTGGTATTTGTCACCAGGTTAATTTAGAATATTTATCAAAAGTAGTTTGGTCGGAAGAATACAAAGGAGAAAAATATTTATTCCCTGATACACTTGTTGGAACCGATAGTCATACTACAATGGTAAATGGTTTATCAGTTTTAGGATGGGGTGTTGGTGGAATTGAAGCAGAAGCAGGTATGCTTGGACAACCTATTTCAATGTTGATTCCTGAAGTTGTTGGATTTGAAGTTACAAAAAAAATGCCAGAGGGCACAACTGCTACAGACTTAGTTTTAACAGTTGTTAAAATGCTTAGAGACAAAGGTGTAGTCGGAAAATTTGTTGAATTTTACGGTGAAGGATTAAAAAATTTAACTTTAGCAGATAGAGCAACAATTGCTAACATGGCTCCAGAGTATGGTGCTACATGTGGCTTCTTTCCAATAGACGAAGAAACTTTAAAATATTTAGAATTCTCAGGAAGAGATAAAGAAACAGTGGCAATTGTTGAAAAGTATGCGAAGGAACAAGGTTTGTGGACAAGTGAAGAAATTGAGTTTACTGATAAAATCTCTTTAGATATGTCCACTGTAGTTCCTACTATTTCAGGTCCTAAAAGACCACAAGATAAAGTCCTTTTAACTGATGCATCAAGTAATTTTAAAAAAGTATTTAAAGAAGCTACAGATAAAAAGGATTATAAAATTTCCAAGGTAAAAGATACTGATTATGAAATTAAGGACGGCTCAATATTAATTGCTGCAATTACATCATGCACTAATACTTCCAATCCAAATGTTCTAATTGGAGCTGGACTACTTGCAAAAAAAGCTGTCGAGTTAGGATTAAATGTTAAACCATGGGTTAAAACATCTTTAGCTCCTGGCTCTCAAGTAGTAACTGATTATTTAGAGAAAGCAGGTTTAAATACTTACTTAGATCAATTAGGATTTAATTTAGTCGGTTATGGTTGTACAACTTGTATTGGTAATTCAGGTCCGTTAGCAGAAAATATAGTTGACGCTATTCAAAAAGAAAATTTATATGCCGTCTCTGTTTTGTCGGGCAACAGAAACTTTGAAGGAAGAATTTCACCACATATTAAGGCAAATTATCTAGCCTCTCCTCCACTTGTTGTAGCTTATGCTCTTGCAGGTCACATGGAATTTGACTTGTTTAAGGATTCATTTGGAAAAGATAAAAATGGTAAAAAAGTATTTTTAAAAGATATCTGGCCTTCAAATAAAGAAATAGAGAATACTTTAAAGAATTCTCTGAATGCAGATATGTTTGTTAAACGATATTCAAATGTTTCAGAAGGACCAAAACAATGGCAAGAAATCAAAACAGAAAAGAGTAGTATTTATAATTGGGATGAAAATTCTACTTACGTAAAAAAACCGCCATTTTTTGAAAATCTTAGTGATGAGCCAGAGGGTTTTAAAGAGATTAAAAACGCAAGACCTTTATTGATATTAGGAGACATGGTTACAACCGATCATATTTCTCCAGCAGGTAATATTCAAAAAGATAGTCCAACAGGAGAGTATTTTATGAACTACCAAATTCTTCCAAAGGACTATAACTCATATGGCTCTAGACGTGGAAATCACGAGGTAATGATGAGAGGTACGTTTGCAAATATAAGAATTAAAAATGAAATGGCTCCAGGAACTGAAGGTGGTTTCACAACATTATATCCTGAGGAAAAAGTTATGTCAGTTTATGATGCAGTAGTGGAATATAAAAAAAGAGGAACTGATTTAATTGTAGTTGGCGGCAAAGAATATGGAACAGGTTCTTCTCGTGACTGGGCTGCAAAAGGAACTAAATTGCTTGGAGTTAAAGTAGTCATAGCAGAAAGTTTTGAGAGAATACATAGATCTAATTTAATAGGGATGGGGATATTGCCACTACAATTTACAGAAAATATGAATAGAAAAAATCTGAACTTATTAGGTTCTGAGTTAATAAGTGTAATAGATATTGAAAAAGGAATTAATCCATCTGATAAAGTAAAAGTTGAAATCAAATATGCATCAGGTGATGTTAAAATAATAGATACCCTATGCAGAATTGATACAAAAAATGAATTGGAGTATTATAAAAATGGTGGGATACTTCAGTATGTTTTAAGAAATATGATTTAGATATGGATGAGGATATATCAATAATAAATACAAACACAAGAAATGAAAAAATAAAAAATTTTTTTATTCAAAATAAAAAAAAAATAATTGCAGGACTAGTTGTTATTACGATACTTTTAATCAGCTATTTTGCATTTGGTGAATATCAGGATAGTAAAAAAATAAAGATCTCAAACTCTTTTAATTCAATAACTCTTAATTATTCTGAGAATAATAAGGAAAAAACAGCTAAAGATTTAATACAATTAGTTAATGAAAAAAATTCAACTTATTCACCTTTATCTTTATATTTCATAATTGACAATGAATTGATTAACCAAAAAAACACAATCAATGAATTATTTGATATTATTATTGATGAAACCCCATTAGATAAAGAAATAAAGAATTTAAATATTTATAAAAAAGCGCTTTATAATGCAGATGACAGCAATGAAAGCGACCTTTTGAATATTTTAAATCCTTTAATTAAATCAGAAAGTGTTTGGAAATCTCATGCCTTATACCTAATGGCAGAATTCTTTTATTCAAAAAATGAAAAGCAAAAATCAAAAGAATTTTTTAATCAAATCTTAAATTTAGAAAATGCTAATCAAGAAATTCAATTAGAGGCTCAAAAAAGACTTAATAGAGATTTAAGTGAATAATATTTTTCAATTATTATTGATAATCATTTTTTTTTCTGGTTGCTCTTTTAATAAAAATTCAAAGTTTTGGACCTCAGAAACAATTAAAGAAATAGAGGAACAAAAGTTTGAAAAAATTTTTGATGATCCAAAAGCTTTAAGTCAAGAATTAAATACGAATATAAATTTAAATCTTAACAAAAATTTCACTAAAAATAAGTTATCAGTAAAATTTACCAATAATGATGGAAGAGTTAATTTTGATGGATCTCTAAAAAAATCTTCAAAATATAAATTTTCTAAAATTGAGAACTTTTATCAATTTGAACCAATAATTGCATTTAATAAAGACAACGTAATTTTTTTTGATGACAAAGGTACAGTTCTACAATTCAATAATCGATCAAGATTAATTTGGAAAAAAAATTATTATACAAAATCTGAGAAAAAATCTAATCCAATTTTACAGTTTGCAAACAATAACAAATTTTTAATAGTAGCAGATAATTTATCAAAATATTACATGTTAAATCTAGAGAGTGGAGATCTAATATGGTCTAAAAACAATTCAGCACCATTTAATTCTCAAATTAAAATTTATAAAGATCGTTTTTTTCTGATTGATTTTACCAATACACTTAGATGTTATTCGTTAAAAAATGGAGAAGAACTTTGGAATTTTCAAACAGAGTCAGCATTAATACGATCTCAAAAAAAGTTATCAATGGTGATTGTTGAAGATGTGATTTATTTTAACAATTCTCTAGGAGACATCAGTGCAGTAAAAATAGATGATGGTGAACTTCTTTGGCAATTACCTACCCAAAGTGATTTGTTATATGAATCTGCTTTTTCATTAGAAACATCAGATATAATTACTGATAAGAAAGACTTATTTTTTTCAAACAATAAAAATCAATTTTTCTCTATTGATGTCAAATCTGGCACCTTTAATTGGGAGAATAATGTAAATTCAAATTTAAGACCTACTGTCGTTGGTAATTTTATAATCACAGTTTCTTTAGAGGGCTATTTAATTGTGATAGATAAAATTACAGGAAATATTATAAAAGTTACTGACATATTTAATAATTTCAAACCTAAAAAAAGAAAAGAGATTTTACCCACAGGATTTATTGTTGGTTTAAAAAATATATATTTGTCTACAAATATAGGAAGGTTATTAGTGATTGATATAAAATCTGGAAAAACTATTTCAACATTAAAAATTGATAGGGATAATATTTCACGTCCTTTTGTTTCAAACCAAAATCTATATTTAGTAAAAGATAATGCTATAATTAGATTAAATTAATGTTTTTAAAATTATTAGATAAGCTAGGTAGAAAAAAAGTTGTCTTAGATAGGGGACCTTCACACCCAAGATTTGATTTAGCAAAACCTTGGATGAATAGATATTATCTAATTTTCAGACATAGGCCAAAATGGTTTCCATTTAATATACTTATTCATGAAATGTTAGCTGACGATCATGGTGACGGAATACACAATCATCTTTTTCCATACATTACAATTGTGATTAGGGGTGGTTATTGGGAAACAACTAAGGAAGGAAAATTTTGGAGAAGACCGGGTTATATTGGATTTAGATCTGCCAATACATATCACAGAGTTGATTTAGAGCCTGGAACTAGACCAATGACTATTTTTATTTCTGGTCCATTTGGTTTGAGAAAGGGTCCAAGATCAGAATATGGCATTGATTTTAAATCAAAAAAAAATTGATGTCAAAAACTCTTGAGGAAAAATTTAGATTATTTTGTAGTTCAAAAAATTTAGAGATTAATCAAAATCAAATAACTACAATTAAATTACTACAAGACTTTTATAATAAAAATTTTCATTCTTCGATCTTGAATTTCTTTAAAAAAGAAAATTATAAAAAAGGTTTTTATCTTCACGGGGGTGTTGGTGTTGGAAAAACGATGATTTTAGATTTTTTCTATGATCTTATTTCTAAAAAAAAATTAAGACTTCACTTTAATGAGTTTATGTTAAATTTTCATGATTTTGTTCATGAAAATAAGAATAAGGGAGATGAAAATATTATTAATTTATTTGTTAAAGATTTAAAATCAAAAGCTTTGTTAATTTATTTTGATGAGTTTCAAGTTACCAACATAGTAGATGCCATGATACTAGGTAAATTATTTGATAAAATATTTAGTGAGAATATAAAAATAATTGTCACCTCTAATATTCAAATTTCTGATTTATATAAGGATGGTCTACAACGGGATCAATTCAAACCCTTTATTGAGATCATGAAAAAAAAGACTGTCGAACATGAACTTGTTATTGAAGATGATTATAGAAAATCAAAAGAAAATCAAAATGATAGATATTTCTTTCCACTAAACCAAGAAAGTAATTTTAAAATGAATAAATTTTTTAGGATTATTTCAAAGGATAAAAAAAAAACTACCCAAAGTCTTGATATTAAAGGAAGAGAATTTCTAATTAAAGAATTCTATGAGGGAGTTGTTAGGTTTACATTTAATGAGTTATGTGACAAAAATCTAGGCGCTGAAGATTATCTTGAAATAGTTAAAGTTTCTAAATTTATGGTAATTGATCAGATACCTAAGTTTGATGACATTAATTCTAATCAACAACACCGTTTCATAACCTTAATTGATATAGTTTATGACAAAAAAGTACCAATTGCTGTCACAGTAGAAAAAAGTCTAGATGAATTGACATCATCTAAATCATTAAAAGAGCCATTTAAACGTACAATTAGTCGTTTATATGAACTAACATCTTCAAACTTTAACTTATGATACAAAAATTTAATAACTTTAAAATCAGCACTGATGGACAAAAATTATACGAATTCACTGATCAAACAATTGATTGGATTAAAAAAAATAAATTCAAAAATGGTATTCTTAATCTTAGTATTCAACACACCAGTGCTTCTTTAATTATTCAAGAAAATGCAGATCCAGATGTTCAAACTGATTTGATTAATTATTTTAATAAATTAGCGCCGATGGATAACAATTTATATGTTCATACTACTGAAGGCAAAGACGATATGCCCGCACATATAAAATCCAGTTTAACCAACAACCAAATTTCTCTTAGTGTTGAAAATGGGAAATTATTACTCGGAACCTGGCAAGGTATTTATTTATTTGAGCACAGGTTAAACCCACAGACAAGAACTATAATTCACCATTTTTTAGGAGAAGATTAATTTTTTTTTAAACTTTGAAAAGCTTTTAACGCAGAAGCTCTTGCTTCTTCATGTATCACTATTGGGCTTGGATAATCTTTTCCAACAATTGTATTAATTGCTTGTTGATATTTCATTTCCATTTCCCAAGGTTTGTGGATAAATTTTTGTGGGACTTTGCTTAGTTCTGGAATCCATTTTTTTACATATTTTCCCTCTTTATCAAACTTTTCACCCTGAAGAATAGGATTAAAAATTCTAAAATAAGGAGCTGCATCTGCTCCACAACCTGCAACCCATTGCCACTGGGCCACATTATTGGCTTTATTAAAATCAAGTAAACAATTTCTAAAATGTTTTTCACCTTCGGTCCAATTAATTCTTAGATGTTTGACTAGAAAAGAACCAACAACCATTCTTATTCTGTTATGCATCCAACCAGTTTCATATAATTCTCTCATACCAGCATCAACAATTGGATAACCAGTCATTCCTGATTTCCATGCTTTCAAAAATTTTTCGTTTTTTACCCAAGGAAATTTATCAAATTCTTTTCTGTAATTTCCTTTTAAGAACTCAGGAAAATAATTAATCAAACTATGAGAAAACTCACGCCAACCTAGTTCATTAATATATTTTCTGTAACCAATGCCTTTAGATTTAATTTCGTTACATTTTTTCCAAATTGTGCTCACATGTATTTGTCCATGTTTTATATATGGAGATAGTTTGGATGTACCTTCTACAGAAGGATAATCTCTTGCTGTGCCATATTCTTTAATTTTATCATTAATTAAATTGTTAAGAACTTTTTTTGACTCATTCCCTGAGACTTTCCAATAATTCTCAAATTTTTTATACCAATTTTTTTTGGTAAAATACTTTTAGGTTCAACACAATTTTTAAAAAAAGATATTATTTTCGTTTTTTTTTTAACTATATAATTTTTACTTGGTGGTAAACCCAAATATTTTTGCTCAGCATTTCTCCAGAAAGGAGTAAATACTTTAAATGGGGTTCCATCATTCTTAGTAACTTCTTGAAATTCATTAAGTATATTTCCTTTAAAATATTTAAATTCAATTTCATTTTTTAAAAAAACATCTCTAATTTTTTTTCCTTTTGCAATTACGTCTGGCTCATAAATCTTGTTCCAATATATTGAAACTTCATCTTTTTTTTTTATTTTTGAAAATATATCTACTTCATCACCTGCTAATATTTGAAGATTAATTTTGTATTTAGATAATTCTGATTTAAATGTTTCCAAAGATTTAAATAGCCACCATTTTTGTGCTTCTCTCTTATTATCAAAATCAGTTTTATTATAAATATATAATGCAATTACATTTTCATGATTTTGTGTAGCATATGAAAGGGCAGGGTTGTGATCAATTCTAAAGTCTTCCCTTATCCAAGCTATTGCATTTTTTGTCATATAAATGTTATTTTCTACCTGTAGATAGCAGTTGTTTGTAAAGTTTAACATCTGCATTTCCTTCGCATCCAATGACAAGAATGTTGGAATCTTTGTCCAAATCTAATAATTTTTTCGCTTTAGAATTGTTAGCTAAACCTATCAGTGCAATAATCCCAGGAGTTGCACATTCACCTCCTACAATTGAACCTTTACTTAATTTTCTATCTTTTAGCATCGCTGTCGTTTTGGCAACATTTTTGTCAGCAACAGATACGCAATAGTTAGAAGTTTTTTTTAATATTTGCCATGGAACAAGTGACATTTCATTACATGACATCCCACCCATAATACTCTCTTTTTTTATTCTTATTTTTTTCAGTTTATTTGCTTTTACACTCTGAAGAACACAATCTGCTCTGTCAGGTTCAACAACAATTATTTTTGGAATTCTTTTAAAATATTTTGCTACCCCAGCAACTACACCTGCTGCTAATCCTCCAACACCAGCTTGAACAAATATATGTGTTATGTAATGATCTGTTTGTTTAGAGATTTCTTTTATCATAATAGAATATCCAGCCATTGTAAGCTGGGGAATATACTTATAGTTTTTAGTTGAGACGTCTTGAACAATTTGCCAATTATTTTTTTTCGAGAGTCTTTTGCATTCCTCTAATGAATTCTCATAATTTCCTTTAACCTTTATTACCTCAGCTCCAAATTTTTCTATTTCATGAACTCTTGTTTGGCTTACATATTGACTTACAAAAATTTTACACTTCAAATTTAATCTTTTTGCACCCCAGGCGACAGATCTACCATGATTACCAGCTGTTGCTGACGAAATTACCATATTCTTTTTCCCTTTGGATATTTTTTCTACTGCGTATGCCCCTCCTAAAGCTTTAAAGGACTTTAAGTGAAACCTCCTAGACTCATCTTTATAAAATATATTATTAAAGTTTAAATTTTTCCTCAATTTATCGAGCGATAAAAGAGGAGTTGGTTTATAATTTTTCCAACCTGATATAGCTTTAAAAGCATTGGTGATTAATGAAGAGGGAAGTTGTTTTAAAACATAGTTTCTTTTAAAACTATAATGATTATTTTTTAATAATTTTTTATATTTCCAGCTTTTAAGATTTTTTAAGCTTTTCACTTTAGCAATCTAAAGTATTCTGTCTTTCCCATTTAGTTATAGGTTTCGACTTATCAAATTTCTCTACATTATTAAATTCTTTAATTTCTGTGCTTCTTAGTTTTATATAACTATCAATTACATCAGTACCAAAAGCCTCATTCATCTCTTTATTTTGTTTTAATTTTTTTAAAGATTGATCTAATTCATCAGGAAGTTTTGGAAGATCTGGATATTTTGCAAAGTCCTCGTACATATTACAATGAAGAGGTTTACCAGGGTCAATTTTATTTTTAATACCATTTATTCCAGCTGCGAGAACACTTGCTTGAAGCAAATAAGGATTAGCCGATCCATCCATTAATCTTAATTCAAATCTTCCCGGATCAGGAATTCTTATCATATGTGTTCTATTATTCCCGGTATAAGATATACTACTTGGTGACCATGATGCTCCTGATTTTGTTGGGGGTGCATTAATTCTTCTGTAGCTATTGATCGTTGGATTGAAAAATGCAGATAAAGATGAAGCATGTTTTATGACACCACCTAAAAAATTATATGCCATTTTAGTTAGACCTAGTTCATTAGATTTATCTAAAAATTTATTTTTCTTTCCATCCCAAACAGAAATATGGGCATGACAACCGTTTCCAGTTAAATTTTCAAATGGTTTAGGCATAAACGTTGCTCTTAGACCATGCTTTTCAGCAATAGTTTTTACCATGTATTTAAAAAATGTATGTCTATCTGCAGTCTTTAAACAATCTGAATAATCCCAATTCATCTCAAATTGGCCATTAGCATCTTCATGATCATTTTGATAAGGACCCCATCCCATTTCAATCATACAATCACAAATTTCTTTAATTAAATCATATCTTCTCATTAATGCTGATTGGTCATAACATGGTTTTGATTGAGTATCTCTTGGATCAGCAATGGAGCTTCCATCTGGAGATATCAAAAAATATTCACACTCCACACCAGATTTCATTGTCAATCGTTGTTTTGAGAGTTTTTTGATTTGTTTCTTTAACATCACTCTTGGTGAGGCATCTACTGGTTTGCCATTCATCCAAAGATCTGAGGCAAGCCATCCTACTTCCTTGTTCCAAGGTAATTGAATTAAACTATCAGGATCAGGAATTCCAAACATGTCTGAGTCCGCGGGTGTCATATCCAACCATGCAGCAAATCCTGCAAATCCCGCGCCAGTTTCTTGCATATCTTTTATTGCATGTGCTGGCACTAATTTTGATCTAAGAACTCCAAATAGATCAACAAAACTTATTAAAAAATATTTGATTTTTTTTTCTTTAGCAATTTTGAATAAATTTTTTGGCATAAATTAAGTTAACATAATTATTTTAAAAAAGATAAAATTGTTTCTTTATAAAAAATTAAATTTACAACAATAATTATGATTACTGCTAATATTGCTCCATACTTTGCTTTTGGAAAAGCAACGCCTCTCATCTTACTTGGTCTAAGTTCTTCGTTATCTTTATTCTCTTCTGACATATGATAAAAAAAGGGCGCCACATAAGTTGTAGCGCCCAAATTTTTGATTTAATTACCAATCAGTAATATTGCTTTTATGGTCATTTGGACCATGTCTTTTCCTTGCTAATCTTTCGAGCTCATCACTCTCAGATTTAGCAGTCAAAACATGCCAACCAATCCATATAATTATAGCAAGTATTACTAATAGTCCTTCACTAGATCCAGCACCAGGATAAATAGCACCAGCAACTTCCTCTGCTGGTTTATTCAGGTGATCAATCCAATTTGTAACTGTCGCCATATTATTCCTCCTTTACCTGGTTGCTGATGCAACTGCTTTCTCATCTGATTTAGCAGTTTCCATCATTTCATAATCTAGTCCAGCTATTTCAGCTTCACGCGGAATTCTTAATTTACCCATTCCGTGTAATACTTTTGCAATGATATAGCCTGGTATTAATCCTAGAACAAAGAACATTATTATTGCTCCTAAAAACATACCTAAAGGATTTATTGATGCATAAGTAGTTCCGTCCCACATAGCTCCAACACTGTAACCAGATGATGGGTAACCATTTAAAACAAAACCACAAATTACAAGACCTATAAATCCTGCATAACCGTGTACTGCCACAGCACCAACTGCATCATCAATCTTGAACTTACGTTCAACCCAATAATGTAATTTGTACGATAGCACAACTCCGATCATACCTATGATCATTGATTGAATTGGATGATATAAATCATTTCCAGCTGAAGCACATATAATACCTGCTAGTCCACTTGAGTAAGTCCAGAATGGATCACCTTTTGCAATCCAGTATCCAGCTAATAATCCTCCTGACAGTGACATCAAGAAGTTAAAAGTGATACCACTAAGTGTAGTAGGCGTTACATAAATGTTTGTAGCCGTCCAATAAGATATACCTTCCATGCCGTACTCTGGGCCAAGATCAAATATTGGAATGTTACATGCCGCATAAAATCCCCAGAAACCAGTATAAATTAGAAATAATCCAATTGTTACTAGCCAAGGATTTCTCGGTCCAATATTTCTTGGTTCACCACTTGATGAAAATTTTCCAATTCTTGGACCTAAAACCATTAGTACACCTAAAGCAAATCCACCCGCAATCGCGTGAATAACTCCTGATGCATACGCATCATGGTATCCTAAAATTTTTAGCATCCAACCATCAAAGTGCCATCCCCACGCAGCATCTATTGTCCAGAATACTGAACCAATTGCTATTGCTAAAATACCAAAAGCAAAAGTAGTTATTCTTTCAATTATTGCTCCAGAGACGATTGAGGCAGCAGTCCAAGAAAATAATAAAAAGGCAGCCCAGAAAACACCATTGATGTGATCTCCGAGATTAACCGCCATTATATCACTTGTTGGTACTTGCCACATAGCACTAAACAATGTTTCATCAGTGATTAATGCTGTGCTTTCATTCATTATTGAAGGCGCTATTCCCGGTCCTGTTGGGAAAGCCCAATAAATCCACCAACCAAATAAAAACCATGTTACTGTAACCAAAGGTATCAGCATCGTGTTTTTCATAAGAGTATGTTGATGGTGTTTGTATCGAGAAGCTCCAACTTCATACATACAGAACCCGACGTGAATTAAGAACATCAGTACCACTGTTATCCAGTAGTAAAATTCTGTAAATATAGTAGTAAGAGCACCTAACTGATCAGTCATATTCTCTCTCCATATTAGTTTTCGAAAGCCTATAAAATTTGCAAAGGTGTGACAAACAAAACAATCATTTAAAACCTAATATTGACAATAGATTTTAAAATAAAATCAACTTTAGATTGTGTAATTAAAATTTTAGGTAAGCTGTTTTCAAATCAACAAGGGGGTGTTTTGGAGACATTTGAAATTTTACTAAAAGTTCCCTTGCGATCATGTCCCTGTCTTGTTGGTTATCTGGTAATTTGATTGATGATGGGATTGTAACCCAACCATTTGCATTTCTGCAAAATACAGCTGGTCTTCCTTCTTCATAACCCATATGAACATCTTCTAACCAATTCAAATCATCCCAGCCCATTGCCTCTACATACTTCTTAAGGAATGGTGTCATTTTTTTGTAATCTGGCAGAAGATTAACGTCATATCTATAGCCAATAGATTGGCCAATCATCTTTTCTCTAGCTGTCTCTTTTTTCTTTCCTAACTGTTGGTCTTTAACAGCTACTGATTTAGAAACTTTCTTTTTATTTTTTTTCTTAGCCATTTTTACCTCTAAATCTTATGAAAGTTATCAACTCCAACAGTATAATTAGTACCTGCAAGCGGAACTTTCGCTAAAGCTGAGGCTTCAGAAGTAAGTGCTGCTAAATCCTCAGGTTCTAAAGAATGTATATTTGTTTTACCACAAGCTCTAGCTAACAACTGAGCTTCAAGAGTCATAGAATGTAAATAATTATAAACTCTCAATGCTGCATCATCAGGATTTAATCTTGCTCTTAATTTTGGATCTTGTGTAGCCACTCCGACAGGACATCTCCCAGTATGACAGTGATAACATTCACCTGCTTTTACTCCCATTTCTTTTTCAAAATTTGCCTCTGGGATATCTTTGTTACAGTTAAGTGCAATCATAGAACCAGTACCAATAGCTATTGCATCAGCACCTAAAGCTAATGCTTTTGCCATGTCAGCACCATCTCTAACACCACCAGCATAAATTAAAGTAACTTTTCCAGTTTTCCCTACATCGTCCAAAGCTCTTCTTGCTTCTCTAATAGCTGCAATACCAGGAATACCAGTGTTTGCTGCAGCGATGTGTGGACCTGCTCCTGTAGAACCTTCCATACCATCTAGATAAATAGAATCTGGATCACATTTTGCAGCCATACGAACATCATCATAAACTTTTGATGCACCTAATTTTAATTGAATTGGAACTTTATTTTTTGTTAGCTGTCTAAGTTCCTCTACTTTTAATGCTAAATCGTCTGGACCTAACCAGTCAGGATGTCTTGCAGGAGATCTTTGATCAATACCTGATGGAAGTGATCTCATTTCAGCAACTTGGTCAGTTACTTTTTGACCCATCAAGTGACCACCCATACCAACTTTTTGTCCTTGTCCAATAAAAACTTCTATTCCATCAGCTAATTGCGCGTGATGTGGGTTAAATCCATATCTGGATTGAATACATTGATAAAACCATTTTTCAGAATACCTTCTTTCATCAGGTATCATTCCACCTTCACCAGAACATGTTGCGCTACCTGCCATTGTAGCTCCTCTTGCTAATGCAGTTTTTGCTTCATAAGATAAAGCTCCAAAACTCATACCTGTAATGTAAACTGGGATATCTAATTCAATTGGATTCTCACATCTTGGACCAATAACGGTTTTTGTTTCACACTTTTCTCTGTAACCTTCAATAACAAATCTAGTAAGAGTTCCTGGTAAGAAAACTAAATCATCAAATGTTGGAATTTTTTTCATTAATGCCATTCCACGCATTCTATATCTACCTAATTGAGATTTTATGTGAATATCATCAATTACTTCAGGAGTGAAAATAGCGTTATGACCTAATAAACTTTTATTTCTTCCACCGTTTGAACTTAAATGAACGTCTGCTTTTCCCCCAACGTTACCATTAGTTTTTAACTTACCATTTTTTTTCTTTTTCTTCTTAGCCATTAAATTGCTCCTTTTTTCTCAGTAGGTTCTAAGTTGTCGTAATTCCAAAGTTTTTTACCTGCTACAATTTTTTTCATTTTACTTACATCAAAGTTTTCGCCAATCTCAGCAACCTTAAGCTTTCTCTTTAGCCAATCCTGGTCACTTTTAGTCAAATCAGAGTCTACTGCATCACTACCATAAGAACCAATTTCTCCACCTACGAAAATTGTCCCATCATACATCGAATCTCCTAGATTTATTCCGACATCACCTAATATGATAATTCTACCTCTTTGCATCATAAAGCCAGTAAATGCACCAGCATCACCACCAATAATTATTGTGCCACCTTTCATATCAATACCTGTTCTTGCACCAACGCTGCCTTTACAGATTAAATCTCCACCTCTAATAGCTGCTCCAAAACAAGATCCAGCATTTTTCTCAATTACAACTTTACCTGCCATTAAGTTTTCTGCACAAGACCATCCAACTCTTCCATTGATTCGAACGATTGGACCATCACATGAACCCATTCCAAAATATCCTAAACTTCCCTCAAAAATTAAATTTAATTTATTTAATATTCCAACTCCTAAACTATGTTTACCTTGTGGGTTTTTAATAACAATTGTTCCATATCCTTGGCTCATTAAATTATCTATTTCTTTATTTGCTTCCGCTGCACTCATGTCTTTTACATCTAGATCGGTCCTTTTATTAAAATCAACATCATGAGTTCCAAAATAATAAAAGTTTTCTGCCTCATCAGGATTGAAAAATTTTTGTTGAGTTCTTCCTGTTAAAACCTCAGTGTGCATACCCATTGCTTGGGCTTTAGTTTTCTTTGAAACACTTTTTATATTTGCCATACTTTTACCTCTCCATCGAATGGATCATAAGTATCAATTTCTTGTGGTAAAATTGATCTTATTGCTATTTCTTCTGAACCCATCGCTACTAAATCGTCTGACTCATATAAAACTAAAGGTTTTGCCGCCATAGTATCTTTTGCCATTCCTAAAGAATCTTTTGTAGCGACAAAATAAGTAAAGACACCATCTAATCCAGTTAGAGACTCTCTCATACCTTCTTCTAAAGATGCGCCATCTCTCATTTTTTCTGCTAAATAAACAGCAATAAGTTCTGAGTCACACTCAGACATAAATCTCATTCCTTTATTTTCTAGAGCTCTTCTATTGTTCCAATAATTTGTAAGCTGACCATTATGAACAACTGATACATCGCTAAACGGATAACCCCAAAATGGGTGAGCAGATTTAATATCTACTCCTGACTCTGTAGCCATTCTAGCGTGACCAATTGCATGAGTACCAACAAGTTTGTCTAGATTATATCTGTCACAAACCATTTTGGCATTCCCAAGATCCTTAATAACCTCTAAAGATTTACCCATTGATAGTATCTCTACTCCTGGAATGCTTTCTATTTTTTGTGAAAATTCTAATAAATCTTTTTTATTATATTCTATTTCGTATCTTAAAGAGTAGGGAAGTATCCTTTCTTCTTTGATAATTTTTGCACCCATTTCATTAAGATAGCTATCAACAATCTTTTTTCTTTCATCATAAACGGACACATCCTCAGCAACTGATGTACTACCCTCACCAACGTTTTCTCCAACTTTGAAACGCATGATAAAATTTTTTCCATCAGTGTCTCCATATAAAGCATAGCCAGTAGAGTCTTCTCCTCTATGTTTCAGAGCTTGCAACATACCTTGAAGCTCATGACCAACTTTTGAAGATTTCCCTCTATGAATTAATCCCGCAATTCCACACATATACTTTTCCTTTTTCCGTATTTTTTATGGTAAACAATCTAGATAAGTATCTAGATCCCATTGAGTTGTTGCTCCTAAAAATCTTTCCCATTCATCATTTTTATACCAATGAAAAACTTTATACATCTCATCAGGCATAGCTGATTTAATTACTTCATCTTCTGATAATCTTTCCAAAGCTTCTCCTAAACTTAAAGGAAGTTTTTTTACATCCTTACCAGCTTTTTGAGCTTCATAAATATTTCTAGATTCAGGATCAGCTGGTTTCATTTTATTACTTATTCCATGATCACAAGCTTTTAGTAAAGCTGCACCTAATAAATAAGGATTGTGCATAGAGTCTACTGATCTATATTCAAATCTTCCAGGAGCAGAAACTCTTAATCCACAAGTTCTGTTCTGGTATCCCCAGTCAGCATAAACAGGTGCCCAAAAACCTTGATCCCATAATCTTCTATAAGAATTTACTGTTGAAGATCCTAACGCAGTTAAAGCTGGCAAGTGTTCCATTATACCAGCAATTGATTGTAAACCAATTTTACCTGGTAACTGCATATCTTTTGTATCAGGCATAAATGTATTAGTCCCACCTTCAACATAACCAAATACCTCTTCAACAGCCGGTAAATTTTTATGTCCAAGTTTGTTAGTTTTTACTTTTCCACCCTTCCATAAAGACATATTAGTATGACAACCACTAGCTGACACACCCATAAAAGGCTTAGTCATGAAACATGCAATTAAGTTATGTTCTCTTGCAACTTGTGCACAAATTTGTCTATAAGTTGATAATCTATCAGCATTTCTTAAAACATTATCATAAGTCCAATTTAACTCTAATTGACCTGGAGCATCTTCATGGTCACCTTGAATCATATCTAAACCCATAGCTTTTGAATACTCAATAACCTTCATAAAAACAGGTCTTAAAGATTCAAATTGATCAATATGATAACAGAATGGTTTAGAAAAACCTTTTCCAGTAGGCGTCCCATCTTCGTTTTTTGTAAGCCACATCATTTCAGGCTCTGTTCCAACTCTTAACTCAAGTCCATGTTTCTTCTCAAATTCCTCCATGAAAATTCTTAAATTACCTCTACAGTCAGAAGTTAAATGTCCACCTGGATTTTGTCTTTCTTCTCTATTTCTAAAACATGTTACAAATACTCTTCCAACTCTTTTATCCCAAGGTAATTGGCAAAAAGTTTCAGGATCAGGAATACCAACTAGCTCCATAGCTTCTGGACCGTATCCAATATAGTTATTATGACGATCTAAAAATAAGTTTGCTGTTGCTCCGTAAACTAATTGAAAACCTTTTTCTGCAGTTCTTTCCCAATGATCTGCTGGAATTCCTTTACCAACAACTCTACCTGTTACTGATATAAATTGATAATAAATATAAGTTATTCCTAACTCATTAATTTTTTCTCTAACTTTTTTTACTAATTTGTCTCTTCCCGGTCGGTTAACATGTTTTTCAAGATCAGTCATTTTCCCCTCAATGAATTATATTTATTCAAACGTAGCTGAAAATTTTATTTGTGTCTAGGCTTAGAGTTTAACTCCAAGGGAACGGACTGTTCGAAGTAGGGTGAAGTTCTCCCTTCTCGTAACGGTTGAATCTAAACGGTTTCAATAAATCACTTTCAGTACCAAGAATTTCTTTTGCAACAAGCTCTCCAACACCAATCATTTTATATCCATGGTTAGCATCGGCAATCATATATACGTTTTCAAAAAATCTATCAAAGATTGGAAATGAGTCTGGTGTCATGCATCCAAGACCACCTGATGGACCTTTTCTATATAAATCAGATTTTCCTTCAAATCTTTTTTGGCAATGTGCTAAAGCAGAGCACCACATATCACTAAACGCATCAGTAGTTTGATACTCTGGAGACTCAATTCCATAAGGATCAACATTTACTTGATCAAAATGTTTTTTAACAATGTAAGGTGATGTTCCACCTTGAACTCCTAAACCATCAATATCAGGTTTATAATAAATTCCCCAAATTTTATCTGTAATTAATTTTTTTGTTTTGTCCGAATATAATGGTGCAGTCGAGTCAACATGAACTACTGGTGGCTGCTTACCATCATTTGTTTTTAAGAAATCTGGTTCAACACCAATAACACCCTCTTGAAGCATCCAATAAGTCCACATATCAGTTACATGCAATTTACCATCTTTACCTTTTATGTTTGCTGTTTTAGGTAATTCCAACATATTCCAAAAATCTCTAGCCCACGGTCCTGCTCCAATTACTACTTGTTCACAATCGATTGTGCCTTTGTCTGTTTCAACTCCTGTAACCGCTTTACTATTACTTCCTCTTTTAAATCCTGTAACTTTCACACCTTTCATCACTTGAACACCATTAGAAGTAGATTTATTTTCTAAAGCTTTAATAGAGTCTTTATTAAATGCGTATCCACCCTTTTTTTCATGAAGAATTGAAGTTATACCTTGGGCTTGCCAGTCATCAAACATGCCCTTCATGTATTTCATGCAATCCTTTTCACCCTCTATAAAATCAGATTCATATCCTATTGCTTTTTGTTGCTCATAAATACTCGCAACATCTTCATGCATAACCTCAGGTGATATTTGTAAATAACCAACTGGATTATATTTAAATGCTTTTGGATCACTTTCCCAAACAGAGACTGAGTGGGCCATCAATTCTCTCATTGCTGGTTGAAAATAATTATTTCTAACCACTCCACATGCAATTCCACTTGCTCCAGCAGCGGTATCTTTTTTCTCTAGAACTATAATGTCACCAGGATTTTTATATGTTTCAGATAATTTCCAAGCAGTACTTAAACCGTGGATACCTCCTCCGATTATTACTACTTTTGCTTTTGTCGGTAATGACATAATCAAACTTTATTTTTCGTGCGACTTAAATATATAGTTTTTTATATATATAAAAAATATAAGTAAAACTTTTACAAATATTAAAAATTGAGATGTTTTAGTGTTTCTATATAATTGTTGAACTCTTTAATAAAACTTTCACTTGGTTTAATGTGTTTTTTTCTTTGATCATTTGAGGTTTTTTCCAAGTAAAAAAAACCTTTTTCGCAGGCCTCATTAATCATTAAAGCAGACTTTGGACGTGAAGTTTTAAATAGTTTAGTCTTAAGTTCCTCAACAGTTAGATTTTCCTCATATTTGTACGCATGCATTACTAAAAGCATCATATGATAATGTGATGGAGATTTTCTAAAAAAGTAATTACTAGACATGTGAGAAAGTTTCATTTGATCTTCCCAAAATTCCAATAAGTCTTTTGCTGTTTTTTGCATTAAGATCTAACTCTTGTTTTTTTCGGATCGAAATGTGGAAAACCAACGACTTTTGCAGTAATTCTTTTTTGATGACCATCTATTTTACCAACCTCAACCTCAGTTCCCTCACTTGAGTGTTGTGTATCGATTCTACATAAAGCTATATTTTTATTTAAAGTTGTGGATAAACAACCACTAGTTATCACACCTACTTGAGATCTTCCAACGTGTACGCAATCGCCATGTCCAGCTGCCTCTTTTCCAATTAGTTCTAAACCCACAAGTTTTTTTTGAGGATTTGCTTTTCTTTCTTTTAAAACTTCTTTACCAATAAAATCTTCCTCTTTAGTTTTTAATGGAACAGCAAAGCCTATTCCAGCTTCAAAAGGATCTTGTTGACCATCAAATTCATTTCCAAATAAAATTAAACCAGCTTCAATCCTAAGTTTATCTAAGGCTGCAAATCCAGCAGGTATTAAACCTTCATTTTTTCCAGCTTCCATAAGTTTATCCCAAACATCAGAGGCATGTTTTGGATGGCACCATACTTCATAACCAAGTTCACCAGTATACCCAGTTCTTGAAACAATTAATGGAATACCCTGAAGGGTCTCAACTCTACAAATAGTAAATCTGAACCATTCTAATTCTTCGATAGTTGGCTGTGTTGGTGGAGTAAAAATCAGTTTTTTTAATATTTCTCTACTCTTTGGACCTTGTATTGAAACGTTACTAATTTGATCTGTTGAATTTTTTACGTTGACCTTAAAGTTTTTCTTTTTAGCTATTTCTTTTAGCCACTCACCAGCATATTCATCTCCACAAATCCATCTAAAACCAGTTTCACTTAGTCTCAATAATGTCCCATCATCAAACATCATTCCATTTTCATAACACATCGCAGAATAAACAACCTGACCAACAGCAAGTTTTTTTATATTTCTTGTAAGTGTATAGTTCATTAATTCCTCAGCATCAGGACCTATAATTTCAAATTTCCTTAAAGCAGATAAGTCAATTAAGACAGCCTTTTCTCTACAAGCGTTGTACTCTTCAACAACTCCGTGTTTAGTATAATCATTAGGTAGCCAAAAACCTCTGGCATCGATAAAATTTCTTGTAAGCTTTGATGTCTTTTCGTAAAAGCCAGAGTTTCTAGTAAGTTTTTTTTCAGAGTCTGTTTTCATTCTAAAAGCAAATGATTTAGAAAATTCTTTTTTTTTATCATAAGTTCTAACAAAAATATCAGTTGGATTCCACGAATTGCATGCATCTATATCACTAGGACAAGCTGTTGTCCCAATAGTTAAATCTTTTAAAGCCCTAAACATTACATAATCTCCAGGTCTTGCATATGACTCATCTGAAATGACTGAGTTTAACCCTGTAGCCGAAGTATTAAAAAACAAATTGATAGCTTGCCAACCCTTTTGTTTTTGGACTCCATACTTAGCCATAGCATTGTTTAAGTTATCAGAACAATTGGCATGACCGAAATAACCAGCATCTTCATAATATTTTGAAGTACAAGCAAGATTAAATGTATCATGTTTACCTACAGTATCTCTTATAACCTCAACCAAGGGCTCATGATCAGTGTCATAAAACTTTGAAAATAAACCTGGGCCAGGAAAAGTATTTCCCATAAAAGTCCGAGTAGTTTGCCAATCAAGACCTTTTTCAATTTTCTTATCAAGTTTTTTAGTATCGAATGCCACAAAATCAGAACACTGTCTTCCAGCCGGACTTATCACTTGAATAAAATCTCCCTCCTTAACCTCAAATGAAATAGCGGTTTGTCTTTCTATATTTTCCTCATGTCTAGGCTCATAAATAGGATCAGGAATTATTGATAATTCTTTGTCATTAACTATTTTATCTCTTTTAATAAATAACGTTAATTCGCTTGATGGATTTTGTTCAGATACCAACATATCATTTTGTGGAGCTGCGAAAATAACATAGCATTTATCTTTAGATTTTATTTTTATTTTTTCGCCACTTGGAGTTTGCTCATCAAACAGAATCGATGATTTAGATTTATTGATATCTAAGTTTCTTTTTTTTAATTGAAGGTTTGTAATTAAAGAACTTTCATCTTTGCTCTTAAGCAATTCTTTTATAAAACTTTTTTTGCAATTTTCTTTTTGATTTAAAATCCCAAGTTCAGATTTTCCATCTTTATCAAAACAAATAATTTCACAAATCTGATTTCCTTCCTCATTTATAATTTCTATCTCATCATCAGGAAATATCTGTAATCCAGTAAGACCTCCAGCGTTGACAACATGTCTTTCAACTCCAGGTGGTAAAACGTTAAGACCAGGTTCTTTGATATCTAAAGTAGTTTGCGACATTTTTATAAATTTTTTTACATATTATATTTAAATCTTCTAGTTGACTATCATTTTACTTAGGCACATACTAATGGCACTTAATATTAAGAAAGGGGAATAAATGCGAAAAATAATATCGTTAATTTCTGCAGTTATAATCTCAGCAGTAAGTTTTGCTAGTTTATCAAATGCAGATAGCAAAAAGCCCATCGTTATCCCAACTCATAACTGGTCAAGTCAAATTGTAATGGCTTACGTTATTGGTGGAATAATGGAAGATATGGGAAACAATGTTAAATATGTTAATGCTGACTCACAAGCAGTTTACGAGTCAATAAGAATTGGTGACGTAACTCTATCTCATGAAGTATGGGAATCAGCTTTTGGTAAATCATTTACAACAGCTTTAGATAAAGGTGGTTTACTTGACTGGGGTGACCATGAAGCTAGAACTCTAGAGGATATGGGGTATCCTAACTGGGTTGCTGAAAAAGGTTTATGCCCAGGATTACCAGACTGGACTGCTTTGAAAAACCCAGACTGTGCTAAAAACTTTACAACACCTGACTCTCCGAATGGAAAAGGAAGAATGTTAGAAGGTCCACAAACTTGGCACGGTGACTTAATCCCTCAAAGGGTTGACGCTTTAGGTCTAGGAGATCTTTGGTGGGTTAAATTTGCTGGAAGTGCGGACGCACTTTGGGCAGAGTTAGCAGCAGCTGAAAAAGAAGGAAGAGGAACAATTATCTTTAACTGGACACCAAACTTTACTGATGGTGCTGGTTTTACATTTATCGACTTTCCTCCGTATACTGCAGGTTGCAGACCTGAAGATGGTGGAGATGGAAAATGTGGTTCGCCAGATGGTTATTTGAAGAAAGCAGTTAATGCTGACTTTCCAAAAACTCATCCAGACGCAGCAGCTATGTTTAAAAAACTTTCTTTCACAACAAGTCAAATTGGTGCAATGGCAGCTTTAGTTGACGTTGACAAAATGACTCACGAAGATGCTGCAAAAGCATGGTTAAAAAAGAACAAGAAAGTTTGGAAAGCTTTTACTAAATAAGGTTAAAAGCTATTAAATCTTTAAATCTCTCCCAACGTTGTTGGGGGAGATTTTTTTTTAAAATTAAAATGATTAAATATTTTTTTATTATACTAACAAGTTTATTTATCTATAACCAAACTTCAGCAAAAGACGTTAGCATAAATGAAAATATAGATCTCCAATTTGTCTGTGATTTAGAAAAAAAGATAATTAAAAATTCTGAATATAATTATCAAACTTTTTTAGCCAAAGATTTAAATGAGAAGGGTTTAGATGAATTCAAAATTTTATCAAAAAAACCAGAAACACTTTTGATTAAGGGATTATCATCATTTCTTTCAGATCCAGCAAAGCTTAATGTTAAAGTGGTCAATAAAGACGTAGTTTTATTTAAATCAATAGATCAAAAAAAAAATTATTCTGAGTCTGGAATTATTACAAGGAAAACTGGTGAATTAATTCATGAAATAACGAAAAATATAACAAGCGAAAATTCTGAAAAATATATTTCTTTTTATTCATGCAATAAAGATGACAAAAAAGTATAATTTTTTTTTATTAATTTTGTGTAAAATATTATAATGAAAAAATACCTCTTAGCAATAATTTTAAGTTTATTTATCAGTTCAGTTGCAATAGCGAGAAGCACAGGATGCAAAGAAGGAAATTGCGAAAACGGTTTTGGTAAGTGGGTTTACACAGACAAAACTACTTATGAAGGTGAGTGGGTAGACACAAAAAAAAACGGTCAAGGGACTGAAACTTGGCCTAATGGATACATCTATAAAGGAGAATTTAAGAATAGTGAATGGAGCGGGGTAGGTGTTTTAACATTTCCAGATGGCTCAACTTATGAAGGTGAATGGGCAAAAGGATTTATGAATGGCAAAGGCACTTTTACTTCATCGGATGGAACTCAAAAATCTGGCTTATGGAAAAATGGAAAGTTACAAGAGTAAATGTCAAAAGAAAATTTTTTAAATAGAATAAAATATTTACCCGAGACCACAAAACAGTTTGGTGGCTTGGTATTAATAATTCTCACAATATCCCTATCTTTTTTTGTTCTTAACATAATGTTTGGTGGTGGTGATGAACTTGTTAGAAAGATGAAATTAGAAGAGGAAAGAATTGCTCAAGAAAAGAAATTAAGTGAATTAATTTCTAAATTGCCCTCAGGGATATTAGTAACCTTTGATGGCACAGATCATTTTAAGCTAACGGAGGAAGTTTATGAGCAAGTTTGTAAAGCTACAAAATTAATTCCACAACGTGCAATAATGGGGGCAAACTTTCTAAATTTCAGAGCGCATGAAATTTACACCATTAATGGTAACAAAATAGATGAAACATTTGTTAAGTGGGATGATGAGAAAAATAAGTGTTTTGCAGGCTTTACAGTAAGTGGAAATAATGTTGGGGTAGACGAGTCAATAACTGTCAGTGGTGAAGCATTAAGTTTTTTAAGCACCGGAATTGATACTAGAGTTTATTATATTAAAAATTTTTAAGGGGAAAGTAACAATTTTATAGATTTAATTTTGTCCTAATTTCATATAACTTAATTGAAATTTATGTCTGAACCAGTAATCAAATGTGAAAATGTATATAAAATTTTTGGAGCAAATGCTCAAAAAATGCTTCAAGACTCGAATGGGAATGTTGATGCTAAAACTTTTCAAGAAAATGGTTGTATTGTTGGAGTAAACAACGCCTCTTTTGAAGTTTCAAAAGGAGAGATGTTAGTTGTTATGGGTTTATCTGGTTCAGGTAAATCAACTTTATTAAGATGTATCTCAAGATTGACTGATGCAACAGATGGTAAAATTTTTATAGAAGGCCAGGATTTATTAAAATTAAATAATAAAGATCTTATAGAACTTAGAAGAAATAAAATGGGAATGGTTTTCCAAAGCTTTGCTTTACTTCCGCACAAAACAGTTGTGGAAAACATTGCTTTCCCACTTCAGATTAAAGGAGTCAAAACTGAGGACAGTATAAATAAAGCAATGGATATGGTTAAACTAGTTGGTCTTGAAGGTAGAGAAAATTATTTTCCTAGAGAACTTTCAGGAGGACAACAACAAAGAGTAGGTATAGCAAGATCTTTAGCAGTTGAGCCAGATATTTGGTTCCTAGATGAGCCTTTTTCAGCTTTGGATCCGTTAATTAGAAAAGAGATGCAAGATGAGTTTTTAAGACTTCAAGACAAGTTACAAAAAACCATCATGTTTATCACACATGATTTTGATGAGGCTTTAAAACTTGCTGATAGAATTGCAATTATGAAAGATGGAATAATTGAACAACTAGATACTCCTGCAAATATTGTTTTAAATCCAGCTACAGAATATGTCAGAAAATTTACAGAAGAAGTACCAAGAGAAAAAGTTTTACTGATCAAAGATGTAATGGATGCATCGAAAGATAATTTAGTTGATTTAAAAGTCTCTCAAGATGAAATCATAGAGAATGTTGCTGAAAAAATTCTTACCCAAGAAAAACCAGTTGCTGTTATTGATGATAATAATGAAATTATAGGCTCTATTAATCCAGCAAAAATAATCAATACAGTCTTTGGAGGAAGAAAAAATAATAATTAATTATGGAATTTTTAAAAAAATATCCAAAAACTTTTCAGTGGTTATTCCTATTAATTGTATTCTTTGCTTTGTGTTTTGCTATTGATGTTCCTGAGACATATAAGTTTATTAGAGGTCAAGCAGAATTTGTCAAAGATCCAAATCAGAGTAGTTACGTATTTTTAGGTAAAGAAGTAAGATATTACGCCTTCGATGTTTTCTGGAGATTACCTCCATTGCTTGGATGGTTGCCTATTTGGATTAATGACTCGTTATTTTTTTTAATGAATGAGTGGATGCCAATAGAAGTTTGGAATGAAGATACTCAAGAATTCAAAAGTCGTCCTATAGTTTTACAAATTAGTAGAAATCTGACTGCTTTCATGACTTTTCTGATTGAATTAATTAGAGAGATCTTACTGGGAGGTTTAGAAACAATTGTTGCCTTTACTAGTTGGGATTGGATAGATAAAAACCCATGGGCTGAATTACCAGGATTACCATGGACTATTGTTGCAGCAGGCGCAGCATTACTTTCGTACAAGCTTAGCGGCAAAGGTCTAGCTTTGTTTGCAGGTTTAACTATGGTTTACATTTCTGTATTTGGTCAATGGAAGCCCTCAATGCAAACTCTTTCATTTATATTAGTTGCTGCTCCATTATCATTTATTTTTGGTTTAGGATTAGGGATAGCAGCTTTTAAAAGTAAACGAGTAGAAAAAGCTTTATATCCAATATTACTTGTAATGCAGACAATGCCACAGTATGCCGTATTAGTTCCAGCATTAGTTCTTTTTGGAGTAGGTGACCATGCTGCAGTAATTATTACTATGGTCGTAGCAATACCACCGATGATATTATTAACTCTATTAGGTCTAAGAGCAGTGCCTCCAGAGGTAATTGAAGCTGGACGGATGAGTGGATGTAATAATTTTCAACTAATGTTTAAGGTATTAATTCCTACTGCTAGAAGAGATATTTTAATTGGTGTAAATCAAGTCATCATGGTTTGTTTTTCGATGGCAGTAATTTCAGCTTTTATTGGAGCAAAAGGTTTAGGATTTAATTTATTATTAGCACTAAACCAATTGAATATTGGTTTAGCTTTAGAGGCAGGTTTGTGTATTAGTTTAATTGCAATTCTTCTAGATAAGATGTCTTTGGCATGGGCCAATAAACAAACAGATTATTTTGGTAATCTTACTTTTTATCAGAGAAATAAAAATCTCTTATTTTTTGGCGTTATTTTTGTTATTGGAATAGTTCTGGCATACGTTGGAACTTTTTTATTTAAAGATACTTTTAATTATTTATTTGAAATTCCACATAACAAAGGAATATCAACAGCAGATTTTTGGAATAAAGGAGTAGATTGGATTTTTGATACTTTCTTTATATATATTAAAGCGTTCAACACATGGTTGATACAAGACGTACTTCAACCAATGAGAGCACTATATTTAAGAATGCCCGCAATTGCTACGATAGTTTTAGTTGTTGGTGCAGGATATTTAATAGGTGGTTTACGTTCAGCATTGGTTGTTTGTGCGTTAACACTATTTATCGCATTCAGCCCTTGGTGGGATAGAGCTTTAGTTACAGCATATATGGCAACTTTTGGAGTTATAGTTTCTTGTATCATTGGATTTACAGTAGGAACCCTATGTTTTCAAAATAAACATTCAGCAAACTTTATGTTGGGTGTTTGTGATATTTTTCAAACATTCCCATCTTTTGTATATTTAATTCCAGTGATGATGCTATTTGGTATAACCGATACATCTGTGCTTATTGCGGTTATAGTTTATGCAACAATACCCGCTACAAGATATACGATTGAAGGACTTAGAAGTGTTCCAGCTGGTCTACATGATGCAGCAACTATGTCGGGTGTAAATAAATTTCAAAGATTAACTAAAATCGAATTTCCTTTGGCATTCCCACACATGATGCTTGGTATAAATCAAACGATTGTATTTGCTCTATTCATGGTAATTATCGGGGCATTTATTGGAACAGAAGATTTAGGTCAATATATTTTAAAAGCATTGTCAGATAAAAAAGGTGCTGGAATTGGATTAACACTTGGTATCTGTGTGGCCTTCATAGCTTTAATATTTGATAATTTAATTAGAGCCTATGTCCAAAAAAGAAAAAAACACCTAGGTATTGATTAATCTAAAGTTATTTATCTAAAAAAGTTTTCGATGAATCGTCCATAGCAGTTGCCCATGGTGTATGATGAATAGGAGCAATGGAACCAGTCACTGGAGATGAAAAAGATTTATTTCTGTAAGTTGAAATATCTTCAACTTTATGATGTTCCCATTCTTTAAAATGTTTTCTTATTAACTCAAAATCAATTTTTGGATAATCAGACATTTCATGAAGTTCTTTTGTATATTCAGTTTGAAAATCAATCATTTGATCTGGGTTTTCTAGCTTTTCTTCCATTGCAACCCATTTATTAATATCTTTTTCAACATCACCATTACTAGGGATTTTGATCTTATTCATAATAACATCTCTTGCGTACCAAGCCTGGCAATCAAACATGTTAAACGTATGGAATTGATCTTGCATACCAAGATATAAAAGTTTGTGATTATCCTGCCAAACTACTCCTTTATATAATTTTGGTGGATAAAGTCTGTTTCTAGTTTTTAATTGTAAATTTTCTTCTAAAAATGGAAAATGATGAAGGTAACCAGTGCATAAAATTACAACGTCAGCCTCTTGTTCAGTGCCATCTTTAAAGATTGCTTTTTTTCCTACCAATTTGTCAAGATAATGAACCTCTTTCATTCCATTAGGCCATTTAAATCCCATCGGGTTATGTCGATAACCAATAGTAACACTTTTAGCTCCGTATTTATTGCACTGAAGTGCGATATCTTCTGCAGAATAACTACTACCTAACACTATTACATTTTTATTTCTAAACTCTTCTGCATCTCTAAAATCATGAGAATGCATTATTCTTCCAGGAAATGTATCCATTCCTTTGTATTCTGGAATAAATGGAACTGAAAAGTGACCTGTTGATACAACAACAAAATCAAAATTATCTTTTAATACTTTATTGTTAACTTTATCTTGATAACTAAGCTCAAATTTGTCATTTTTAAAAATAGTATTAATAACTCTAGTATTAAATTTTATCTTTTTTTCTAAATTCCCCTTGCTTACTCTTCCAACAATATAATCATATAAAACTTCTCTAGGTGGGAAAGATGGTATTGGCTTTCCAAAGTGCTCATCAAAGGAATAATCTGCAAACTCTAAACACTCTTTTGGTCCATTTGACCAAAGATATCTATACATGCTGTTAGGTACTGGGTCTCCGTATTGATCAGATCCTGTTCGCCAACTGTAATTCCACAAACCTCCCCAATTATCTTGTTTTTCAAAACAAACAACCTCAGGGATTTTTTCACCATTTTTTTCTGCTAATTCAAAAGACCGTAACATTGATAGTCCACAAGGCCCTGCACCAATAATTGCTACTTTTGTCATTTATCTACCAAATCAAATAATTATTTATGTATTTTACTAACAAAATGATGACAATTACAATAAAATAATTATTTGTTATGAAAAATATTTTAGTTATCGGCGGAGGCGCAATGGGCTCTGCATTTACAATCCCAAGTTTAGAAAATAAAAATAATGTGACAATTAGTGAACCTTATAGCAAAAGGTTCATTAAAGACTTATCCTCTAAAAAAAAATTTCATTCTGCTCTTAAGATAAAATTACCAAAACAATTACGATTTAGAAAATTTTCCAGAGATTTATTGAAAGAAAATTTTGACTTGATAGTAATAGCCTTAAGTCTTCCAGGTATTGACTTTATTGGCAAAGAATTAAAAGATTTAAAGGTTAAAACTCCAATTTTGGTTTTAACTAAAGGATTAAAATTTGAGAAAAAAAAGAATAAGATTTTAACAATTTCAGATCAGCTTCAAAAAAACTATAATTTAAAAAATATTTCAGTCCTAAAAGGGCCTTGTTTAGCAAAGGAATTAGCCAGAAAAAATCAAACTAGTGTAATTATAGCAAACAAGAATATTAAAATTGCAAAATCTATTGGAAGAAAAATCTCTACAAAATATTATTTAACAGAATACTCAAAAGATGTGGTTGGAGTAGAAGTGTGTTCAGCAATAAAGAATATATACTCAATGATAATTGGAGCTGGTCAAAGCCTTAATTCTTCATCAAATTTATTTCAAAAGGCAATCCTTGAAATGAGATACTTAAACAAATATTTCAAAGGTAAAGATGAAACTATCTTTGGGCTTGCTGGGGTAGGTGACTTATATGTTAGTGCTGCAGGTGGAAGAAATAGTAAGATGGGTGGCTTTTTGGGAAAAGGATTTACATTTAAAACTGCAAAAAAAAGATTTATGTCCAAAGAAACTGTTGAAGGTGAAGAACTTGCAAAAGAAATTGCTCCATTTATTTTAAAAAAAATTGATAAGAAGAAAATTCCATTGATGATTAATTTACTTAAAACGATTAAAGAGAATAAAAAACTTAAAATAAAAGTTTAAAATAGACCCTCTATATCACCGTCTTTATTAAGCTTTATAGAGTCCGCTGCGGGCACTCTTGGAAGCCCCGGCATTGTCATGATTGCTCCACAAACAACTACAATAAATTCTGCACCTGATGAAAGCCTAATCTCTCTAATTGGCAAAGAATGACCTGTCGGAGCACCTTTTAGACTTGGATCTGTAGAAAAACTATATTGAGTTTTCGCAACACATATAGGTAATTCACCATACCCAGCTTCTTCAAAGTTTTTTAATTGATCTCTTATTTTTGTATCTGCGATAACTTCATCAGCTCTATAGATCTCTTTTGCTATAGTTTCTATCTTTTTGAAAAGGGGAGTTTTACTTTCATATAAAAATTTAAATTTAGTTTCATTCTTCTCACATAAATCTGTTACATGTTTAGCTAAATCTTTTGTTCCTTCACCACCATCAGCCCAATGTTTACAAATACTAGCATTTACACCTAGCTTTTTGCAGAATTCAACTAAAGCATTTACTTCTTTATCTGTGTCTTTTATAAAGTGATTTATGGCTACGGCCACTGGTAAACCAAATTTTTTTACGTTTTCAATATGTCTTTCAAGGTTTATCAATCCTTTCTTAAGTGCATCAACATTTTCATTTTTTAAATCATCTTTTGCAACACCACCATGCATCTTTAAAGCTCTTATGGTTGCAACTATAACAACGCAACTTGGTTTTAAATTTGATTTTCTACATTTAATATCTAAAAATTTTTCAGCTCCTAAATCTGCACCGAAACCTGCTTCAGTTACAACATAGTCAGCAAGTTTTAATCCAGCTTTAGTTGCAATTACTGAATTACATCCATGTGCAATATTTGCGAACGGTCCACCGTGAATTATTGCAGGATTATTTTCCAATGTTTGTGTAATATTGGGTCTGATTGCTTCTTTGAGCAAAACAGTCATTGGTCCATGAGCATTTAAATCTTTAGCATAAATCGGTTTTTTCTCTCGAGTGTATGCTACTGTAATATTTCCAATCCTATTTTCTAAATCCTCAAGATTATTAGCAAGACAAAAGATAGCCATTATTTCAGAAGCAACCGTAATATCAAAACCATCTTCTCTTGGAAAACCATTAGCAACACCACCAAGATTAATATTAATTGATCTTAATGCTCTGTCGTTCATATCCATAACTCTTTTCCAAACAATTCTTCTGACATCTATGTTTAATTTATTCCCCCAGTAGATATGATTATCAATTAATGCTGACAAAAGATTATGAGCAGATGTTATTGCATGAAAATCTCCAGTGAAGTGAAGATTAATTTGTTCCATAGGAACTACTTGTGCATATCCACCTCCTGCAGCGCCACCTTTCATTCCAAAAGACGGACCCAGACTTGGTTCTCTTAAGCATACAATAGATTTTTTTCTAATTTTGTTTAATCCATCATTTAATCCAACTGAAGTAGTTGTTTTACCTTCTCCAGCAGGAGTTGGAGTTATTGCCGTAACTAAAATTAATTTACCATCTGGTTTATTTTTTAATGTATCCAAATATTCTAAGTTTATTTTTGCAATATGCCTCCCCATTGGACTAAAAGCTGAACTTTCATCTGGAACATTTACCTTCGCTAAAATATCTTTAATTGGAAGCATTTTAGCTTCACGAGCAATTTGAATGTCTGATTTTATGTCGCTCATCGAATATTATAAAAATATAAAAAAACTGGTCGATTAGTATCTCTTTTTAATGCTTTTGGAAATATCTAAAAATTATATATAAAAAAAATATGAACTATTTATACTCATTATTATAAAATTTAATCATGCAAAAATATTCAGTTTTTAGTCTTGTTAAAAATGCGATTTCAAATCATCAAAATTGGGACTTGGCTTGGAAAGACCCAACACCTAAGAAAGAATATGATGTTGTAATTATCGGTGGCGGTGGCCACGGTTTAGCAACTGCATATTATTTAGCAAAAGAACACAACATCACCAATGTTGCTATAATTGAAAAAGGTTGGATTGGGGGAGGTAATGTTGGTCGAAACACCACAATAATTAGATCAAATTATATGCATGATGATAATGCATTATTCAGCGAGTTTGGAATGGATCTTTGGAGAAGAATGAGTCAAGATTTAAACTACAACGTAATGTTTTCTCCAAGAGGAATAATAAATCTCGCTCACTCAGATGCTCAAATGAATACATATGCTCGAAGAGGGAATTCGATGAGATTAAATGGAATCGATGCAGTGCTATTAAACAGGGAAGAGGTTAAAGAAATTATTCCTATGGCTGATTTTTCTGAGAATGTAAGATTTCCAATTTTTGGAGGATTAATGCAGCCTAGTGCAGGAACAGCTAGACACGATGCTGTTGCTTGGGGTTATGCACGTCAAGCAGATGACATGGGCGTAGACATAATTCAAAACTGTGAAGTGATTGGGTTTGATGTGTCCGCAGGGAAAATTAACGGAGTGAGAACTTCTCGAGGAGACATTAAAGCAAAAAAAATTGGATTATGTGTTGCGGGTAGTACAAATATTTTAGCGGAAAAACTAAATATGACACTGCCAATTGAGACTCATCTATTACAAGCATGTGTATCTGAGCCAGTGAAACCAGTTTTAGATAAAGTAGTTACCTTTGGTGCAGGACATTTTTATATCAGCCAGTCTGACAAAGGAGAAATGGTAATGGGTGGTGATCTTGACGGCTATAATAGTTATGCACAAAGAGGCAATCTTCCAACACTTCAACATGTTCTGACGGAAGGAATAGCAATGATGCCTTTCCTAAGTAAATTGAAAATGCTTAGAACCTGGGGTGGAATAATGGATATGTCTATGGACGGCTCACCAATAATAGACAAAACTCATATTGAAGGTTTGTATTTAAATTGTGGTTGGTGCTATGGTGGATTTAAAGCAACACCTGCATCTGGCTGGACATTTGCACATACAATTGCACAAGATAGAGTTCATGAATTAAATGCAGGCTATAGTTTAAATAGATTTAATACTGGTCACTTACTAGACGAAAAGGGACTTGGTACAAAAACTTGGATTTCATAAATGCTCCATATCAAATGTCCACACTGTGGAATTAGATCACAGAATGAGTTTTCATATGGTGGTGATGCAACTATCAAACGACCAGAATTAGGAAAAGAAATATCTGATCAAGATTGGGATAATTTTGTTTACAATAGAAAAAGCTTAAGAGGAAAGCATTGGGAGTTATGGCAACATTTATCAGGTTGTAGACAATGGATTAAAGTTCAAAGAGATACAGCTACTCACGAAATTTTTAAAACACTGAAAGCTAACGAAGAAATTTCATAATGACACAAAGTTTTAGATTAGAAAGAGGTGGATTAATAAATAGAGATAAAAAAATTTCTTTTAAATTTAATGGTAAAAATTATTTTGGTTATGAAGGAGACACTCTTGCTTCTGCATTAATTGCCAATGGAGTTCATTTAATTGGAAGAAGTTTCAAATATCATAGACCTAGAGGTTTTTTTGGAGCTGGTGTTGATGAACCGTATGCAATAGTTCAATTATACAGAAACGGTGAAACAGAACCGAATATAAAAGCTACTGAACAAGAACTTTTTGAAGGTCTAGAAGCAAAAAGTGTCAATTGTTGGCCGAGTGTGAATTTTGATGTCGGAGCAATAAATAATTTTTTAAAGATATTCCTTCCTGCTGGTTTTTATTACAAGACTTTTATGTGGCCAAAAAGTTTTTGGTATAAAATTTATGAACCATTTATCAGAAAAGCTGCTGGTTTAGGTACAGCATCTATAAAACATGATAAAGAAAGATATGAACACAAATACGAATATTGTGATCTATTAATCACAGGCTCAGGTCCATCAGGATTAGCGAGTGCTTATTCAGCTGCAAAAAATGGTGCTAAAGTAATTCTCGCAGAGGACAAATCACGATTTGGAGGAACTCTATTAACAAGTGATGTCAATATAGGGAATCAATCAGGTAAAGAGTGGGCAGATAGTATCATTTCAGAGCTTGAAGAAATGTCTAATGTTACTATAAAAAATAGATCTCAAGTTTTTGGTTACTATGATCATAACATGTTAGTTATGTCTGAAAGAATAAGTGACCACTTACCAAAAACAAAAAAATATCATCCAAAACAAAGACTTTGGTATATTAGAGCAAAAGAAGTATTGATTTCATCTGGATCAATTGAAAGACCAATTGTATTTGGCAACAATGATACCCCAGGTGTAATGTTGTCTTCAGCCGCTAAAGAATACATGAAAGTTTATGGTGTATTAGTTGGAAAAAAACCGCTTGTATTTACAAACAATGATAGTGGTTATGAAACAGCAATTGAATTTAAAAAGAATGGTGTTGATCCAATAATTTTAGATACAAGAAAAGAACCTCAATCAGAGATTATTGAAGAAGCAAAAAATATGAACATTAATATAAAAAATTCATATGTGGTCGTGGCAGCTCAAGGATATAAAAAGGTAAAATCAGCTGACATAGCTAAAATTTCAGATGATAAAGAAGAACTTGGATCAGTTGAAAATATAAAATGTGATTGTATTTGTGTTTCTGGTTTTTGGACTCCTACAATCCATTTGGCATCACAGTCTGGAAATAAAACAAAATTTAACGAGGAAATTGATGCATTTGTTCCTGGTGTATCTAAACAAAATGAAAAAACTTTAGGGGCTGCAAATGGAATTTACACTTTAGAGGAGACTTTAAAAGACTCCTTTGAAAAAGGAAATCGAATTTCAAAAGAAATTACTAATAATGATAACAAGGTTTCTTTTCCTAATGTTGTTGAAAAGAAATCTACAGTACATGATAAATTTTGGTGTGTACCCTTACCAAAGGGAAAAAACTACAAAAGATTTTTAGATTTCCAAAATGATGTTGCAGTTTCTGACATAGAGATAGCTCTTAAAGAAGGGTATAGGTCTATTGAACATGTAAAAAGATATACTACACTTGGTATGGCTACTGACCAAGGTAAGACAAGTAATCTTAATGGTTTACAATTAGTATCGAAAATTGAAAATAAAGTTGTACCAGCAGTTGGGCATACAACCTTTAGACCACCTTACTCTCCAGTTTCTATTGGAGCAATTGTTGGAAGGGAAGTAGGAAAACATTCAAAACCAACAAGAAAATCTCCAATGCATTCATGGCATGAAAAAAATAACGCAGTCTTTGTTGATGCAGGTGTATGGTTAAGACCAAGGTATTACAAACGTAGTGATGAAAATTTATTTGAGGCATCAAAAAGAGAGGCTAAAAATGTAAGAACTAATGTTGGTGTTTGTGACGTTACCACTTTAGGCAAAATTGATATTAAAGGACCAGATGCAGCAGAGCTTCTAAATAGAGTTTACACAAATGCATGGTTAAAATTACCAGTTGGCAAAGCACGATACGGTGTGATGTTGAGAGAAGATGGAATTGTTATGGATGATGGAACAACAACAAGAATATCAGAAAATCATTACCATATGACCACTACAACAGCACAAGCTGCCAATGTTTTATCACATCTAGAATATTATCTACAACTAGTTTGGCCAGAGCTAAATGTTAATGTAGTTTCAACGACTGAGCAATGGGCAGGAGCTGCAATTGCTGGACCAAAATCAAGAGAAGTATTAAAAAAACTTTTTCCAAATTCTGATGTAACGAATGAAGGACTTCCTTTTATGGGTTATATGGAAGGTGATTTGTTTGGAGTAAAAGCTAAAATTTTTAGAATTTCATTCTCTGGTGAACTTGCATACGAAGTAAATGTTGAGTCAGATTATGGATATTTTATGTGGGAAAAAATAATAGAAGTTGGTGAAGAGTTTGGAATTCAACCATATGGAACAGAAGCACTTTCAACATTAAGAATTGAGATGGGACATGTTGCAGGTTCAGAGCTTGATGGAAGAACTATTCCTTATGACAATTCTCTCGAGGGACTTATTAGCAAAAAGAAAGATTTTATTGGAAAAAGATCTTTATCAAGAAAAGCTTTTGCAGCTGAAGATAGACAAAAAATTGTTGGTGTTGTCCCATTAGATAAAAAAACAAGTATTCCGGAGGGATCTCATTTAGTTAAAGATTCAAATGCACCACTCCCAAATCCAAAATTAGGTTATATTTCAGCTTCATGTTGGAGTGTTGAACACGATAATCCATTTTCTTTAGCAATTTTAAAAGATGGTAAAAATATGATAGGAGAAAAGTTATTCGTAATGTCACCTCTAAAAAATAAAGTAATTCCAGTTGAGATAGTGTCTTCACATTATGTTGACCCGAAAGGTGAGAGAGTTAGATCATGAGTTTAATTTCTGCGCTAGCTAATGTTCATCATCAAGGACAATTTGGAGACTTTGAGGACAAAAAAGGAGATGACCTATTACAAATTTCAGAAAAAAAAAATTTATTAATTGTACAAATTGTGCAGTTCAAAAATTCTAAAATTCCAATTGAAAGTATTGATATTGATGGTTTAAAACTAAAAGACTCTTCATTGAATGTGGCTTTCAATGAAAATACAAGAATGCTATGGAATGGCCCAAAAAATTGGCTGTTGGTATCTACAAAAAAAGATTTAATTAAAAAAATTTCTTCAACATGTAAAGAAACAGATTTTGCAGTTACTGATTTATCTCATTCAAGAGCCGTAATTGAAATAGAGGGTAATTACGTATTAGAAGTTTTAAAAAAAGGATCACCATTTAATTTTGATATTTTAAAAAAAAATAATTCAATAAATTCTCTTTATAATAATATTGCTTTTACAGTAGACTTGCTTAATGACAAGCCATTCAAAGTAAGGTTATTCGCATTAAGGAGTTTCGGGGAGTCTTTATACCATTCTATTACTGATGCATCACTGGAGTTTGGATACGAAAACAAATAGCTTAGATTAATCTCTAGTAGCTATATAAACTCCTATTGACGTTATCAAAAAACCTAAGAGATCAGTTACTGTTAAGGTTTCCCCTAAAAAAAACCAAGCCATCAAAGCAGATGTTGCAGGGATTAGAAAAAAAATTGAGACTGTCTTACTTGCGGAATTTTTTTTGATTAAGAACATTAAAATTGTAAAAGCACCAAAAGATACAAGAAGTATTTGGTGACCCATTGCTAGAAAAAATGTTTTTGTGAAGGCTATGTATGGTTTTGCAAAAAATATAACTACGAGGATATGAAAAAAACAGCCTCCTACAGCTTGATAAAAATTACTCACGGACAAAGGCAAATTATAACTTAATTTTTTTTGCCAAATTGTTGATGCTGTTATTGAAATTAACGCTATTATTGTGGCAACTAGCCCAAGCAATGGAATCTTCGATCCTAGATCTAATCCTAAAACTAGTGTTGCACCCAAAAATCCAAGCAAAACACCAATCCATTGTTTAAAAGTTACCTTTTCATTTAAGATTGGTCCACTAAGAATATTTGTTAAGATTGGTTGAAGAGTTACAATTAATGCAGCAATACTCGTAGGCATACCAATAGAAATTGAGTAAAAAACCCCTCCTAGATATAAACCATGGAAAAGAACACCACTTAGAACTGATTCAATTAAGTTTTTTCTTTTTATTATAATTGAATATTTAGAATAAATTGAAAATAACAAGAATCCAACTGCTACAAAAAAAAATCGAAAAGCTAAAGCAGCAAATGGATCGCTATTATCAATGATTGGTTTGGTTGTTATAAATGCAGATGACCAAAGAATGATAAAAATAAAAGGAAAAATTTTGATCATGTTAAAAATTGCAGTAAAATATGATGAATTACCACAATATTCTATTAGTATTAAAGCTTATTTTGGACAATTTAATAATTGTAGCCTTTAACCAAATCAAATAACTTTAGATTGTGATTATTAGATTTTTAAAAATTAGTTTATTTCTTACTTCATTTTTATTTTTGACGGGTTTTGTTCCTTTACCAGCTGTTTTGGGACCTGCAATCACAGCAGCTACATCAGGAAATTTGGCTAAAGCTACTGCTCAACTAGTTTTTGATAATGAATTTAAAAAAAAAACAGGCAAAAGTTCTCTTAGTTATATTACAGAGGAAGTATCAAAAAATAATCAAGAAAACCGTATTAATAAAGATTTTAGAGATCTAATTGAAAAAAGAGTTGAAATTGTTCACCAAAAACTAGTTGAACAAAATAATGAAACACAAATAGTTAAAGATTTTAAACTGTTAGTTGAAAAAAGAGTTGAATTAACTCATAAAAAGATAATACAACAAAAAATTAATCAGTAAGGTTTAAAAGAATTAATTTTTTTTGGTTAGTTTCTTTACACCATAACTCATAACTTTCACACATTCTCCATAAATGATCGAACGCACGTTGAGAAATTTCTAAAGGAAAATGACTTTTAGTGTAATAAAGCTCTGGGTATTGGATTAATTGTTTAATCATCATTTCTCTTTGTATTTTTAGTAATCTCATTGTCTCTTCAGGAATTTTTTCATTTTTTTTCTCTAATTCCTCAAACCAATTATCATGAAATTTACCACTACTTACTTCTTTGTAGGTTTCTGATCCAATAAAACCATCTATGGCATCTATATTAGAAAAACCATTATTTTTTTTTTTAATTTTTGAAACTTCTAAATAAATCTTTTCGGCTACATGTAATATGTATGGCTTATCTTTAGACTTCATTACTTACTGTATTTTTTCATAGCCGCATTGGCTAGTATCAAATTTGGATCTAAAAAAATTTTTGAAGTCTTTACTTTTTTAATGGATTTAAATGCGAAAATAGCAATTGGCAATTCGGTACAGCCTAAAATTATTTTTTTACATTTTTTTTTGATTAAATAATTTATGGCTGGTTTAATAATCTTACTTGCAGCTTTAACATTACCCATTTTAACAAATTTTATTGCTTTATTAACAGAATTTTTTTGTAGAGAGGTATTTGGAAAAATAAGATTATAGTTCTTATCAAAAAATTTATTATAAACTCCCGTATTTAAAGTGCCCTCAGTTGCTAATAATCCAATTGATGAATTTTTTTTGCATGTTTTTTTTGTATGAGTGAATACCTCTTTCGGCATGTTGATAATTGGCAATTTTATTTTCTTTCTTAAGTCATCATACCAATAGTGAGCTGTATTACACGGTATTACAATAAACTTACACTTACTTTTTTTGAGTATACTACATCCATGTAATAAACTTTTTAATACAAGTGAGTATTTTTTTTCAATCTTTTTATTTTTTTTTCGATTAGATAAATTCTTAGTTTGAACACCTATCGACTCTGGTCTTCCAGGAATATTTGATTTGTTGAAAAGGAGAAATAATGGATATTCTTGATCAATTTTTCCACGATAAAGGATTGCAAGTTTGTTGCAAAAGTCCAGGCCAGCCTGTGTGCCCATACCACCTAAAATCCCGATCATTTTAGTTTTTATTTGTCTGATTTAAAATTACTTATTGGCTACAAATATACAAATATAATCTAATTGTAAATCTTATAGCCAATAATTTATATAATGAAAATTATGCAGTTTTTAAGTTAACTGCTGAAGGACCTTTGGGACCATCTTCAACATCGAAAGTCAAAGCTTGACCTTCATCTAAACCGTTCATACCAGCATCTCTTACAGCTGAAACATGTACAAACACATCTTTTTCTTTATCTTCTCTTTCAATAAAACCAAAACCTTTGGTTGGATTGAACCATTTTACTTTTCCTTGTAGACTCATATTTTTTCTTCTTACTTTATTGTTTATTAATTTATTACTTATAATTAAGTAATAATGTCTTTCTTTATAATTTAATCAGT
>CABYNS010000007.1 GCA_902520335.1 uncultured Pelagibacteraceae bacterium
TTTTACTCATATATAGCATTATCTCGTATAGATTGTATTAAAATTTATGAATATAAAAATAAACTTTAAAAAACAAGTTTTTAATAGACCCAACGAAAATTTAATATTTTTTGTTGATGAAAACTTCAATATTTCAAGCTTAAAGAAAAGTATTTCTAACTCTGATTATTCTTATGTTTCTGATTTAATAAAGACCAGAGATACTAAAAAGAAGATAATTACATTTAATATTAGCTCAAAGAAAAAAATTATTTTAGTTTCCATAAATAAGAACATCACCAATTCTGAAATAGAAAATTTAGGCGCAGATTGTTACAATATTATAAAGGAATTAAAGAAATCAAATTTTTTTATCAATTCTGATACTATAATACAAAATACAAAAAATCTTGTTGGACATTTTTTGCACGGTATAAGACTTAAATCTTATTTGTTCGAAAAATATAAATCAAATAAAACTAAAAAAAATATTGATATAAATATATTTGGTAAAAATATACCAACCGCAAAAGATCAGGTAAAGTTTAATGCGATCGAGGAAGGTACATTTTATGCAAGAGACTTAGTATCAGAGCCTGGGAACGTACTACATCCTGATGAGTATGCTAAAAGGATAAATTCTTTAAAAAAATTTGGTTTGAAAATAAATGTTTATGATGAAAAGAAATTAAAAAAATTAGGTATGAATACTTTACTTGGTGTTGGTCAAGGAAGTACTAGAGGATCATATCTTGTAACTATGGAATGGAAGGGTTTAAGAAATAAATCTAAACCTTTAGCTTTTGTTGGAAAAGGTGTCTGTTTTGATACTGGAGGTATATCTTTGAAACCTGCAAAATTTATGGAAGACATGACATATGATATGGCTGGCTCTGCGGTAGTCGTAGGATTAATGAAAAGTTTAGCTCTGAGGAAGGCAAAAGTAAATGCAATTGGAGTTGTCGGCCTTGTAGAAAATATGCCCGGAGGTAATGCGCAAAGACCAGGAGATATTGTTAAGTCTTATAGTGGTAAGACTGTTGAAATATTAAATACAGATGCAGAAGGTAGATTAGTACTTGCGGATGCAATAACTTATACAGAAAAAAAATTTAAGCCAAAATTTATTGTAGATTTAGCAACTTTAACTGGAGCAATTATTGTTTCACTTGGTTCTGAATATGCAGGACTTTTTTCTAACGATGATAAACTATCTAAACAGCTAATTGATGCTGGTGAAAATGTTGAGGAAAAAGTTTGGAGAATGCCCCTTAATAAAAATTATGATAAATTAATCGACTCTAAAAATGCAGATATGCAAAATATAAATTATGTTGGAGGTGCAGGATCAACTACTGCTGCTCAATTTTTACAAAGATTTATCTTAAATAAAACACCTTGGGCTCATTTGGATATTGCCGGTATGGCTTTTTCTAAATATGGTGGAGCCTTAAATTCCGGTGGTGCAACAGGATACGGGGTAAGATTATTGAACAAACTTATAGAGGACAATTATGAGTAATATCGAACAAACGTTATCAATCATTAAACCAGATGCAGTAGAGAGAAATCTTGAAAATGAAATTAAGGAAATATTTAAAAAAAAAGGTTTTTCAATTTTAAAAGAAAAAAAAATTCAAATTGAGAAATCAGAGGCTGAAAAATTTTATAAAGTTCATGAAACAAAACCATTTTATGATGATTTATGCAACTATCTCTCATCAGGCCCTATTATTGTTATGATTCTTGAAAAAGAGAATGCAGTCTTGGGAAATAGAGAATTGATGGGAGCTACAAATCCAAAAGATGCACAGGAAGGAACAATTAGAAAAAAATATGGAATTTCAATTGATAAAAATTCTGTGCATGGATCCGATAGTATTGATAACGCTAAAATTGAAATAGATTTTTTCTTTAAGGACTGAATATTTTGAGAATTGCTTTAGGATAAAGCTTATGCTCTTGAAGTAATATTTTTTTACTCAAGGTTTTTTTTGGTTTCATTTTTTATAATTCTAACCTTCTTTTGAAGTATAATTTTACCAGAATCAAGTCTCGCATTTACAAAATGAACAGTACAGCCTGAATATTTTTCATTGTTATCCAAAGCTCTTTGATGAGTATTTAATCCTTTATACTTAGGAAGTAATGAGGGATGAATATTAATAATTTTACCTTTAAATTTCTTAATAAAATTTCTAGATAAAATTTTCATAAATCCTGCTAAACATATCATCTTAATTTCATACTCTTTTAAAACAACAAGTATCTGATTTTCAATTTTATGTTTTTTCTTAAAATTAAATACTTTTTTTTTTATCTTATTTATTTTACCAAGATTTAAACCCTTAGCTTTAGGATTATTTGAGATTATCAAATTAATAGAAATTGGCGATTTTTTTGTTTTTGAAAATTTTATTAAAGACTTTAAATTACTTCCGGTACCAGAAATAAAAAACTGCAGTCTTAATCTTTTTATAGCCAGTTAACTTTACCATTAAGACTTACTTTTTTTCTATTTTTAGAAATTTTGCCAATTATATAAGGTTTATATTCTTTTAAAAAAAACTTATTAATTTTTTTTATATTTTTAGGATTTATTATTAAACAAAATCCAACTCCACAATTAAAAGTTTTAAGCATTTCCCTGTCACTGATCTTATTTTTTTTGAGCCAATTAAAAATCTTAAGAGGTTTAATCTTATTCAAATCTATTTCTGCACATAAGTTATCTGGTATAACTCTACTAATATTATCAACCAACCCACCACCAGTAATATTAGCACAACCATTTAACAAATTTCCTTTTACAAGATTTAATATTTCTTTTACATAAATTCTGGTTGGCTTTATTAATTCTTTTTTAAGAAAAGGATTTTTTTTTATATTTATTTTTTTTATTTTCAACAGATGTCTAACCAGTGAATAACCATTTGAATGTAACCCACTAGATGGAACAGCTAAAATTAAATCTCCCTTTTTAATCTTATTTTTATAAAGTATCTTTTTTTTATCTGTAATTCCAACAGCGAAACCAGCTACATCAAATTTACCTTTTGCATAAGTATCTGGCATTTCGGCAGTCTCACCACCAACCAAACTACATTGTGCAATATTACACCCTTTGACTATTCCACGAATTATTGATTTCATTTTTTTTAAATCAATTTTATTAATTGAAATGTAGTCTAAAAAAAATAAAGGTTTTGCTCCTTGTACAATTAAATCATTTACACTCATAGCAACTAGATCTATTCCTATAGTGTCATATTTATTTAGTAAGTTTGCGATCTCTATTTTGGTTCCCACTCCATCAGTACAAGCCACTATTTTTGGACTTTTTATATTTTTTGGCAAATCTGTGACCGAACCAAAGCCACCAATATTAGCATTCTTTTTATTACCTCTCTTTTTTGATGAAATACTGGATATGAAACTTACAAATTTATCTGCAGCATCAATATTGACCCCACTTTTTTTATAGGTATAGAGATTTTTATTCATTAATATAGGTTTTAAATTTAAGTATGTATTATATCAAACGTTTATATATTTTTTTTTTCTATTCTAGCTTTAATAATATTTTTTTTTTCCACAGAAGTTGTTAAAGCAAAATCTTTTGAAATCAATGATATTGAAATTTCCCAGCCATTTGAAATTAATTTTGATAAAAATAAAGTAATTGATTTGGGGTTTAAGAAAGCTTTTTTTGAATTAGTCTATTCTTTAATCAAATCGCCAGATTTTAAAAAAATTGACAATATTAGGTTAAATGAAATCAAAAGTATGATTGAAACATTCTCGATTAAAGAAGAAAAATTTATAGATCAAAAATATTATGTAAATCTTGGTGTTTCATTTAATAAAAAAAAAATTTTTAGATATTTAGAAAAAAAGAATATTTTTCCATCACGAATACTTAAAGAGCAATTTTTATTTATCCCAATCATAATAAATGAAAAGGGAAATGATATTTCAATTTTTTCAAATAATCCAATTTATGCTAATTGGAATAAAACAAATAAAAGGTATCAATTAATAAAATATTTACTCCCCTCAGAGGACCTTGAAGACTTAAATTTTATCAAAGAAAAATTAGATGTAATAGAAACTTATGATTTTAATGAGATTACAAAAAAATATTTTTTAAAGAATTCTATCATTTCACTAATTTTTAAAAGTAGAAATGAAGTAAGAATTTTAACAAAAATTTATAACGATAAAAATGAGATAATAAAGAATGATACTTTTAAGAATATAAATATAGATAACGAAACAGACCTTAATTTCTTAATCGGGAATTTGAAAAATTTATTTGAAGATACTTGGAAAAAATTGAATGAAATAAATACTTCAATAAAAGTTCCTATTACAATTAAGATTAAAAATGATGAATTAAAAAAATCAAATAATTTTGAGTTATTTTTAAATGAAATAGATATGGTTAGTGATTATTCTGTAGAAAAATTTGATAAAGAATTCATATTTTATGAAGTTTTATTTAATGGAACAGTTCAAAATTTCATTAATATAATGAAAAATAATAAATATAATTTAAATACGCAAAAAAAAGTTTGGATGATTGAATGAGAGACTTAGATCAAACAATAATCAAATTTGATTATGATAAAAATTTTAAAAATGATGATTTTTATCTTTCTAAAAGCAATAAACACGTTTTTGATTTTTTAAACCTCTGGCCAAAATGGGAGAGAAATTTTGTTAATGTCACGGGGGAAAAGCTCTGTGGGAAAACTCATTTAATGAATATTTTTTTACATAAAAACAAAGGCATAAAGTTTGAGGCTAAATCATTAAAAAATGATCATTTAAAAAACATAAAGATTTATGAGAACATTGTAATTGAAAACTTATCTTCAGATGTTAATGAAAGATTACTCTACAGTCTTTTAAATTTAATTGAACAAGATAATAAATTTATTATTGTTACTTCTACAGAACCAATAATTAAAATCGGTTTTGACTTAAAAGATTTACGGTCTAGAGCAAAAAATTTTATTTTATTAAATATTGAAAAACCTGATGATGAGTTAATATTTGCTATTATATTAAAAAATTTATCGGATCGGCAAATCTCCTTAGATGATAAATTCATTGAGTTTATTATCAAAAGAATTGAGAGATCGTATAGCAAAATATATGATTTCATATATAAGATCGATCAATTAAGTTTAAAAAAAAAAAAATCGATTGATTTTAAAATTATTAAAGAAGTCTTAGGAGAATAATTGAATAAATTTAGAACTCATAAATGCAACGAATTAAGAAAAGAAAAAGTCGGAGATAAAGTAACTCTATCAGGCTGGATAAATAAAAAAAGAGACCATGGAAATCTCTTATTCATAGATTTAAGAGATAATTACGGAATAACACAGTGTATTATAGATAAAGAAAATTCTAATTTTAAAAAGTTAGAAAAAATACAATTAGAAACAGTAATTAAAATTGATGGAAAAGTAGTTGAAAGATCAAAGGACTCAATTAATAAAGATATTGAAACTGGAGAAATTGAGGTAGTAATAAAAAATTTTCTAATTCTTGGTGAATGCAAAGAACTACCTTTACCAGTTTTTACTGATCGAGAATATGCAGAAGAAATAAGACTAAAGTATCGTTTTTTAGATTTAAGAAGAAAAAAAATTCATGAAAATATCATACTAAGATCAAAAGTAATTTCATTTATTAGAAATGAAATGAATAAGTTAGGATTCTTAGAATTTCAAACACCAATCTTGACTTCATCAAGTCCAGAAGGAGCAAGAGATTTTTTAGTACCAAGTAGATTAAATCCTGGTAAATTTTATGCACTTCCCCAAGCACCACAACAATTCAAACAATTAGTAATGGTCTCTGGCTTTGATAAGTATTTTCAGATTGCTCCTTGTTTTAGAGACGAAGACGCAAGAGCAGATAGAAGTCCTGGGGAATTCTATCAATTAGATTTAGAAATGTCTTTTGTTGAGCAAGAAGATGTATTTAATGTAGTAGAGAAGTTATTTGTTAATACATTCAAAAAGTTCTCAAATAAAGAATTATTGTTTAATCATTTTCCAAGAATTTCATTTAAAGAATCAATGATTAAATATGGAACAGATAAACCAGATTTAAGAAATCCATTAATTATTAGTGACATCACTGAAATTTTTTTAAGAGAAGATGTTTCTTTTGAAATATTTAAAAAACTAGTTAAATCTGGATCTAAAGTCAGATGCATTGTTACAAAAAATACAAAAGATAAACCGCGAAGTTTTTTTGATAATATTGATAAATGGGCTAAAGAGCAAGGCGCTTCAGGACTTGCTTATTTTACAATTGAAAAAGAGAAAGAAATTTCAGCGAAAGGGCCAGTAGGTAAATTTTTTTCAAAAGATTCATTAAATGAAATAATGATTAAAACTGAAGCAAAAGTAGGTGATAGTATTTTTCTTGCTTGTGGTAAATTAGAAGAAGTAGAAAAGATAACTGCATTAGCTAGAGATAAAATTGGAAAAGATTTAGGTTTAATCGATGAAAACATATTCGCATTCTGCTGGATTGTAGATTATCCAATGTATGAAATAGATAATCAAACAAACAAAATTAAATTTAGTCACAATCCTTTTTCAATGCCGCAAGGAGATATTAACAAAATTAATTTTAATAAACCCTTAGAAATACTCGCATATCAATATGATATTGTATGCAATGGAATAGAATTATCTTCAGGTGCAATTAGAAACCATATACCGGATCTAATGTATAAATTATTTGATGTTGCAGGCTATTCGAAATCTGATGTTGATCAAAAATTTAGTGGAATGATAAACGCCTTAAGTTATGGTGCTCCACCTCATGGAGGCATTGCTCCAGGAATTGATAGAATAATTATGTTGCTAGCAAATGAAAAAAATATTCGAGAAGTTACAATGTTTCCAATGAATCAAAATGCACAGGATTTAATGATGGATGCACCTTCAAATGTAAGTGAAAATCAACTTAAAGAATTAAATTTATCTTTAAAAATTAAAAAATAATTATTTTTTACCTTTTAGATTGATTTTAACATCTGATAAATCTACCAGATTTTTTTTGTAATTATTTCTAACAAATCCTTTGCTTGTTATATCTTTTACAATTTTCAGTAATTGATTTTGTTCATCAGAGCTTTTTTCATCTGCAGATGAAACTTCTAAATTACCAATTGATGGAGTATGTGCTAAATCCTCTCTATTTAGATAAGAAATTGCTAGTTCTCTGAATATATAATCTAAAATTGAAGAAGCACTTAAAATTCTGTCATTTCCATTCACTTTGCCAGAAGGTTCAAATTTAGTACCTATAAAGGCACTTACAAACTCATCTAATGGAACCCCGTATTGAAGACCCAGTGAAACAGCGATTGCAAAATTATTCATTAAAGCTTTAACTAGCTCTCCCTCTTTTCTTGTATCAATAAAGATTTCTCCAATTTTACCGTCTTCATACTCGCCAGTATGTAAATAAACTTTATGATCGCCAATAGTTGCTTTTTGAATATAACCTTTTCTTCTATCTGGCATACTAAATCTTTTTCCAGAATTATCAGATTTTACAAAAGATTGAGAAACTATTTTTTCAACATTTGTAGTTTTGTTTTCACTTAGAGTTTGAACTAAGTCAATTTTTTTATTTTGATCATTTTTTTTATTAGTAGGATCAAGACTTTTTGTTTTTCTGTTATCTAATTTAACATCCAGAACTTCAAATTTTCCATCATCTCTTTTTTCAAGATTCTTTAGTTCTGTTTCATTAATATCGTCTAAATAGTGATTTACTTTAAAAGTGCACGTATAATAAGTTTCTACAAGATATTTTGACATTTTTTCAATCCTTAAATTAAATTTGAATTTTGAATCTTTTTATTTATATACTTTTACATATTTTAGTCTAATTTAATTTATACAATTTAAAATTGAAATTAAAAAATTAACATGTTGACTTTCTTAAAAAAAATATTCACTTGGTGGAATCGCGATACATTCGGTACTAAAATTAAGACTATATTGTTTGGTAAATTTATTGGATCAGATGAGTATGGAAATAAATATTATCAAAGTAGAAAAGGAAAAAGATGGGTAATTTATGCAAATGAAATTGATGCATCAAAAATTCCAGTTGAATGGTACTCTTGGATTCATTTTATGCCAAATAAAATTGAAAATATTCATGAATTAGAAAAGTATGATTGGCAAAAACCTCATCAATCAAATTTAACTGGTACTGACTCAGCTTATTATCCAAATAAGAACAATAAAGATGCAACTGAAAAAAAATATAAAAGCTGGAAATAAGCTAATTTTATTTTTATTTATATATCTATTTACCATATTTATAACGTTTAAGACTGGTGGAGAAGTAAATCTCGAGGGAAATAATACTGATATAAAAATATTAGATAAGATTAGTTCTAAAAATGAGTTGATAAAATTAGTCAATAATAAGGAATTTATTTATAAAGATTTGTCAATAAAAAGTATTAAATGTACAGACGCAAAATTTGATGATAACCCTGAATTAAAGGCTTATATTCAAGTAAGAGATTTAACAAAAAAAGATAGAAATAATGTTTTTGTTTTTAATGGATGGATGTTTTCATCAAGCCCCTCTATAGCACCCTTTGATCATCCTGTTTATGATATCTGGCTTGTTAATTGTTACTAAAGTATTTTATCTTTATCTAACCAACTGACATTGAAATCAGAGTCAATAAATTTTTTATGATTTAGTAATTTTTTATGTAATGAAATTGTTGTTGTGATTCCTTCTATTACAAACTCATCTAAAGATCTATTCATTCTCTGAATAGCTTCTGATCTATTTCTTCCGTGACAGATTAATTTACAAATCAAACTGTCATAATATGGAGTAACTTTATAACCCTGATATATTGCACCATCAACTCTAGTTCTGAAACCTGATGGCTGATGACACATACCAATTAATCCAGGTGAAGGTTGGAAATTTTTACTAGCATCTTCTGCATTTATTCTACATTCTATTGCATGCCCTCTTGGATTTATATCACTTTGGCTTAAAGCTGTTTCTCCTGAAAACGCTATCCAAATTTGTTCTTTAATAATATCTATACCTGTTACCATTTCAGTAACTGGATGCTCAACTTGGACTCTTGTATTCATTTCAAGAAAATAAAATTTTCCGTCTTCATAAATGAATTCAACAGTTCCAGCACCCATATAACCAATTTTTGATACCATATTAACTGTTTTCTCAAAAAGGTCTTTTCTTATCTTATCAGTTAATACAGGACTTGGTGTTTCTTCAATTAGTTTTTGATGTCTTCTTTGGACACTACAGTCTCTTTCATGAAGATGAACAGTTCTATTTTTTCCTGCTAAAATTTGAACCTCAATATGTCTAGGATTTTGAAAAAACTTTTCGATATAAACTTCATCATTACCAAAATATTTTTGAGCTTCTGATTTTGCAGTTGAAAACAACGTTTCAAATTCCTCTTCTTTGTAAACTATTTTCATGCCTTTACCACCTCCACCACCAGAGGCTTTAATTAGAACAGGAAAACCAATTTTTTTACATAATTCTGTAGCTTCTTTGACATCTCTAACTCCACCTTCAGATCCTTCAATAACTGGCAAACCATTTTCTTTAGCAATTTTTTTTGCTTGAATCTTATCTCCCATCATCTTTATCAATTCTGAAGAAGCGCCTATAAATTTAATATTATTATCTTCAAGCACTTTCGCAAAATTTGCATTTTCTGAAAGAAAACCATAACCTGGATGTACAGCGTCAGCATTGGTGATTTCTATTGCAGATAATAAAGCTGGAATATTTAAATAACTATTTGCTGGCTGGTGAGAACCTATACAAACACTCTCATCTGCCATTCTTACGTGCATACTTTCTTTATCTACATCAGAATGAACTGCTACAGTTGAAATTCCCCATTCTTTACAGGCTCTTATAATTCTAACCGCAATCTCTCCACGGTTAGCTATCAAAATTTTTTTAAACATTAATCAAGAATTAATAAATTTTGACCAAATTCTACAGCTTGGCCATCTTCAACACAAATTTCTTTTACAACTCCATTTGCAGTTGAAGGTACATGGTTCATAGTCTTCATAGCCTCTACGATCATTACTGTGTCACCCTTTTTAATTTTTTTCCCAACCTCAACAAATTTTTTTGCACCAGGTTCAGGCGCATGGTACGCTGTTCCTATAATTGGTGATTTAACTTCAATTCCTGTTTTATTTTTTTCTGGTAAATTAGTATTTAAATTGTTTGAATCAGTTTTTGGACTTGAAAAATTTTGATTATTTACTGAGATATTGTTTTTAGAAACTTTAATCTTAGTGTCTTTTTCAGTATATTCTAACTCAGTAAGTTTAAATTCTTCTAAATAGTCACTGAGTTCTTTAATAATCTTTTTATCAATTTTCATTTTGTAAGAGCTTTTGCATTGAAATTATGGCTAAAATATAACCATCAGCACCTAAACCAAAAATACCTCCAGTAACTACGTCACTTATCAAAGATTTGTGTCTAAATTCTTCACGTTTATATATATTTGAAATATGTAACTCAATGATTGGTTTCTTAAAAATACTCAATGCATCTCTAATAGCCACAGATGTATGTGTAAAACCTGCAGCATTGATTATTATTCCATCAAAGTTTTTTCTAGAGTTTTGTATTAAACTGACTATTTCACCCTCAATATTTGATTGAGAAAAATCAGTAACTAAACCTAATTCTTTCGACTTATTTAAACAAATTTCTTTTAATTTTTCAAATGTAGTGGATCCATATTGTGATTGTTCTCTTTCACCTAATAGATTAAGATTTGGACCATTAATTATAATTATCTTATTATTCATTTAACATTTATATACGATGAAAAAAAAAATAAAAATAAAAATAAACGGTAAAATAAATAAAATTTACGATAAAACTAAATTATCTGACTTAATTAAAAATTTAAAAGTCCCATTGAAAAAAGTTGCCATTGAATTAAATAAAGAAATAGTGGATAAAAAAAAACTAAACAAAATTAATTTAAAAGTTAATGATAAAATTGAAATTGTTCACTTTATTGGAGGTGGTTAGTTTTGAAAAAAGATAATCTTATAATTTCAAAAAAAAAATTTAACTCAAGATTAATTGTAGGCACTGGTAAATATAAAAGCATGACTGAGTGTGCTAGAGCGATAGATATATCTGGAGCAGATATTGTAACTGTTGCTGTTAGAAGGGTAAATATTTCTGATAAAAAGAAACCTTTGTTAATGGATTATATAGATCCAAAAAAAATAACTTATTTACCGAATACTGCTGGATGTTTCAATTCTGATGAAGCTTTAAGGACACTCAGACTAGCAAGAGAAATAGGAGGATGGAAATTGGTTAAGCTTGAGGTTTTAGGTGACAAAAAAAATCTCTTTCCAGAAATGATAGAAACTCTTAAATCTACAGAAATTTTAACAAAAGAGGGTTTTAAGGTTATGGTTTATTGTAACGATGATCCTTTAATGGCCAAAAGGTTAGAAAATGTTGGAGCGGCAGCTATTATGCCATTAGCCGCGCCAATTGGGTCTGGTTTAGGTATTTTAAATAAAGTTAATATTCAAATAATAAGAGATCAAACTAAATTACCTTTGATAATAGATGCTGGATTAGGACAAGCATCTGATGCGACAATTGCTATGGAACTAGGATGTGATGGTGTTTTAGTTAACACAGCTATTGCGAAAGCTAAAAAACCTTTTGAAATGGCAAAGGCATTCAAAAATGCTGTTATAGCTGGAAGACAATCTTTTTTATCTGGTAGAATAGAAAAAAAATTAATGGGAAGTCCATCATCTCCCAAAAAAGGGATTATTTAGATTCCTTAAAAAATTTTTTTTTCCTATACTTTTTCTTTTTAATCTTAATATTTGTAGGAGTTTTTTCTTTAACTATAGTTTCAAGATTTTTAAGTTTTTCAAAATATTCTATCAATTCAATGGTTTTTTTAGATTTATTTTTAATATCAATAATATATTCGGGTATAATCAAGGAATTATCTGAAATGATATCAATTTTCATTTTATTTTTTTTTTCGAAAAAAGTTAAATCTTCAATAAAGTTTTCTTTTAAAAATTCTGATACTTTATTGCATACCTTCAACTCTACAAATTTCCCTTTATTTATTACAGCTTTTAATTCAACTAATTTTAATATTTTTTGTGCAAAAGACTCATCTGTAAGTTCAACTTTCCACTTCACAGCACTTTCTCTGAGCCTTTGTCTTGACATTTCAAGCAATCCAAAATTACTTATCCTACCAATTTGAATCCTTGCTCTATCTGATCTACATTTTTCCTTTAATCTTCTCTCTACTGCTCTTCTATTTCCATAACTTAACATATCTATAAAATCTATGATTATTAGTCCTGATAAATCTCTAATTTTGATTTGTCTTGCTATCTCTTCTGCTGCTTCTAAATTAGTATCTAAGGCTGTGCTCTCAACATTTTTTTGTTTAATAGAACTTCCTGAGTTTATATCGATAGAAACCAGAGCCTCAGTTGGATTTATTACAAGATAACCTCCTGAACTTAATTTTATTTCTGTATCAAATATTTGATTAAGTTTTTGTTCAATTCCTTCCTCAATAAACAAGGGTGTTTTGCCTCTATATTTTTTTATTTTTTTTACGTGTGAGGGCATTAACATTTTCATAAAGTTTTGCGCTTTCTTATAACCCTCATTACCTTCTATAACTATGCTTTTAGTTTTATCATCATACATGTCTCTTAAGGTTCTATTAATTATTTCACTTTCTTGATGAATTAAAGAGGGTGCAATAGCATTAATAGCATTATCTTTTATTTGGTTCCAAGATTTGATTAATGTTGTTAAATCATGTTCAATTTCATTTTTGGTTTTATTACTACCAGCAGTTCTTACTATTAGCCCCATTTCTTTTGGAATTTCTATCTCGTTTAAGATAGATCTGATTTTTTTTCTATCTACTGGGTTGAAAATTTTTCTTGAAATACCTCCTCCTTTAGGAGTATTCGGCATAAGAACAATATATTTTCCAGCAATAGAAATAAAAGTACTTAAAGCAGCTCCTTTTTGACCTCTTTCATCTTTTATGACTTGCACTAGGATCACTTGATTTGGTTTGATTACTTCTTGAATTTTATATCTTTTAAATTTATTTCTACTTTCTATTTTTTTATTTTTATCATCAATATCTTTTTCTTTTTCCTCTGTCTCTTTTTTTTCAACATCAATCGGATCATCAATTTCCAATTTTCCTTCAGCTAAATTTTCATTCTCTTTTTCTTCAACTTTTTTTGATAATTCTTCTCTTAATTTTTCTTCTTCTTGCTTAATTAACTCAAGATCACTTTTTGGAATTTGATAATAGTCAGACTGAATGTCATTAAACGATAAAAAACCATGCCGCTCTCTACCAAAGTCTACAAAAGCTGCTTGTAAAGATGGCTCAATTCTACTTACTTTTCCGAGATATATATTGTTCTTTATGAGGTTATTTTTTGAACCTTCATATTCGTAATCTTCAATTTTATCATTTGACTTAAGAACAACTCTTGTTTCATTAGGATGCGAAGCATCAATGTATAAATTTTTTTCCATAATATTGCTTTTAAATATTTCATTTTTTTAAAAATTTTGTTTATTTATAATGCCTTATCTTTAACAAATTCCAATATATAATGAAATAAAAATGACAAAAATTATCAAAAATACTTTAATTGTGTTTTTAACTGTTTGTTTGGTATCTATATTTGTGGTCTTTGGAACTTTATGGGCTTTTTCAAATAAAATACCAGATTATAAATTTCTAAAAAGTTATAAGCCACCTGTCTCAAGCAAAATGTATTCAGGAAATGGTGATTTAGTCGCCGATTTTTCAAAAGAGAAGAGAATATTTATACCTTATAGCACTATTCCTAAAAATGTAATTAATGCTTTTTTATCAGCTGAAGATAAGAATTTTTTCACTCATCCTGGGGTTGATGCAAAAGGAGTTTTAAGGGCTACTTTAAATAATATTAAAAATATAATGAGCTCTAAAAGATTGGAGGGAGCATCTACAATCACCCAACAAGTTGCTAAAAATTTTTTATTAACAAATGAAGTAAGTATCAAGCGAAAAATTAAAGAGGCAATTCTTGCTTTCAGAATAGAAAGAGCTTTGAGTAAAGAAAGAATATTAGAACTTTATCTAAATCAAATTTATTTAGGGAGCGGTGCATACGGAGTAGCTGCAGCCAGCTTAGAGTATTTTGACAAGTCTATCAAGGAACTTGATTATGCAGAGGCAGCCTTATTAGCAGCTTTGCCCAAGGCTCCTAGTAAATACAATCCATATAGAAATATCAAATTGGCTAAATTCAGAAGAGATTTAGTTTTGCAGAATCTTTATCAAAATGGATTTTTAGATATCAAAAATTACAATCAATATAAAAATCAAAAAATAAAACTAAAAAAAACAAAAAGAATATATTTAGAGGATGCACAGTATTACATCGAAGATGTTAGAAAAAATATTATAGATAAACTAACTTATGAAAAAGTTTATAAACAAGGTTATAATATAAATACACCTATTAATTTAAACCTTCAAAAAATTGCTACTGAATCTTTAAGGAATGGTTTAATCGCTTATGATCAAAGAAAAGGTTGGCGTGGACCAATTACAAATATACAATATGATGATAATTGGCATAAAAATATAGATAAAAAATATAAACTAGAAAATTCTATCAACTGGGAGATAGCAATTGTTAAAGAAATAGGTCAATTTGAAACTAAAATTGAGACTGTAGATAAATTAAGTGGCCTAATTAAATATAATGAAATCTCATGGACTAAAAAAGAGTTTGAAGATTTACTCAAAGTTGGTGATTTAATATATGTTAAGAAAGTAAAGGATAATTATTATAGTCTTAAACAACTTCCAAAAATTAATGGAGGCATTGTTGTAATGGACCCTTATACAGGAAGGGTTTTAGCTCTAAGTGGAGGATTTAGTTTTAGATCAAGTGAATTTAATAGAGCTACGCAAGCTCTAAGACAACCTGGTTCAGCATTTAAACCATTTGTATATGCGTTAGCGCTGGAAAATAAGTATACTCCTTCATCTTTGGTACTTGATGCACCTCTAGTCTTAGACCAAGGAGTTGATCTAAAAAAATGGAAGCCAGAAAATTATGGTAAAAAATTTTATGGACCCTCTACACTCAGAGTAGGGCTTGAAAAATCAAGAAACTTAATGACTGTAAGAATTGCTCAAAATTTGGGAGTGGATAAATTAGCAAGATTTTCTAAAGAATTGAAAATATATGATAACCCTGAAGAATTACTTTCAATTTCTTTAGGATCAGCTGAAACAACTCTTTTAAATTTAACTTCAGCTTACTCATCTTTTGTAAACGGTGGAAAATTAATTAGTCCTATTATAATAGACAGAATTCAAGACAGTGAAGGAAATACAATAATTAACAATGAAAATAGAAAGTGTATGAATTGTGATAAAATTTCATACACTGGCAAGGATTATCCTCAAATAGAGGATAATTATGAGCAAGTAATGTCTGAGCAAACAGCATATCAAGTAACAACGATTTTAGAGGGAGTCATAAAAAGAGGAACTGGTAAAAAATTAAGAGATTTACAATTAAACTTGGCAGGAAAAACTGGAACCACCAATGAAAATACGGATGCATGGTTTATTGGTTTTACATCAAATTTAGTGATTGGAGTTTATGTTGGAATGGATAATCCTAAACCACTAGGTAAATTTGAAACTGGATCAAAAGCTGCATTGCCTATTTTTAGAGAATTCATTGAAAAGTCAGTTAAAAAATCTGATGCAAGGCCGTTTAAGGTACCTGAAAAAATGACACTTATGGTTGTTGACCCCCTATCAGGAGAAAAGGCTAAATTTAATTCAAAAAATACAATCATTGAGGCTTACAAAAGTAAAAATGTTTTAAATGGAAAAGTATTGTATTCTGATAATAATAGAATCGATACAAATAATATATTAAAGTTTTATTAATGGACGATAAATATTTAGACCTTAAAAAAGAAATCGAAAAAATTAATCAAAGAGTTAAGGAGTATCTTTGAAAAAAATAAGATTTACTCAAAACTGGAACATATAGATAAAAAAATGCTTGGTGCCAATTTCTGGCAAGATAAAGCAGACTCTCAAAAAACAATTAAGGAAAAAAAACTTTTTGAGGACTTGATTAATTCTTACGAAGACTCAATTAATCAACTTAAGGATTTAGATGATCTTTACTCTTTAGCTACAGATGAGAATAATCTTAATGTAAAAAAAGAAGTTATGGAAAGTATTAAAGAATTGAGATCAAAAGTTAAGAAAAATGAAATAAGATGTTTTCTATCAGATGAAGCAGATTCATTTGATTGCTATGTAGAAATTCATGCCGGTGCTGGTGGCACAGAAAGTCAAGATTGGGCCAATATGTTAAGAAGAATGTACATGAAATGGTCAGATGACAAAAATTATAAATGTAATTTAATAAGTGAACATAAAGGCGAGGAGGCAGGAATAAAATCCTCTACCATAAAAATTCAGGGGGATTATGTGTTTGGATGGCTTAAAAAGGAGTCTGGAATTCACCGTCTTGTAAGAATATCTCCTTTTGACTCAGGAGCTAGAAGACACACTAGTTTTGCAAGTATTTGGGTTTATCCAGTCGTTGATGAAAATTTGAACATTGAAATATTAGACAAAGATTTGAGAATTGATACTTATCGCTCAAGTGGTGCTGGCGGACAACATGTTAATACTACTGACAGTGCTGTAAGAATAACTCATATCCCATCAAAAATAGTTGTTCAATGTCAAAATGAAAGATCTCAACATAAAAATAAAGAAACCTGTATGAATATGTTAAGAGCAAGACTTTATGATTTTGAAATGAAAAAAAAAAATGAACAAAATCAAAGTAATGAAGCTATGAAAGCGGACATAGGATGGGGTCATCAAATTAGATCATATGTGCTTCAACCTTACAGATTAGTTAAAGACAACAGGACAAATTTTGAAAGCTCAAGCCCAGATAAAGTTTTAGATGGTGACATTGACACTTTTTTAGAAAAATCTTTATACCAAATTAAATGAAAAAAATAATTTTTAGATTTTTAATATTCACGTTATTAATAATATTTGGTTTTATTACTTATTTAAGTACCATTGGTATTAAAACAGATGCTTTTAATAGTCAAATATCTAAAGAGGTTAAAAAAATTGATAATCAGTTAGAGCTAGATTTAGATAAAATTAGCATCATCTTAGATCCTTTTAAATTTAAATTAATGTTAAAAACTGTTGGAGCAAATTTAAAGAATAGAAATAAATTAATTAAACTAGAGAGTATCAAGTCTAATATTGACATTAAAACATTCATAAATAAAAATTTTTCACTATCTGAATTAGATATAACAACTAGGACAATCGAAATTAAAAATTTAATTTCATTTATAAGATTTATTAAGGATAGCCCTCAAATTTACATATTAGAAAAGTTTGTGGAAAAAGGATATTTGATAGCAGACATAAATCTTAAATTTGATCAAAAGGGTAATATTAAAGATGATTTTATTATAAAAGGATTTGTAAAAAATGGTGAGATTAAAGCCTTAAAAAAAATAAATTTATCAAAAATAAATTTTATTTTTAATCTTCAAAATAATAAATTTGAATTTAAAGAAATAAATTTATCATATGATAATAATAATTTGACCTTTCCAGAATTAAATATCAAAAAACAAAAAAATAAATTTTTGGTTTCAGGCAAAAATAATAGTAAAAATTTAGTTTTAGATAATAAAAAGATTAATCAATTATTAAATATCGATTTTTCTAATCTAAAGATCAAATCAGCCGAGTTTGATTTATCAAATACTTTTTCATTTAAAATTGATAATAAATTCATGATAGATGATTTTAAGATAGATTCCTTAATGAATTTAAAAAATTCTAAAATTGTAAGTTCAAAAAATTTGAAAGAGTTTTTTCCAGAATTAAACGAGATAATTGAGTTGTCAGATCACCAAATACAAATTGAATATAAAAAAGATCTCCTAAGTATTATTGGCAATGGAAATATTCTTATCCAAAAAGAAAAAGATAATATTAAGTATAATTTTTTTAAATCAAAAAAAAACTTAAAATTTGATACTTCATTAGAAATTGAAAAAAACCCGTTTTACTTGAATTTTTTGAATTACAAAAAAGATCAAGATGATAAATTAAAAATAATTATTCTTGGAGTTAAAAATCTTTTATCAAATGAAATTAATTTTAAGAATATATCGATAAAAGAAAAAAATAATAAATTTGAAATTCAAAACTTATCATTATCGAAGAAAAATAAAATTAAATCTTTTAGTGAGGTAGATTTAAGTTATTTTGATAATGACTTATTAAAAAATGAGTTATCAATTAAAAAAAGAGATAAAAATTATTCTTTAGAATCTAAGAGTTTTAATGCCACTAAAATTATAGATGATTTATTGAAAGATGATAAAGGTCCAGAGAGAAAAAAAATTTTTTCTAAAAATTTTAAACTAAATATCAAGATAGAGAAAGCATTCCTTGATAAAGATCATCTTATAGAAAATTTAGGTGGAAATTTAACATTTAAGAATAGTGAGGTAACTGATGTTAATTTAGCAGGAGATTTTTCTGCTAATCAGAGGATTAATTTTACTATTAGATCTTCTTCAAATGAGAAAATTACAACACTTTATTCTGATTTAGCTAAGCCTTTTGTTAATAGGTACAAGTTTATAAAAGGCTTTGAGGAAGGTAATTTAAATTTTCATTCTATCAAACAAAACAATGTTTCTAATTCAAAATTAATAATAGATAATTTTAAAGTACAAGAAGTACCAGCTTTAGCAAAATTATTAACATTAGCATCTCTTCAAGGTATCGCTGACTTATTAACTGGCGAGGGAATAAGATTTACAGATTTTGAAATGAAATTTTCCAATAATAATGAGCTTATGATAATAGAGGAGTTATATGCCATCGGTCCCGCGATTTCTTTATTGATGGAAGGATATATTGAAAGTGATGATTTGGTTAGTCTTAGAGGAACTATGGTTCCAGCAACAACAATTAATAGAACTATATCTTCAATTCCTCTTCTTGGAGATATTTTAGTAGGAAAAAAAGTTGGAGAGGGTGTTTTTGGTGTGAGTTTTAAGATAAAAGGTCCCCCAAATAAATTAAAAACAACTGTAAACCCTGTGAAAACTCTTACACCAAGATTCATCACAAGAACTCTTGAAAAAATAAAAAAGAATTAGTTTATTTCAACTTTGATATGTCTTTTCTTACCCAAGGAGAGTTTAATTGTATTATCTTCAAATAATTTTTCACTGATTATTAGTTTCTCATCATTAATAATTTGATTGTTAATTCTTACACCACTACCTTTAATCAATCTTCTTATCTCACTTTTAGATTTTTCTAACTTGGAAAGAATTATTAAATCAACAATACTTAACTTATCATTCAATTGATCTTTTTTAATTGAAACAGAAGGTAATGCAGAACCCATTGAATTTTCTGAAAAAGTTTTTTTTGCTGTTTCTTCACTTTTTTTCGCTTCTTGTTGACCATGAAGCATAGAAGTGGTTTGATTTGCTAAAACAATTTTTTGTTCATTAATATTTTTTTCTTTAATTTTCTCTATTTCATCAATACTTAAATCTGTGAAAAATTTCATGAATTTCGACACATCTCTATCATCTATATTTCTCCAAAATTGCCAATAATCGTATGGTGACAAAAATTTTTCATCCAACCATATTGCCCCATTTTCAGTTTTTCCCATTTTAGCACCTGTCGCTAACGTGATTAAAGGAGTAGTTAAACCATATGTTTGTTGATTAGAATGTCTTTTAATTAAATCTACACCATTAACAATATTACCCCATTGATCAGATCCACCGATTTGCAATGCACAATTTTCTTTTTTATTAAGTTCTAAAAAATCGTAAGCTTGTAAAATCATATAATTGAATTCCATGTAACTCAGAGATTGTTCTCTATCCAACCTTGTTTTTACACTTTCAAACGTTAACATTTTATTTATTGTAAAATGTTTTCCAATATCTCTCAAAAAAGAGATATAATTTAAACCTTTAAGCCACTCATAGTTATTAACAAATATTGGTTTTATATTTTTATCATTTGTATCTAAAAATTTTTTTAAAATTCTCTCAATATTTTTGGAATTTTTTTCAATTTCGTCTTCACTTAAAATTTTTCGTGTTTTATCTTTACCAGATGGGTCTCCAATTCTTGTGGTTCCTCCACCTAACAATACAATTGGTTGGTGTCCATGTTTCTGGAGCATTCGTAAACACATAATTTGTAGGAGACTGCCAACATGTAAACTTTCAGCTGTACAATCAAAACCAATGTAGGCTTTAATCTTTTTTTTATCCAATAATGAAGATAACTCATTTTCATCAGTACATTGATAAAAGTAGCCTCTGTCTTTAAATTCTTTTAAAAATTTATTCATAAGCGTATAATTCTACAATATACAAATTTTGTTAAAAAAAAATAATAATGAAAAAAAAGATATTCACCTCAATAGGTTTGATGAGTGGTACATCAATGGATGGAGTGGATTTGTCTGTTATAAAATCTGATGGTAATGATCAATTTTCCAGTATTTATGATACTTATAAAGAGTTTGATGATGGACTTTACAATCAATTAATTAGTTTAAGAGATAAAATTAGCAATTTTACAGACTTAAAAACTCATTCTAAAGAGATCAATGATGTAGAAAAAAAATTTACGTTATTCAACAGTCACTTAATAAATGAAGTGATTGGAGACATTAATGAAGATATTGATTTAATAGGTTTTCATGGCCAAACAGTGTTCCATAATCCAAAAATTCAAATTTCTAAACAGTTAGGAGATGGAAGACTTTTATCTAGTTTATTTAAAAAAATTGTAATCAATAATTTTAGACAAAATGATTTAAATCATGGAGGCCAGGGTGCTCCACTTACGCCAATATTTCATAGTTTGATTTCAAAAATTATCCAAAAAAATTTTAAACTTAAATTGCCAATTAACATAATTAATATCGGAGGTATTACAAATATCACTCAAATCAAGGAGGATCTCAATCTTTCTATAAACTTTTTTGCTTATGATGTAGGACCAGGAAACTGTTTGATAGATGATTGGGTGAGAAATAATAAAGATCTAAAATTTGATAAAGATGGAAATTATGCAAATATTGGAAAAGTTGATGATCTAATTTTAAATCAAGCAATAGATAACTTTGAGTTTAAATCTTACGAAACTTCGTTGGATGTAAAAGATTTTGATACGTCATTTGTCAAAGGTTTGTCATTTGAGGACGGGTGCGCGACTTTAACAAAATTTACTGCATATTTAATTGCTGATGGTTTGAGGAAAATTGATAAACAAAATAATATTAAACCACATCATTATATAATTTGTGGAGGTGGAAGAAAAAATAAATCTTTGATGCAATCGATTGAAAATTATTTGGTAAACAAGAATATAGTTATAAAAGATATAGATGATTATAATTTTGATGGTAATTTTGTCGAGTCACAAGCCTTTGCATATTTAGCTATAAGATCATATTTAAAATTACCAATCTCATTTCCAAGCACCACAAGATGTAAAAAAGCTATTTCTGGTGGTGATATTTTACAAAATTTTTAATAAAGCGCAGTTTCTTTTTTAATATACTTATTTAAACATTTATTTAATTCAGACTCTCTTTTTGTAAAAAAATGGTTTGCTTCAGATACAGTTTGAAATTCTACTTTAATCCCTTTTTGTGCACTAAGTTTGTTATCTAAATCTTTAATAAACTCAAAAGGTACTAATTCATCTTTTTTTCCATAAACCATCAAACCTGAAGAAGGACAGGGTGATAAAAAAGAAAAATCATAAACATTAGGTTGAGGTGAAATTGCAATAAATCTATTTATTTCAGGTCTTCTCATTAACAACTGCATTGCGATTAAAGAACCAAAAGAAAATCCTGATACCCAACATTGCGAGTTATCAAAATTTTCTCTTTCTAACCAATCTAATGCAGCTGCAGCATCAGCTAGTTCTCCTTGTCCATTATCAAATTCTCCATCACTTTTACCAACACCTCTAAAGTTTACCCGACACACAGAAAAATCATTTTCCATAAAAGCATTAAAAGTTTCGACAACAACTTTATTATTCATTGTTCCTCCATATTGAGGATGAGGTTGCAAGACCAAAGCAACAGGTGAAGTACTTTTTTTACTTTTAAAATATTTTGCCTCTAGTCTTCCGGCAGGACCAGGAATAAATATTTCTAAAATTTTATTATCCATATTTGATATTGATAATTATTCTCAAAAAAAATTACGTTTAACACATGTACGTGACAAATTGTTAGTATTTTTTTCTGATAGATACTTGACTATTTTAGTCGGGTTTATATATACCCAGTAAAATAAAGGATTATGAAACTAACATCTAAAGGCAGATATGCTGTAATGGCTTTAGTGGATCTGGCTAGGTTTAACAATATTAACCCAGTATCGCTTAGAGACATCTCACTTAGACAAGGAATATCCCTTGATTACTTAGAGCAAATTTTTTCTAAACTCAGAAAAAAAGAGATTGTTCAAAGTGTAAGAGGAAATCAAGGTGGATATGTTTTAAACAAAAAAGCTAAAGAGATAAAACTTACTAATATTTTTGATGCTGTTGATGAAAAAGTTAAAACTGTTCAGTGCAAAAAAGAGTCTAAAAAAGGATGCAACGGTAAATCTACAAAATGTTTAACTCATAATTTATGGGACGAGCTTGAAAACCATATTAACGATTTTTTTGAAAAAAAAAGTTTAGAAGATCTTGTTCAAGACAATACTGAAAGAAGAATTTAAAAATGGATACTAGAGAAAAAGATATAGAAAAGTTAAAAGATTATAAATATGGTTTTACTACCGATATAGAAAATATTAAAGCTCCAAAAGGCTTAAACGAAGACGTCATTAAGTTTATTTCTAATATTAAAAAAGAACCACAATGGATGTTAGACTTTAGGTTAAAGGCTTATGAGCGATTAAAACTTTTAAAAGAACCAAATTGGCAAAAACCAAAATATCCTAAGATTGATTATCAAGATTTATATTATTATTCAGCACCAAAAAGCATGAAAGATAAACCAAAAAGTTTGGATGAGCTTGATCCTAAACTTTTAGAGACATATAAAAAACTTGGAATTCCATTACAAGAGCAAGCAAGACTGAATGGAATTGCAGTCGATGCTGTATTTGACTCTGTTTCAGTAGCAACTACTTTTAAAGGTGAATTAACAAAGCATGGAATAATTTTTTGTTCAATGTCAGAAGCAATTCAAAAGCATCCTGATCTAGTAAAAAAATATTTAGGCACTGTAATCCCTGTTACTGACCATTTCTTTGCCACACTAAACTCTGCTGTTTTTACAGACGGGTCGTTTGTTTATATTCCTGAGGGTGTTAAATGTCCTATGGAGCTATCAACTTATTTCAGAATTAATGCATCAGAGACAGGACAGTTTGAAAGAACATTAATTATTGCTGATAAAGGAAGTTACGTTAGTTATCTCGAAGGATGCACTGCTCCAATGAGAGATGAAAACCAATTACATGCAGCAAATGTTGAATTAATTGCTTTAGACGATGCAGAAATAAAATATTCAACAGTACAAAATTGGTATCCAGGTGATGAAAATGGTAAAGGTGGAATTTATAACTTTGTTACTAAAAGAGGATTGTGTAAAGGGAATAATTCTAAGATTTCTTGGACGCAAGTTGAAACAGGTTCAGCTATAACCTGGAAATATCCAAGCTGTATTTTAAAAGGCGATAATTCAATTGGTGAGTTTTATTCTATAGCAATTACCAATAATCATCAAAAAGCAGACACTGGAACAAAGATGATTCATTTAGGACAGAATACTAAAAGTAAAATTATTTCAAAAGGAATAAGTGCTGGATTCTCTGATATGACTTACAGAGGTTTAGTAGATATTAATTCAAAAGCTAAAAATTCTAGCAACTACACACAATGTGACTCTTTATTAATGGGAAATAAATGTGGGGCACACACAGTACCTTATATCAAAAATAAAAATTTTGACTCAAATATTGCACACGAAGCTACAACATCAAAAATAAGTGAAGAACAATTACATTATTGCCAACAAAGAGGACTTAATCCTGAGGAAGCTGTAGGATTAATTGTTAATGGTTTTTGCAAGGAAGTACTGCAACAATTACCAATGGAGTTTGCAGTTGAAGCCCAGAAACTTGTAGGTATTAGCTTAGAGGGGAGTGTTGGTTAATGCTTAAAATTAGTAATTTAAATGCGAATGTTGAAAATAAATCAATATTAAAGGGTTTTTCATTAAATATAAATCCTGGCGAAGTTCACGCAATTATGGGTCCAAATGGTTCAGGAAAAAGTACATTATCTAACATTCTATCAGGAAAAAAAGGGTATGAGGTATCAGGTGAAATCTTATTTGAAAATAAAAATTTATTTGATCTTGAGACCGAAGAAAGGGCACACAAAGGAATATTTTTGGCTTTCCAATATCCATTAGAAATTCCAGGTGTAAATACAAATATATTTTTAAAAACTTCTTTAAATGCAATCAGAAAAGCACGAGGTGAAAAAGAGTTAGATGCGATCGAGTTTTTAAAACTCGTAAAAGAAAAAGCCAAAGAATTAAAGTTTGATGAAGAAAAACTGAATAGGCAATTAAATGTTGGGTTTTCAGGTGGAGAAAAAAAGAAAAATGAAATTTTACAAATGTCTATGTTGGCCCCTAAATTATCTATTTTAGATGAGACAGATTCAGGATTGGATATAGATGCATTAAAAATAGTTGCTGATGGAGTGAATACTTTGAGAAATAAAGATAATTCCTTTTTAATCATTACCCATTATCAAAGATTGTTGGATTATATTAAACCAGATTTTGTTCATGTTCTAATGAATGGAAAGATAATTAGATCTGGTGGTCCAGAATTAGCAATTGAATTAGAAAAAAAAGGATACGAAAGTTTTAATTAAAATGAGTGAACAATTACAATCAGATTTTGATAAAATAGTGAAAAATTCAAAATTTTCTAATAGGGAAATTCAATTAAAAAAAGATTTCTTAAATAAGTTTATAGAGAGTGGTTTTCCAAATAGAAAGCAAGAAGATTGGAAGTTTTTAGATATAAGTCAGATCATTAAAAAAAATATTAGTGATTTAAGTTATTTTATTGATTACTCGCAATCAAATAAGATTGATCGATCTACTTTTGTTGATGGTTTAGAGCATAATAAGATTATTTTTTTAAATGGAAGAATTGAAAAAATTGATTTTAATCATGAAGACAAAAGTAAAATTGAAATAAGTGATGAAACTAAAAAAGATATTTCATTTAATTATGAAAACTCATTAATTGATCTAAATTGTGCATTCACTGATAAAGCTTTTAAAATTCTGGTTAAAAAAGATTATTCTCTTAAAAAACCTTTGATAATTTATCATTCAACAAACGATAGTATAAAGTCCACTAATATCAATTTGAGATTAGACTTTGAATTAGGTGAAAATAGCTGTCTAAAACTTATTGATTATTTTGCTAATAACACAGCAAAAAATTTTATTAATATTTTTTATAATTTTGATTTGAAAAAAGACTCAATTCTTAAAAATTATAAGATTGATAAATTTAGAAATGAAAATTTAAAATATTCTTTTAATAATATTGAACAAGGTAACAATAGTGTTTCAGAAACATTTATATTATCTGCTGGTTCAGATTATTTTAAAAATGAAGTTAATTGTAATTTAAATGGTGAGTATTCATCAGCGTTTATTAATGGTATTTTTTCCTTGAAAGAAAATCAACAACACGAAATTAGAACTACAATCAATCATTTAGTGGAGAACACAAAAAGTTATCAACTCATCAAAAGTGTTCTTGGAAAAAATTCAAAATCTGCATATCAAGGAAGAATATATGTAAATTCAAAAGCTCAAAAAACTGATGGGTATCAATTAAGCAAAGCAATATTATTAGATGAAACATCTGAGTTTAATGCAAAACCAGAATTAGAAATTTATGCTGATGACGTAAAATGTTCTCATGGATCAGCATCTGGTAGCTTGGATGAAAATTCAATTTTTTATTTAATGTCTCGCGGTTTGAATTATCAACAGTCAAAAGAACTCTTAATTAATGGGTTTTTATTAGATGTTGTTGAAAAAATCACTGACTTAGAAATAAAAAACTTAATAAAAAAAATTATCGGATTAAATGAATATAAATAACATTAAAAAAGAATTTCCAATTTTTGATGAAAAAATTCAAAATAATGATTTAGTTTATTTGGATAGCGCTAATTCATCTCAAAAACCCAAGGTAGTTCTGGATAGAATAAATGATTTTTACTCTAAGCAATTTTCAAATGTAGGAAGAAGTATTCATTATTTAGCTGTAGCAGCTACTAATTTATATGAAAATACAAGGACTTCTGTTCAAAAATATATAAATGCAAAAGATAAAAATGAGATCGTATTTACCAAAGGTGCTACGGAGGCCTTGAATTTAGTAGCTAATACTCTGGGTCAAGCAATCTTGGAACCTAATGATGAAATTTTAATTACAGAATTAGAGCATCATTCAAATTATGTTCCATGGCATTTTTTAAGAAAATCAAAAAATATTAAAATAAAATTTGCAGAGATTAATGAAGATGGGGATATACCAATAGAAAATATAGAGAAAGAAATCACAGAAAAAACTAAAGTAATAGCTATAACTCATTTATCAAATGTTACTGGCGCAGTTTTACCAATCAAAGAGATAACTCAATTAGCGCACTCAAAAGGTATTGTCGTCGTAGTAGATGGATGTCAGGGAGGACCACATTTAAAATTAGATATGCAAGACTTAGATTGTGATTTTTACGCAATATCATGTCATAAAATGTACGGTCCAACAGGTCTTGGAGTTTTGTACGGGAAAAAGAAATGGTTAGAGCAACTTCCACCATATCAAGGGGGCGGAGGTATGATTAATGAAGTAAAAAAGGATAGAATTTCTTATGGAGATCTTCCAAATAAGTATGAAGCTGGAACCATGGCTACAGCACAAGTGATTGCGTTTAATGAATCAATAAAGTTTTTGGAAAGTATTGGAATTGAAAATGTAATTAAGCATGAAAAAGAATTAATAGAATACGGCCAAGAAATTTTAAAAAAGAATAATTCTGTGAAATTAATTGGAAATCCTAAAGAGCGAGGTGGAGTATTATCTTTTACTGTAGAAGGAGTTCATCCACATGATATTGCAACTATTCTAGATGAAACTGGGGTTGCTATAAGAGCAGGTCATCATTGTTGTCAAATACTTCATGACAAATTAGGCATACCTGCAAGTGCACGTGCATCACTAGGAGTTTATAACACTAAAGATGACTTAGATAAATTAAATGAAGGTATTAATAATTGTAAAAAAGTTTTTGATTTAAAATGAACTTAAAAGAATTATATCAAGAAATAATTTTAGAACATGGAAAGAACCCTAGAAATTTAGGAAAAACAGAAAATTTTAATAAAGATGCAAAGGGTAATAATCCATTATGTGGGGATAATGTACATGTTTATTTGAAATTAAATGATCAAAGAAAAGTAGAAGATATTTCTTTTGAGGGAAGTGGATGTGCAATATCAATGGCATCAGCCTCTATAATGACTGATTTGATAAAAGGAAAAAGTGATAATGAAGCTAAAGAAATAATTGAAGATTTTTTAGGAATGATAAAAGAAAACCCTGAACTTAAAAATAATATTTTGAAAGAAGATGATAAAACAAAATTAATGTGTTTATCAGGTGTGAAACAATATCCAATGAGAGTTAAATGTGCTACTTTATCATGGCATACGTTAGTGTCTGCAATGGAAAATGATGGAAAAGAAATAACTACAGAAAAATAATTATGGATATTAAAAACAAAATAATTGAAGAAATCAGGAAAATTTACGATCCAGAATTACCAGTGAATATATATGAACTTGGTTTAATTTATGATATAAAAGTAAATGGTCGTAAGGCTGATATTAAAATGACTTTAACTACACCCAATTGTCCGGTTGCAGAAAGTTTACCGAAAGAGGTAAAAGAAGGTGCTATGCAAGTAGAGGGAATAGATGATGTAAATCTCGAATTGGTGTGGGACCCTCCTTGGAATAAAGATATGATGTCAGATGCAGCAAAATTGGAGCTAAATTTATAATGAACCCTATTATTAAATTAAGTGATAATGCAGCTTTAAGAATTAAAGAAATAATGTCGAATGCTGAAAAGAATGCGGTTGGTGTAAGAGTTTCAGTAAAATCGGGAGGTTGTGCTGGCATGTCATATGTTATGGAATATTCAAAGGAAGTTAATCCAAATGACGAATTGATCGAAGACAAAGGAGTAAAAGTTTATATTGATTCGGCTGCAGTTATGTACCTTTTAGGAACTGAAATGGATTATAAAAAAGAGGACTTTTCATCGTCATTTGTCTTCAATAATCCCAATGAAACCGAGCGTTGTGGCTGCGGAGAGTCTTTTAAAGTTTAATCCCATTTTGAACATATCAGGGTTGCAATAAACGCATAGACAGATAATATCCTATTTATGAACGTCTTTGAATTTAGAAATTTGCTAAACAGTGAAGACAGAAAAGAAAAGAGAAAAACTTTTATAAGATCTCTAATTAAATCTGTTGATACTGGTGCAAATGGAACACTTGATTACATTGTTAAAAAAGGTTCTGGCAAAAATAAAATTGCTAAAACTAGACAATAAAAATTAACAACTGTAATACATCTCAAACTCTATCGGATGAGGTGTATGCTCAAAATTGTGTATTTCTTCAAACTTCAAAGCAATATAAGCATCAATTTGATCATCAGTAAATACATTACCTTGTTTTAAGAAATCTCTATCTTTATCAAGACTTTCCATTGCTTCCCTTAAAGATCCACAAACAGTAGGAATTTTCTTAACTTCGTCTTCTGATAAAGCATAAAGGTCCTTATCAAACGATTTACCTGGATCAATTTTATTCTTAATTCCATCTAAACCAGCCATTAACATTGCTGCGAAAGTTAAATATGGATTACCAGCAGCATCACCAAATCTAATCTCACATCTAGCTGCTTTTTTACTTAATGTAATTGGAATTCTACATGATGCTGATCTGTTTCTTGCAGAGTAAGCTAATAAAACTGGAGCTTCAAATCCTGGAATTAGTCTTTTATAACTATTTGTTGTAGCGTTTGAAAAAGCGTTTATTGCTTTTGCATGTTTTAAAATTCCACCTATGTAGTGTAATGCTGTATCAGATAAGCCTGCATATTTATCACCAGAGAACAATGCAGTATCACCTTTCCAAATAGATTGGTGAACGTGCATACCTGAACCATTGTCACCTTTGACAGGCTTAGGCATAAACGTAGCTGTCTTACCAAATGAGTGAGAAACCATGTGAACAGCATATTTATAAAGCTGTAAGTTATCCGCTTGATCTACAAGTGTTCCAAAATACATTCCAAGTTCATGTTGACTAGGGGCAACTTCATGGTGGTGTTTTTCAACTTTAATGCCCATTTCTTTCATAGCTTTTAGATATTCACTTCTCATATCTTGTTCACTATCAACTGGTGGAACTGGGAAGTAACCACCTTTAATTCCCGGTCTGTGACCCATGTTACCGTTTTCGTATTCTCTTCCTGAATTGTAAGGACCTTCCTTACTATCTATTTTAAATCCGGTTTCATTCATGTCATTTTTGAATCTTACATCATCAAAAACGAAAAATTCTGCTTCAGGACCAAAAAATGCCTTATCTCCAATTCCTGAACTTTTTAAATAAGCCTCAGCTTTTTTAGCTGTTCCTCTAGGATCTCTTTCATAAGGATCCTTTTTAATTGCATCTAATACATCACAAAAAAGATTTAGTGTATTATGAGATGTGAATGGATCTACGATCGCTCTCGAATTATCTGGCTTAAGGATCATGTCAGACTCATTTATAGCTTTCCAGCCAGCTATAGAAGAACCGTCAAAAAAAATTCCTTCATTTAACATATCCTCATCCACCATTTTGGCATCCATGGTTACATGTTGAAGTTTACCTCTAGGGTCTGTAAATCTTAGATCTACGTATTCAATATCTTTATCTTTAATAGTCTTTAATACATCACTTGAACTCATAATCTCTCCTTTATAATTCTGGAAGTTGTAATAACAAAAAAAGACTGATAGATAATGCTCTTTTAATTGATATCACCTATGCATTTTTTACATAAGTTTGATAGGTAATGTGCAAATTGACTAACAATTAAAAGTTGAATAATGAGTTTATTAGACAAAGAGCCAGTTCAAAGAGTTGAAGAAATCCTTAAAGATTTTGATGAATCTCAAAATATAATTGTTCTAGAAACCTCTGCCAGGACTGCCATTGAAGCAGCTTCATCTTTAGGTTGTGAGGTAGGAGCAATAGTAAAAAGTTTACTCTTTAAAACTGAGAATAGTTTCACTTTATGCCTAGTTGCAGGTGATAAAAGGGCATCATTAAACAAGATTAAGAAGGCTCTTAAAATAAAGGATGCATCTATGGCTTCAGCTGAAAATGTAAAAAATATTACAGGTTATACAATTGGAGGAGTTTCACCTATTGGTCATTTAAAAAAGATTGAAATTTTAATAGATAAATCTTTAAGTAGATTTAACTTGTTGTTTGCTGCTGCAGGCCATCCAAACTGTGTATTTAAAATAGATTTTACAAATTTAAAAAAAATTACAAACGGACATGTCGAAGAGATTACTGAATGAGACAGCCTAAAATTATTGATTATCTTTTATTGGTTTTACTTGCATTAATTTGGGCTTCTGCTTTTTTTAATATTAAAATTGCAACATACTCATATGGTCCAGTTACCATTGCATTTTTAAGAGTTTTCTTTGGTGCTATTCCAGTTTTATTACTTTGTTATTATAAAAATATTAAAATAGAAGCATTCTCAAAAGATTGGCATTGGTTTGCTATGATCGGATTTATAAACTTAGTAGCACCTTTTTATTTAATTGCTTATGGAGTTCAATCAGTTCAAAGTAACTTAGCAGCAATTTTAATGTCAACAACACCTTTAAGCTCCACTGTTCTAGGTCATTTTTATACGACAAATGAAAAGTTTAATTTTATTAAAACAGTTGGAATTTTAATAGGGTTTTCGGGAATACTGTATTTATTTTCAGATAATATTTTAATTGATGAAAATAATTTTTTATCTGCTTTATTAATTCTTTTAGGCTCAACTTGTTATGTTATTGGTGGTGTACTAACTTTAAAAATTAGTAAAAAAAAAAATGAAAATGTAACTGGATCTATATTAATTTGGGCTACAATTATTTTGATACCACTCGTCGGTTTTATAGAACAGCCTTGGAATTTAACACCAAGATTAGACTCAACTATTTCTGTTATTTATTTAGGTCTTGTTTCAACAGGTATCGCTTGGTTATTACGATTTAGAATTTTAGTTAATAATGGTTTAATTTTCCAATCACAAGTATCATACTTAATTCCAATTTTTGGAACAATTTTAAGTTATATATTCTTAAAAGAATTAATTACCACAAAGGTATTAATTTCTTTAATCGCTGTTTCAGTTGGAATTTATTTTGTAAGAAAAGCTGATTACAAAAAAACTACTTAAGCTTAGAAAAAGCCTTAATATGTAAAGGTGTAGTTTCACAACAACCACCAATAATTGTAGCCCCTGCATCTTTGAATTTTTTTGCAAATTCTAGCATTTTTTCTGGGGTTAAATCTTTCCTTACCCCAAGGAATTCATTCGGATTTCCAGTTTTATGTTTTTTATATACATCATTATAATTGGGTTTTGAACTTGTTTTTATAAAAGCATTCAATTTAAATCCAAATGGGACTCCTAAATTTTTTATTTCTTCAAGATTGAGTTCAAAATTTTCAGGTGAAACACAAGATAATATAATTCCCATTAATTTATAATGTTCTATATCATTTATAATTTTTGAAATATTTTCACCACTTGGTAAATAATTTCCTTCAGAAATATGTGCACCTAATAAATAGGGTTTGTTAAATTCTTTTATACTTTCAATAGCAATTTTAAATTCTCTAATACTGCTTAAGACGTCAAAATAAAAAAAATCAATATAAGGATTTAATAGTTTTGCTTGACTATTAAAATTTTCTCTCATCTCATCGTCAGCACTGTTATCTGCTTCATAAGTTAAGTTTTGAGGAGGCAAGCCACCAGCCACTAAAACATTAGGGTAATTTTCTTTGGCTTTTTGAGCAATTTCTCCAGCTTTTTTATTTAGATATTCATATTTATCAAAAACATTATTATCTCTTAGACGAGATTTCCTTGTTGTAAAAGTTGTAGTGACAATTACTTCTGCACCTGCTTTAATAAAATCTTGATGAGTCTCTAATAAAAGTTGATGGTATTTTTCTTGAAGTAAAGCGTTAGCACTCCATAATGTACCATTAGGCTCCATGCCTCTTGCAAGAAGTTCCTGGCCCATACCACCATCTAAAATTCTGATTTTATTAAAGAAATTTTGGTCCATATTTAAGGACTACTTATAGTAAAAAAAATATTAATCACTCAAAATTTTACCACAAGATGTTGTGTTCCTTCAATTGCAGGTAGTAAATAAAATTTTAAGAAATAGACACAGGCTAATATTACGAGTTTAATTAGTTATGGCTACTAAAAGAAAGAAAAAAGCTAAGCCAAAAACCAATAAAAGAAAAACTAAATTGGTTAAATCTTCTAGAAAAAAAATAAGAACGAATAAAAAAGTTAAGACAAAAAAGTCTGCGACTAAGAAGCGTTCTAAAAAATCTAGAAAAAATAATAAGCTTAAAATAACAAAAAAAACAAGAGGAGTAAAAAAAATGAGTGCAGAAGCAATGAAAGTGTCATCTGTGTTAGATACTTCTCATTTAAAGGTTAAATTTCCATTTAAAGCTAAGTATGGAAACTACATAAATGGAAAGTTTGTAGAACCTAAATCAGGCAAATATTTTGATAATGTTAGCCCGATATCAAATGAGAAAATCTGTTCAGTAGCACGATCGAATGAACAAGACGTTGAAGCAGCATTGGATGCAGCTCACGCAGCTTTCCTTGAATGGGGAAAAACAGACATCACAACTAGATCTAATATATTGTATAAGATTGCTGATGTTTTAGAAAAGAATCTAAACTTATTAGCTACAGCTGAATGTTTAGATAACGGAAAACCTATAAGAGAATGTATGGCAGCAGATTTACCTTTGGTCATTGATCATTGGAGATATTTTGCTGGTGTGATTAGAGCAGAAGAAGGATCAATTGCTGAAATTGCTAACAATCAATACTCATACAATTTTCATGAACCACTAGGAGTTGTTGGTCAGATAGTTCCATGGAATTTTCCATTATTAATGGCAACATGGAAATTAGCACCAGCTCTTGCTGCAGGAAACTGTTCAGTATTAAAACCAGCTGAGCAAACACCAGCTTCTATTATGGTAATGATGGAACTTATTGGAGATTTATTACCTCCAGGAGTAGTTAACATTGTAAGTGGTTTTGGACTAGAAGCAGGTAAACCTTTAGCATCATCTAAAAGAGTTGCTAAAGTTGCCTTTACTGGTGAAACGACAACTGGAAGATTGATTATGCAGTACGCTGCACAAAACATTATTCCAATTACTTTAGAGTTAGGTGGAAAATCCCCTAATATTTTCTTTGAAGACATCATGGAAAAAGATGATGATTTCTTTGATAAGTGTATTGAGGGTTTTGTAATGTTCAATCTTAACCAAGGTGAGGTTTGTACTTGTCCAAGTAGAGCTTTGATACAAGAGTCTATCTATGATAAATTCATGGAAAGAGCTATTGCAAGAACAAAAGCTGTTGTTCAAGATAATCCTTTAAAAATGGAAACTATGATTGGAGCTCAAGCATCTGTAGAGCAAATGGAGAAGATTAAATCTTATCTTGAGCTTGGTAAAAAAGAAGGTGCTAAGGTTCTTACAGGAGGAAGTGCTGCTAAACTTAATAGTGGATTGGAAAAAGGTAATTATATTCAACCAACTATTTTTGAAGCTAATAACAGCATGCGAATTTCTCAAGAAGAGATCTTTGGACCTGTTGTATCTGTGATTAAATTTAAAGATGAAGCAGAGGCATTAAAAATTGCTAATGACACTCTTTATGGTTTAGGCGCAGCTGTATGGACTAGAAATGGTAATATAGCTCACAGAATGGGTAGAGCAATACAAGCAGGGATAGTATGGACTAATTGCTATCACGCTTATCCAGCTCACTCTCCATTTGGTGGTTACAAACAATCTGGGGTCGGAAGAGAAACTCACAAAATGATGCTTAATCATTACAGACAGAATAAGAATCTTCATGTTTCTTATGCTGAGAAAAAATTAGGCTTCTTTTAATCAAATAATATATACTGGTCCATGATTCGAAATCATGGGCCAGAGAAAAAATATGAAAGTATCTGCAACACATTCGGCATTAGACTTACTATCTGAATTAAAAGAGAAATACGGGGAAAAATTGATGTTTCACCAATCAGGAGGTTGTTGTGATGGAAGTGCACCCATGTGTTTTCAAGAAGGAGAATTCCCTTTAGGTGATAATGATATAAAGTTGGGAGAAATTGGTGGAGTTCCTTTTTATATGAATGGTGATCAATATGAAAAGTGGAAACATACAGACCTTACAATAGATGCTGTGAAAGGAATTGGAGGCATGTTTTCATTAGACAATGGAACGGGAAGAAGATTTTTAACAAAATCTGAAATATGCCTTGTAGTGGATAACGAAAATCCAAATCATTAATAAAACGTACAAAAACATTTAATGTCGGTCTTTCTGAGCTCTCAAAAAATAATTAAAGATTGGATAGATTATAATGATCATATGAACGTATCATATTATCTTTTGATCTTTGATAAATATGGAGCAGACACTTTAAACAATATATTCAAAATGGGAGAGCATTCAGCAAAAACAACTGGCAAAAGCACGATGATTGTAGAGTCAAATATTACCTACAATCAAGAGCTCAAAGTTGATGATGAGGTTGATGTTAATCTAATTTATTTTGATCACGATAAAAAAAGACTGCAATATAAAATGGAAATGGTTCATAAAGAAAAAAAGTTTCTCGCATCAACTATAGAAGTTCTCGCTTTATATGTTGATCTAAATAGTAGAAAAGTTTCTGAATTTGAAGATGAAAAAGTAAAAATTATGGATGATTTTATCCAAAAGCATTCTTCAAAATTTAATAATGAAAATCTTAAATTTTCTTCAAAATTAAAAAAAAATTAATATAACTTCCAGTCCGCAACCGGAAGTTATATTAAAAGATTATTGACCCGGGGCTTTGTAACCAATTTTACTAGCTTTTGTTGTAGCTTTTGTAAAATCAATTGCCTCAAGTATTGTTAGGTTTTTTACAGCACCTGATGACTCTACAACTAATTTTATTGCTGCAAAATCTTCAAAACTTGGAACGTCAGTAACGACAACAAAATCATACGAGCCTCTAACAATATCCATGCTATGCATTGTTCCACCCATAGCTTTAGTTAATTGCTCCACCACAGCTTTTCTATCACTTGTTGGATCTTTTAAAAAACCCTGAAAAGCTTTGTCAGTATAGTTACCCATTATATATGCTTTCATATTTACTCCTTTTTAATAATAAAAGAGTATCATCTAATCAGAGATAATTAATGTGTAAAAATTACATAGTAGACACAACCTATAGTAATGCTAAGTTGGATTTATGTACGAAAAATTTGGTCAATTCATTGACGGTAAATGGTGCCAATCTTCGGATGGAGGAACTTACGAAGTAATTAATCCAGCAAATGAAGAAGTTTTGGGAAAAGCCTCTAAAGCCACATCTGAGGATGTTGATAGAGCATTAAACTCTGCTGCAAAAGGATTAGAAGTTTGGAAAAAAACTGCTCCTTGGCAAAGATCCTATATCATCAGAAGAATAGCAGACAAAATGAGAGAGAAACAAGATGTGCTTGCTAAATGGATGACATTAGAAGTTGGAAAACCTTTCGCAGAAGCCAAGGGTGAAGTAGGAGGAGCTGCAGATATTTTTGAATGGAATGCTGAAGAAACAAAAAGAATTTATGGACAAACTGTTGAAAGTAGATTTGAGGATACAAGAGTACATGTTTACTATCAACCAGTTGGTGTTGTTGCAGCATTAACACCTTGGAATTTTCCTGCAGTATTATCTGCTAGAAAAATTTCAACTGCATTAGCGGCTGGCTGTTCTGTTATAGTTAAACCCGATGTGATAACTCCAGGAATTGTAATGGAGATGGTTGATATATGTAGAGAATGTGGTGTCCCACCAGGTGTTGTGAATCTTTTGTCAGGTGATCCACCAAGTATCGCCCAACAATTGATAGCCTCAGATATAGTTAAAAAAATTTCTATAACTGGGTCATCGAGAGTTGGAAAGCTAATATTGAAACAAGCTGCAGATAAAGTTCAAAGAGTAACAATGGAGTTGTCAGGTCATTCACCTTTTATTGTATTTGATGATGCTGATATTAAAAAAGCAGCTGATATGGCAATTGCTGCTAAATTTAGAAACAATGGTCAAGTTTGTATATCGCCAAATAGATTTTATATTCACGAGAGAAAAAAAGACGAATTTGTAAATTTATTTATTGAGAAAACAAAAAAATTGAAAATAGGTGACGGTATGGATCCCTCAACTCAATTAGGTCCATTAACCACAAAAAAGAGGCTAAACGAAATAGAGGAATTAGTTGAAAAAACTAAAGAAGAAGGTGCAAAAGTTTTACTAGGTGGAAAAAGACCTTCAGGGTTTAATAAAGGTTTTTACTTTGAACCTACAATATTTGATGACGTAAAAGATGATTTTACGATAATGAAACAAGAGCCTTTTGGGCCATTGGTTCCAATGTTATCATTTAAATCTTTTGATGATGTAATTAAAAGAGCTAATAATCATGAGCTTGGTTTGTGTAGTTATGTATGTACCAACTCAATGGAGACAGCACATCTTGCATCAGAACAATTAGAGACAGGTTCAGTCGCTGTTAACACACCTATGGTAGCTATTGCTGAAGCACCTTTTGGAGGAATTAAACAAAGTGGTTATGGACGTGAAGGCGGGTCAATGGCAATAAAAGATTATCTAAACATTAAATATACTCATCTTGGTATTAAAGGTTAATTGATGAAACTTTTAAGGGTTGGTGAGCATGGTAAGGAAATACCTGCAATCATTGACAATCAAAATAATTTTCGAAATTTATCAAATATTTTAAAAGATTTTACACCAGAGAATTTGAATTTTAAAAATTTAGATAAAATAAAAAAGTTAGATTTAAATTCTCTTCCATTGATTGAAAGCACCAAAAGAATTGGACCATGTGTAATAAAACCAGCAAATTTTATCGCAATAGGTTTAAATTATAAGGCTCATGCTGAGGAAACAAATTCTGATGCTCCAAAAGAGCCAATTGTTTTTAATAAATCTCCAAATTGTATTGTCGGACCAAATGATAATATTGTAATACCAAAAAATTCAAACTCTTTAGATCACGAAGTTGAAATTGCAATTATTATTGGAAGTAAAACTAAATACGTTAAAGAGGATGAAGCTCAGAAACATGTACTAGGTTATTGTATTTGTAATGATATAAGTGAGAGAGAATGGCAAAAAGATAGAGGTGGTCAATGGGTAAAAGGAAAATCTGGAGACACCTTTGGTCCATTAGGTCCGTATTTGGTAACAAAGGATGAAATTGATAATTTATTAAATTTAAATTTATCTTTAGATCTTAATGGAAAAAGAAGACAAACCGGAAATACCAGTTTAATGATATTTAATTTTAATTTTTTAATTTCACATATCAGTCAATTTATAACTTTAATGCCAGGTGATATTATCACAACAGGCACACCTGCAGGAGTGGGGATGGGAATGAATCCACCAGATTATCTAAAAGATGGTGATGAAATGATTTTAAAAGTAGACAGTCTTGGGGAACAAAAATTGAAAGTTGTTAAAGAAAAGTAATGATTGAATTAATTATTGCATTTGGGGCTGGATTGATAAGTTTTTTATCACCATGCGTTTTACCACTCATACCTGGTTATATTTCTTATATTTCTGGAAGTTCTATAGATGAACTTGTTGATAAAAAGAACATCAATTTATTTCCAATTATTCTATTTACAGTTGGCTTTTCTTTAGTCTTTATAACTTTTGGAGCAGCTTCAACTTTTCTTGGACAAATTTTTCTGGAGAATTCTTATGAATTAAGAATAGCCGCAGGACTAGTTATAATAATCTTATCGCTTCATATAATTGGAATAATAAATTTAAAATTTTTAAATTATGAAAAGAGAATTCAAACAAATATTAACAAAAGTGTATTTAGCCCAATATTAATAGGAATGGCATTTGCATTTGGTTGGACACCATGTATTGGACCTATTTTAGGATCTATTTTAGTTTTAGCTGCAACTGAGGAAAGTTTAAGCCAAGGGATATTATTGTTATCTTTTTATTCTATTGGATTAGCTATTCCGTTTATTTTATCAGGTTATTTAATACAAAGATTCCTTATATTTTCAAAAAACTTTAGAAAAAATATTAATTTAGTGTCAAAAATAGGTGGGATTATTCTTTTAATCACAGGTATTTTGATATTAACTAATCAATTACAAGCCTTGGGATATTATTTATTAAATATTTTTCCATTCTTACAAAATTTTGGTTAAATTAAATTATGAAAATTTATCAAATAGACTCTAGTGCTAGAAAAGATGGCTCAACTTCAAGAGCTTTAGCAAAAAAACTTTTGGATAAAATTAAAAAACCTGAGGATGAAGTTGTTTATAGAGATCTAAATGACGAGATGGTTTTTGTATCTAATTTGACAGAGTCTGGGATGAAAATAGATCCAAAAGATCAAACAGAGACACATAAAAAAATGTTTAAACTTTCAGATACACTCGTAAAAGAATTAAAAGAAAGTGATATTATAATCATTTCCGCTCCAATTTATAATTATGGACCTCCAGCAACGTTAAAAGCCTGGTCAGATCTTGCAGCAAGAGTAGGGGAAACTTTTAGATTTAAACCCAATGGAAGAAGGGAAGGGTTACTAAAAAATAAGAAAGCTTATTTAGTAATTACTTCTGGTGGAACAAAATTAAATAGTAATGAGGATTTTCTTACTCCTTGGTTGAAGTTTATTTTAAATTTTTTTGGTATAGAAAAGGTAGAGGTAGTAAGTGCTGATCAAATGTCCCTAGATTATGAAAAATCAATAAAAGAGGCTGAGAAACAGATAGAAAATTTATCCTAATAGTTAAATTTTCTTTTTAAATGTTTAAGCCTTCCTTCAGTACTATCATAATCAATATAACATCCCTGAAGAAAACGATTTCCCTCATTAGCATCATAAGTGGTTCTGCCATGTAATAATCTATAGTTATCCATCATTAACAGATCCCCTGTAACAAGCTTAAATTCTATTTTATAATTTTCTGAATTATAAAGTTCAGATATTTTCTTTCTTGCAGAATAAAATAATTCCAGTTTTTCTTTATCAATTAATGGGACAAAATCTAATCTTGGACTAAAACGTACTTGTTTGAAATTGCTGTTTTCATCTAACTGAATCATTTCAGCCCAATCCTCTAAAATCACACTTTCATCAATAAATTGAAAACGTATTTTTACTTCAGTTAAAATTTTATAATATTCTGGAAAATCTTTTTTTAGTTTTTCAGAAACAGTATATCCATCAACTAGAGTTGATAAACCTCCCGTAACTTCATTTTCTATACAATGAAGCATTTGAATACATGGCACAGGTTTTCTATATGGATTATCAGTATGAGGAGCTAAAGGCAAAGAGGTGTAAGCTAAGTCATTTGGATTTGGTTTTGATTTTACATTAAAGAATTCACCAAAGTTTGTACGTCTCACACTTCCTATTGAATTTGCAAAATTTATAATAAAATTATTTTTTGTTGGCACATTTTTAAAGATCACGAAACCATATTGATAAAAATTGACCAAGGCTTTGTACATCTCATCAGTTTCAAATAAATTATCTTTGAATTCGAAACTATTTTGATCTTTAAATGAAGAGTCCCATTTTATTTTTTCAATTTGTTTAACATCATTAATATTTGAGAATTCCTTAAAAATATCAATTATAGAGATCTTTGTTGAAGCTCCATCATTAAATTTAATCTCTAAAAAATCACTAGATAAATTTAAATTTTGAATTTGAATGTTTTCTTGTAATTGTGTTGGATCGAATAATCTTTGTTGGGTAGACTTATCAACAAAATTTTCACCATTTACTCTTTCTCTAAGCCAAAAGGGGTGTATCTCTTTTTTTAAACCCTTACTTTCAAAAAATACCTTGTTATCTTTTAACTCTAATTTCATCTATTTTTAAATCATTATTTAAAATTTTACTTTAATCAATAGTAATAAAATAGTATTAGAGCGGTGTGCAAATTTTAAAATCATCAGATTATAAACTTTATTCTAAATTCATTGAAAATTTAGCTAAGAAATTAACTAGATTTTATTACTCTAAATTAAACAAACCTTTTAAAGTATCAAACAAACTTAGAAATGGTTATGACCCTGTCACAACTGCAGATAAGGCTTTTGAGAGATTCATTAGAAATGAGATTAAAAAGAAGTTTCCAAATCACCAAATTATAGGTGAAGAATTTGGACACAAAAAAACTAAAAGTGATTATTCATGGGTTATTGATCCTATCGATGGAACTCGATCATTTGTAATAGGCAACCCAACGTGGAGCAACTTAATATCTTTAAATTATAAAGGTAATCCAGTCATAGGTCTTGCCAATTTTCCAATTCTTAAAAAATTTTATTTTAATACCTCTTTTAATTCTGCCAATGTTTCAGAAAATGGAAAAAAAAAGAGAATATTTGTGAATCAAAAAGCTACTTATTCTAATATGAAATTATCTGCAGCTTTTCATGGAAGTTTATCATTGGACAAACAAAAAAAAATTCCTCAAATTTTGAAAAGAATGCAATTTCCATGTGCAGATGCATTAAGTTATTCTCATTTTGCAGAGGGTAAACTAGATGTTGTAATTCAATGTGGAAATAAGATTTGGGATATTCATGCTTTGATACCAATTATTGAAGCTGCAAAAGGAGTAGTCTCAACCTGGAAAAATGATGATGCTAAGAAAGCTGGAAATATTATTTGCTCAGCAAATAACAGCTTACACAAAAAAATGCTTAAAATTTTAAAACCAGTTTCTAGCTAGTTTTACCCAAGGTATTTAAAAGAATCACACCTACAATAATTAAACTAATTCCAATTATTCCATAAAGATTTGGAATTTGTTGATATTTAAAAACTCCAAATAACGTTACAGCTGTTATTGTTAAACCTCCATATGTTGCGTATGTAAAACCAACTGGGATAATATTCATAGCTTTAGATAAACAAAAAATACAAGCAACTATAGATATGACACAAAAGATAGTTGGTCCAATTATTGTAAATCCATTTGTAGATTTTAACAAACCATTTGAAGTTATTCCAAGAAGGATCGCTAAAGCTAAAAAGATATAACCAGATAAATTTGCCATAAATTATCCTGTTTTACCCAGCAGATTAACAATTAAAACTCCTGATATAATTAATATCAAACCAATGATTGTGAATAGATCAGGCACTTGATTGAATTTATATATTCCAACAATTGAAGTCGCTACTATGCATAAACCAGCAAAAGATGCGTAGGTAATACCAACAGGTATAGTTTTCATCACTATTGAAAGAGTAAACATGCAACCAATTATTGTGATTGCAGTAATTAAACTAGGAACTAACAATGTGAAACCATTTGCACTTTTTGCAAAACTATTTGCTGCAGTTCCTAATATGACAGCAAGGATAAGAATTAGAAAAGCTATAACGTTACTCACAAATAAAAGATATTCTTATTTGGTAATTTTATCTACAAATTTTTTAATTGGGGGACCCACAAGAAGGGCAGCAATTATTGCAATTGGAAGACTTACTGACCATGCTTTAAAAAAACGATCAACATACTCATTATCCATTCCAGTGTTTATATAAGTAATTATTAGTGTCATTAAAAGACTCATCCCAAATCCCATAACTAATATAAATAAAAGATTAGAATATTTTTTTGGAAACATTTTTAAATACTTTGTTTCTGTAATTCAATTTGAAGCTTTTCCATCATAATCATAGGAGACTTCATAAACGGATGAACTTTATGAGCTTCAATGTAACTATCAATAGCTTTTTGGTAGTTTTTTAAAGCTGTTTGAACTAAACCTTGTCCTGTTAGTGCACCGAAATGTCTTTTTTCTATCTTAAGTACCTTGTCAATATCAGCTTGTGATAGCTCGTATTTACCCATTAAATATAATACTGTTGCTCTTTTATTCCAAGCTTCAGCCCAATTGGGATCAAGCTCAATTACTTCAGTAAATTTATCATAAGCAGCATCAAGTTTATTATCCATCATTGCAGATGACCCATCAGCTAATAACTTCGTTAAATTATTTTTAGTTGGGTGAGTAGTCCAAAGATCCCAAATTTTATCCTCTATTTTTTTTGAATTTTCAAAATTTAAAGCACTTTTTAATTGAACAAATAATTTATCAATTTCTTTTTTATTATCATTAGCTAATAAAGACGATGAAAATAAGAAAAAAATAAAAATGAATGAAATTTTTTTCACTTACTTAGACATGGGAGTAGCGCCAGTTTCTAAACTAACAATCTTTCCATCTTTGTATCTATAAACTGCCATTACAGCTTCAACATTTCCATCATTAAATGTAACTAAAGAATGATGTACACCTACTTCATCATTTTCATATACAACTCTTGCCTTATCCTGATTAATATCACCACTCATTGCCCATTTAATAACATCAGCTTTTCCTAAAGAATTTCCAGATTTATGCATTGTGAACTTAAAATCATCATGCAAAAGTTCATTCATAGTTGCCTCATCTTTTTTATCTATTGCATCAGTATATCTTTTTAATATCGACATTTTATACTCCTTTAATTATTATTCCGTTACCAATTGAGTTTTCTAAACGGATTTGTTTAATTGGTTTGTATTCATCAGAGTTATACCACTCTAAAGCTTTTTCATAACTTGGAAATTTAATAACAACTGTTCTAGGATATGTCCAAGTT
>CABYNS010000008.1 GCA_902520335.1 uncultured Pelagibacteraceae bacterium
ATGTAATTTATCGAGTTAAAGAATTATTAGATTTAAGTGAAAAACAATTTAAAAAAATTTTAAAAAAGAAGAATGAAATTAAGCCCTGGGAGACACTAATTGTAGCAGATAATTTAAGTTGGGAAAAATTTTCAAAAATAAATAATCATCTGTATGATCTTAATGGAGTAAAGCCAGTTATTTCAATATCAAGAGATTACCCGTATAAAGAAAATTTTACTCATGTTTTAGGCTATGTTAGTCAGGCAAACGAAAATGATGTTTTAACAAATGAAAATATCAAAGAAAAATTTGTACCTGGATTAAAAGTTGGAAAGACAGGTTTGGAAAGATCATTCGAAAAAAGATTAATTGGATCTAATTCTGTGGAGCGATATGAGGTTAATGCTTATGGTAGAAGGATTAGTCAACTAGCATTCCAAAAAGGAGACAAGGGCGAAACAATCAAACTTACAATTGATACAAAAATTCAAGAACTGGCTAATGAATTATTAAAAGAAAAAGCAGGATCTATTTGTGTGATGGATATATACACAGGTGCAATAATTGCTATGCATTCTTCCCCATCTTTTGATCCCAATTCTTTTGTGTTTGGAATAAGTCAAGATGAGTGGCAACTGATAAGAAATAATCCGATGAAACCTCTAGTAAATAAATCATTATCTGGAAATTATTCTCCAGGGTCAACTATAAAACCTATAGTTGCCTTATCAGCTTTGGAAAATGAAGTAATTGGAAAAGATTTTACAGTCCAATGTAAAGGACACAAAAATCCATTGGAATTGTATGGGCAAACTTATCACTGCTGGAAAAAAGAGGGACACGGATTTGTAAATTTGAGAGAAGCAATGAAACAATCTTGTGATACATATTTTTATGAAGTTGCAAGGCGGTTAGGTGTAGATAGATTAAGTGTCACTGCAAAAAAATTTGGATTAGGGCAGAAAGTTTTTAGAGATATATTCGATAACGAAAAGAAGGGCTTAATTCCCAATACAGAATGGAAAAAAAATGCGTTAGGTAGAAATTGGGTACTTGGTGAAACAATAATTACTGGTATTGGACAAGGTTTTATTCAAACAACTCCGATACAATTATGTTTAATGACTGCACAAATAGCTAATGGTGGATACAAAATTTATCCTAAAATAGTAGCAAATGATGAAAGTCAATATCAAGATAAGTTTACGCCATTATATAAAAATTCTCGAAATATTAAAATTGTTCAAGATGCTATGTTTAGTTCAACGAATGAAGTAAGAGGAACTTCCTTCAGGTCTAGATTAAATGACACTAAATATCAATTTGCTGGAAAAACTGGAACTTCACAGGTCAAGAAAATAACTGAACTAGATCGTGAATTAGATCTTAAAACATTTGAAATTCCTTATGAAGAGAGAGATCATGCTTTATTTATAGCCTTTGGGCCTTATAAAAATCCAAGATATGCGCTTAGTATAATTATAGAACATGGTGGTTCTGGAGGAACTGTAGCAGCCCCACTAGCCAAAGAATTATTTAAAATGATTGTTGATAGACATGAAATTAGAAAAAATTTCGACAATAAAAAATATTTGGATATCTAATGTACCAGCATACAAGATTTAACAACAAAAATAATTTTTTTCAAAAATTTGGAAGTTTAGATTATGTTCTTTTATCATGTCTTCTAATCCTTGGATTTATTAGTCTCGCAACAATGTATTCTACTGATGGAGGTGAAGTATTATTTCATACAAGAAGTCACTTTGTTAAATTTATTGTTTTTTTCTCGATGATGATTGTGATTTCATTAATTAACATAAAATTTTGGTTCTCTCTCGGTTATTTGTCTTACGCAATTATTTTAGGAATGTTAATTTGGACTGTAATTTTTGGTATTACTGCATCAGGATCTAAAAGATGGATTGATCTATATTTTTTGAACCTTCAACCATCTGAATTGATGAAAATTTTTATTATTTTATGTCTAGCAAAATATTTTCATAGAATGAAGACACAACATGTAAATTCTTTTTATGCAATTTGCTTTTCATTAATAATCATTTTTGTTCCAATGAGTTTAGTAATCATACAACCTGATTTGGGTACATCATTACTTATTGCCATAAGTGGAATTGTTGTATTATGGTTCGCAGGATTAAATCATAAATATTTTTTTTATTCTTGTTTACTATCAATTATTTCATTACCAATTATTATTTCATTTTTAAAACCTTATCAAAAACTTAGAGTATTAACTTTTCTGAATCCAGACAGAGACCCGTTAGGTGCGGGTTACCAAATTATTCAATCCAAAATAGCTGTTGGATCAGGAGGTATTACTGGCAAAGGTTTTTTGAAAGGAACACAAAGTTATTTAGAATTTCTTCCTGAAAAACATACCGATTTTATATTTACGTTATATTCAGAAGAATTTGGTTTTATAGGATCAATTTTATTACTTTTAATTTATAGCATTATAATTTACCGAGTTATAAGAATAGGGGCTCTATCTAGAAGTTATTTTGCAAAATTATTTTGCTACAGTTTTGGAACATCAATTTTTATATATATCGTAATAAATATGAGTATGGTTCTAGGATTACTTCCTATTGTAGGTTCACCTTTACCGATAATGTCCTATGGTGGTTCATCAATGTTAGCCACGATGATAGGATTTGGAATTGTGATGAGTGCCAAAACTCATAGTCAACAATCCATTGCATAAGTATAATTTGTCGCTTAATCTTAATTAATATTTCATTATATAGTCCTTGCATGAATAAACTTAAGGTAGGTATAGTTGGAGCTGGTATTCAAGGTATTTCCAATGCTTTATTTTTGCAGAAAAAAGGTTTTGATGTAACGATATTTGATAGAGAAAATCCAGGAAGCCCTGTAGCATCTTACGGAAATGCTGGTCATTTTTCTCCCTATGCTTCATTGTCTTTAAATAGGACTGACATTTTACTGGATGTTCCTGCAATGTTAATGAGCTCAACAGGACCACTGGCACTTAAATGGAATTATGTTCCAAAAATGATCCCTTGGTTTATGAAATTTATATTGAACACCACAAAAAATAAAATGATGCATACTGCAAAAAATATGCACCAAATTTTAGACTTAGCCTTACCTGCTTATGATGAATTATTTGATGAAGTCGATATTGAAGGTTTAGTTGAAAACAAAGGAATTTTATATATTTGGAACGATCAAGATTTAAAAAGTAGAGAATTGGAAATTAATGTAAGGAAAGAATTAGGAGTTCAGCAACAACTTGTAAACAAAAAAGAAATTCATGATCTAGAACCTAATATAAAACCTTTTTATCATGCTGGTGTTTATTATCCTTACGCAAGACATGCAAGAAATCCAAAAAAAATTCTGCTTAAATTTTTTGATTTGTTTCTTAAAAAGGGCGGGCAATTTAAAAAAACGGATGTTAAAAGTATAGACTTTCAAGATGAACAACCAATATTAAAAACGGAGTCTGAAAAATTCTCATTTGATAAAGTGGTGGTAGCATGTGGAGCCTTTTCAAAAAAATTAACTGATAATTTAGATGAAAAAATACCTTTAGATACTGAGCGTGGTTATCATGTTCATTTTAAAGATTGTGACCATCTTTTACAAAGGCCAGTTATTTTTTCAAATCGAGGATTTGGAATTACACCGATGGAACAAGGATTAAGAGTTGTAGGTACAGTAGAATTTGGTGGATTGAAAAATCCTTTATCAAAATCTCGTATTAATAATTTGATTAATAATGCCAAGTACATGTTGGGAGATTTACCCGATCATGAAGATGAATGGTTAGGATTTAGACCCACATTACCAGATTTTTTGCCAGTTATGGGTCCGTCAAAAAATCATAAAAATGTATTCTATTGTTTCGGTCATCATCATTTAGGATGGACATTAGGTCCAATATCTGGAAAGATTGTTTCCGGAATGATAGCTAAAGAAAACACAAATTTAAATTTAGCACCTTATAGCTCAGCAAGATTTAATTAGTAAAATGCAAAATACCAAAGCATATATGATGCTGGTATGCGCTACTCTGTTTTGGGCGGGTAATTTTATGGTTGGAAAGTATGCTTTTTTAACTGAAATACCACCTTTGTCTTTAGTATTCTATCGTTGGTCACTTGTTTGGATCATATTATTACCTTTTACCTATAAACAAATAATTGAATATAAAGATACGATTTTAAATAATTTACCTTTATTATTTTTCCTGGGATTTACAAGTGTTGGTTTGTTTAACTCTTTTACATATTTGTCTTTAATTCATACTCAAGTAATAAATGCATCTCTTTTTAATACTGCTATCCCAGCTATAATAATTTTACTTTGTTTTTTATTTAAAGTTGAAAAAACTAATAAATTTCAAATTTTAGGTCTTGTCATTTCAGTGTGTGGTATTTTAGCTATTATTACTAGACTTAAACAAGAAATTTTGTTTTCACTTAGTTTTAACAAAGGAGATTTAATAATGATAGGAGGCGTTATTACTTGGGGAGTTTATTCAACGCTTTTAAAGAAAAAAAAATTTACTCTTCCATTATTAACTTTGGTTCACGTTATTTGTACATTCGGTTTAATTAGTGTGTTTCCACAATTCTTGTATGAGTACTCAAATGGTAAATTAATTACGTTTGATATAGATATAATTTATACCTTGATATTTTTAGCTCTCTTTCCAAGCATAGGATCCTACTACTGTTGGGCGGGCGCTGTTTCTATCATTGGAGCGAATAGAGCAGGTATTTTCTTATCTTTAATTCCGTTGTTCAGTACAATAATGGCAATACTATTTTATAATGAACAATTTAAATTTTTTCACTTGATTGGAGCGATTTTGATTATATTAGGTTTATTTTTATCAAATAAGGAAATTAAAAATGCTTAAAGTTGCAATCTTAGACGATTATCAAAATGTTTCTCAACAGTTTGTAGACATAGAAAAATTATCTGGAAAATATGAAATTAAGATTTTTAGTGAACCGTTTAGTGATGAGGCAGATGCAATAGATCAATTATCTGATTTTGAAGCTTTGCTAATAATGCAAGAGAGAACTCCAATTACAAAAAATTTAATAGATAATTTAATGAATTTAAAATTTATTATCACAACTGGATTGAGAAATATATCTATAGATCTAGAGTCAGCAAAGAAAAGAAAAATTATTGTTAGCGGTACAGATATGAACATTAACCCAACCCCAGAATTGACTTGGTCATTGATATTAGGTCTGGCAAGAAATTTAAAAGAGGAAATTGACAATATGTACCAAGGTTATTGGCAGACTACTATTGGAGTTGAACTTAAAGGAAAGATATTAGGATTAATTGGATTAGGTAGAGTAGGGTCACAAGTCGCAAAAATTGGTCAAGCATTTGGTATGCAAGTAATGGCGTGGAGTGAAAATCTAAACTTAAACACCTGTAAAGAATTAAATGTTCTTCCCTGTACTAAAGAAGATTTAATTAAAAATTCGGATTTTTTATCAATTCATGTTCAAGGAGGAGAAAAGTATAAAAATTGTATTACGTTGAAGGAATTCGACAAAATGAAAAAGACATCTTACCTTATTAACACCTCCAGGGGTCCTATTGTTAATGAAGATGATTTAATAATCGCTTTATCAACAAATGAAATTGCTGGTGCAGGTCTGGATGTTTTTGAAAAAGAGCCATTGCCAGAGAATAACAAATTAAGATTTTTACCTAACGCATTACTTACACCTCATATCGGCTGTGTGACTGCTGAAAATTATCAAATTTTTTATAGTCAAATGATGGAGTCTCTTGAAGCCTGTGTAAACGGTAAACCAATACGTATTATTGAATAATAATGAATTTAGCAGTTGTTAACCATAAAGATTATTTTGCGAAAATTGGTGACGATCACAAATTTCCAATAAATAAATTTGGTGATCTTGCAGATTATCTAATTAAAGAAAAAATAGTAAAAAAATTTCATAAACCGTATCCGTGTTCATTAGAGACTTTAAAAAAAGCCCACTCAGAGGAATATATTAATAATATTAAAAATAAAACTCTCGATGAAATCAGTGTAAAAAAGATAGGATTTCCATTGGTCGATAGTGTAGTTAAAAGATCTTTTATTGCTACAGGTGGCACAGTGCTGGCTTCTAAGTTAGCAATTAATTATGGTGTAGCTTGCAATACTGCTGGCGGTAGTCATCATGCAAATTACAACGGTGGTGCTGGTTATTGTGTTTTTAACGATGTAGCAGTTGCATCTCATTATTTATTAGATAGAGGATTAGCTGGAAAAATCTTGATTGTAGACTTAGATGTTCACCAAGGTAATGGTAATTCAGATATTTTTAAAGATAATAGAAATGTTTTTACTTTTAGTATGCACTCTAAATCAAATTATCCTGCAAAAAAATCTATCAGCGACTGTGATGTAGAGCTTGAAAACGACTTAGAGGATAAAGAATATTTAAAAATACTCAAATTTTATTTAAATCAATTAAATCAAGAAAATTTTGATTTTGTATTTTATATTGCAGGGGTTGATATTCACTTCAATGATAGACTGGGAAAATTAAAAGTTTCTGATGAGGGTATTCAAAAAAGAGATGAAATTGTTACAGAAAATTTTTTTTCTAAAGGAATTCCTCTATGTGGAGTTTTAGGTGGTGGTTACAATAAAGATTCTAAAAAACTTGTTGAATTACATTCTTATTTACATCAATCATGTGCTAAATTAGTTTAATTGTATGAATAAAAAAAATTCAAATTTAAGTGCAGAACAAAAATTAGTTATGTTTGAAGAGGGGACTGAACCGCCTGGTTCAAGTGAATTAAATAACGAAAAACGTGAAGGAAGTTATCATTGTGCAAATTGTGGAGTAAAGTTGTTTGACTCTAAAACTAAATATGAAAGTGGTTCAGGTTGGCCATCGTTTTTTGATTCATTACCTGATGTATTTGAAACAAAAACAGATCATTTATTAGGTTATGCGCGTACAGAGTATCATTGTAAAAATTGTAAAGCACACCATGGACATGTTTTTGATGATGGACCACAACCGACTGGTAAAAGATATTGTAATAATGGTATTTGTTTGATCTTTAAAAATAAATAAAATTTATTTTAACATATCTTGCAACTTATTCTCTTTCTCTAAAGCTCTAACTTCATCATAACCACCAATGTGTTGGTCATTGAAAAAAATTTGTGGGATAGTTCTTTTACCGTTTGCTTTTTTAATCATCTCATCCATTGCACCATCAACTGTTGCAATATTAATTTCTTTAAAGGGAGCATTATTTCGAGTAAGTAATCTTTTTGCGGCATCACAATAATTACAAGAGGGACCTGTATAAATTACGATATTTTTCATGAGTTAAAGATAGTCACCTTTTTTTAATTTACTAGTGATAAGTTTTCTAGAATATTCAAATTTTTTTCTATGTTTAATACTTTTTTGATTTACTCTTTTTCTCCATAGTCTAAATGAAGAGGGTTTAATTGACCTTCTCATTATTTTAATAACATCAGACTCCTTGTACCCAGTTTTTTTTTCAATTTCTTCGAAAGTAATACGATCAGCCCAGGCAGCCCAAATGACCCAATCTGGATCTTCAATATTTGGTTCAGGATTTTTGACCCTGGTGACAGGCCTGTGACCTTTTTTTTTCATAAATCCTTTATATTTGAAAAAAAATGATAATGCATTTTCTTTAAAATGTGGTATCTTAAAACTGATAGTCCTTCTTAGCCATCTTTAGCTCCCGGTTTTTAAGGACTATCTTCCTGTCATTTTTTAAAAAATCTATCTCAAATTCTTACTTCACTAATTTCAGCTATGATATTGAGAATTTTAAGAAAATTTCAGTATCTATAAATTAATCAATTTTTTTATATTTTAATTGTGCTTTTAAAAAATTATTAGGTTTTTAAAAACCATTTAACAATAATTAGATAGTAGCTATTTTTTACGATAAGTCATGAAAGAATCGAAAAATTCAGGAATTTATTGTAAAATATAAAAAAAATTGAATATTTACAACTTGGAGTACAAGATTTTCTAATCAAAAAAAAACTATATTTTATGATGTTTTTATAGTGATAATTTTGCAACAATAATAAAAAACATCTAATTTGAAAATAAATTTTTATTTAATTAACATTAATTATGCTAAAAAACTGACTGTAATTACATAAGTTTAATATTAAACAAAGGAAATAACGATGAAGAAAATTTTAGCAACTCTTGTAGCTGTAGTATTTTCTACTTCTGCATTTGCTATAGACATCTCAAATTTATCTGTGGGTATATCAGGTAACTATGGTATTTATGGAGCAAATGGTAAAGAAGAAAATTACACACATACAGGAACCCTAGAAAGAACAACTAAAAAAGATGGCGCTGCATTTGTAGACGGATATGCATCAATCTTTATAGAAGCTTCTTTAACTGATATTGTCTCAATAGGGCTTAGTTACGTACCAGAAGCTATTGAAACTCCTCAAAACGTAAACAGTGGTGAGGGTTCAGATGATACTACTGATATTAAAGTTAAGGCTGAATTTGAAGAGTTAACAACTTTATATGTTTTAGCTAAATCAGATATTGGTGTGTATGGAAAGTTTGGTCTTTCAACAATGAACATCGATGTTACTTCAGAAAATGCTGGAACATATTCTGATCCAGGATCTAATGAAGGGATAGAATTAGCTATAGGATATGAACATGAAGCTGCAGACGGTGTATCTGTAAGAGCTGAGTTAGCTTATCATGAGTTTGATGATGTATCTGCAAATAACGGTATAACTGATAAAAACGAAATCACGATTACCAATATGGAAGGTGCAACAGGAAGAATATCATTAGTTAAATCATTTTAATTAATAGTATTTAAAAATTAAAATTTAAAGGCTGGGTTTTACCCAGCCTTTTTTTTTGTTCAAATAAACCTCGCTATAATGTACTTTAAATTATGAATTTAGGATTTATAGGAACAGGTAATATTGTTTCAGATGTCATCACAGGCATAAGCAAATCAAAATATTCTTACAAAAAAATAATCATTTCTCCTAGAAATAAAAAAAAAGCTCAATTTTTAAAAAAAAAATTTAAAAAGATTATAATTGCCAAAAATAATCAAGAAGTAATCAATATGTCAGAATGGGTTTTCCTGGGTGTTTTACCTCAAGTTGGGGAAAATATATTGCCTAAATTGGACTTTAAAAAAAATCAAACAGTTATTAGTTTTATGTCTACAACAAATTATTTGAAATTAAAAAAATTAATCAAAAAAAAAGTAACTATTATTAGAGCCATACCTATGCCCCCAATTAGACTTGGTAAAGGCCCTGTTGCGATATTTCCACCCAACAAAAAGGTAAAAATTTTTTTTGATAAAATTGGAACAACCATCGAAATAAAAAATGAAAAATTGTCGAAAAACTTTTGGGCTATTTCAGGTACAATGGCTTCTTTTTATGAATTGTTAAATGTTTTATCAAATTGGTTGATAAGAAAAAAAATAAATAAATTAGATGCTCAAAAATATGTAACCTCACTATATTCAGCATTAGCTGAACTCGCTCTTTTAAATTCATCAAAACCATTAAAAAATTTAGTAAATGAGCAAACACCTGGTGGACTAAATTGGCAAGGTGTTAATGAATTGAGAAAATTAGGATACTATAGATTATTGGAAAAATCACTTAAGAAGATTTATAAAAGATTATAATCTAATCTAGAAATGCAAGATAATATTTTAGAAATCAAAAACTTATCAAAATATTTTGGTGGACTAGCGGCTGTATCTAATTGCTCTTTAAAAATAAAACAAGGAACTGTAACAGGAATAATAGGACCCAATGGTTCTGGAAAAACAACTTTGTTTAATTTAATTGCTGGAAATTTAAAATCATCTGCTGGAAGTGTTTTATTTAATAATGAAAACATTACTGATGTTCCATCTTACGAACTATTCTCAAAAGGACTGTTAAGAACTTTCCAAATAGCCCATGAATTTACAAATTTATCAGTGTTAGAAAATTTGATGATGGTACCAGGAAATCAATCTGGAGAAAAATTAATGAATGCTTTGTTAAAACCTAGGTTAGTTGCAAAGGAGGAAAGTCAAATAAAAGAAAAAGCAATTGAAGTAGTTGATTTTCTTAATTTAAGTCATTTAAAGAATGAATTAGCTGGAAATTTATCTGGAGGACAAAAAAAACTATTAGAATTGGGACGAACAATGATGGTAGATGCAAAGTTAGTATTGTTAGATGAGGTCGGCGCAGGCGTTAATCGAACTTTATTAAAAGATTTAGGCACAGCTATAGAGAAATTAAATAAAGAGAAAGGTTATACTTTTTGTATGATCGAGCATGATATGGATTTTATAGGAAGATTATGTGATCCGGTAATTGTTATGGCAGAAGGATCAGTTTTATTTGAAGGTTCAGTTAAAGATGCAAAAAAAGATGAAAGAGTGATTGAAAGCTATTTAGGTAGAGGTTCAAAACTAAAAGACAATTAAGTATGGCATTTTTTGAAGGTAATAACATGACAGGTGGATATGGCAAGGGTCCAGATATAATTAATTCATGTAGTGTTAATGTTGAAAGAGGAGAAATAGTTTCAATTCTTGGACCCAATGGAGCTGGCAAATCTACTGCAATGAAAGCAATGCTAGGTTTATTAAATTTAAAATCTGGCTCTGTAATTATTGATGGTAAGGACATCTCAAAACTTTCTCCACAAGATAGAGTGAAAGAAGGAATTTCATTTGTACCTCAAACAAAAAATGTATTTGCAGGAATGACTGTTGAGGAAAATTTAGAGATGGGAGCTTTTTTAGTTAATCAAGATTACACAAAAGTAATTGACGAAATTTATAATCTTTTTCCAATTTTGACTGAAAAAAGAAAACAATTTGTTGGAGAATTATCAGGAGGTCAAAGACAACAAGTTGCTTTAGGTAGGGCTCTCATGATCAAACCATCTGTGCTTATGTTAGATGAACCAACTGCTGGGGTCTCTCCAATTGTGATGGATGAACTTTTTGATCATATAATAAAAGTAAAAAAAACAAATGTTGCAATCTTAATGGTTGAACAGAACGCAAAACAAGCTCTCAATATTTCTGATAGAGGATATGTTTTAGTCACTGGTGAAAATCGTTACTCAGGGACAGGAAAAGAATTATTAAATGATCCACGAGTAAGAAACTCTTTTTTAGGAGGTTAGATGGATTTTCTAAACGCATTAATTCTTTTATTAAATTATATATTTGTTCCAGCCCTTGCTTACGGATCTCAATTAGCCATTGGTGCAATATTTGTAACTTTAATCTATGGAATACTGCGGTTTGCAAATTTTGCTACTGGAGACATGATGTCGTTTGGCACAATGGTTGCTATACTTTTTACATGGTACTTTCAGTCGATTGGTTTATCACTTGGTTTTTTACCCACTGCACTTTTAGCAATACCTTTTGCAATTCTCTTTATGGGTATATACATGCTAATAATTGATAAGTTTGTATTTAAATATTACAGGTTAAACAAAAGTCCCCCTGTTCAATTAGCAATGGTAAGCATAGGGGTAATGTTTGTTACTCAGGCAGTAGTAAGAATTATAATTGGGCCATCGGATAGAAGATTTTTTGATGGTGAAAAATTTTTGATTAAAGCTAATGAGTTTAAGGAAATGACAGGTTTAAACGAGGGACTTGCTATTAAGTCAACTCAAGTCATTACAATTATTGTCACATTAATTTTAGTTTCAACTTTATTTTGGTTTTTAAATAAAACAAAAACTGGAAAAAGTATGAGAGCTTATTCTGACAATGAAGATTTAGCATTACTCTCTGGAATAGACCCAAAAAAAATTGTGATGATAACTTGGATGATTGCTGCAATTTTAGCGACAATAGGTGGAGTTTTATATGGTTTAGATAAAAGTTTTAAACCATTTACTTATTTCAATAATATGCTCCCAATATTTGCTGCTGCTATAGTCGGGGGAATTGGTAACCCTTTTGGTGCTTTTTTAGGAGGTTACGTAATTGCTTTTTCTGAAATACTTCTGACTTACGCTTATAAGAAGTTCTTTATGTATGTGTTACCAGAAAGCATGGAGCCTGATGGTTTAATTCAGTTACTTTCAACTGATTATAAATTTGCAGTATCTTTTTCAATATTAGTAATTGTATTGCTTTATCGTCCATCAGGAATATTTAAAGGAAAGATATTGTGAGAAAAAATTTAAATGTAATTGCAGCTTACAGTATTATGATGGGATTAATTATTCTTGTTGGTATATTCCAATCTTGGAATATTGCTTTATCTATCTTTAATCTTTGTTTGATCTCAGCTGTTATGACGATGGGTGCTAATATTCAATGGGGTTATGCTGGTTTAATTAACTTTGGAATAATGGGCTTTACTGCATTAGGTGGTCTAGCTGCAGTTTTAATTTCTGTAAATCCAGTTCAAGAGGCTTGGAGTGCAGGCGGTACAAACATTCTATTAAGTCTATTTCTTATTATAGGAATTATTTTAGCTGTCAGATTTGTTCTTAAAAGATATCAAAAATCTAAAATTAGAAATTATATAATCGCTGCAATTATTATTTCAGGAATAATTATTATACGTCTTGTCTCTGAGCCTGGTATTGAGGCAATTGAGGAAGTAAATCCTGCGAGAACTGGATTTCTAGGTGGGCTAGGGCTTCCAATAATTTTTTCTTGGATTGTGGGCGCTTTCTTTGCAGGAGGATTAGCTTTTGTCATTGGTAAGGTAGCATTAGGTTTAAGAGCTGATTATTTGGCAATCGCAACATTACTAATATCAGAAATAGTAATAGCAATTATAAAACATGAAGATTGGCTAACTAGAGGTGTTAAAAATGTTATCGGTTTAAAACGTCCTGCTCCATATGAAGTTAATTTACAAGAAACAGATTGGTTTATAAATTTAGTAGAAAAATTTAACTCAGGAAAATTAGCTTTGATTTCTGATCTGTCAGAAAGACAAGCGGCACTTAATCAATTTGTAATAGAAGGATCATCAGTATTTGTAAAACTTTGTTATTCAGGTTTGTTTTTAGTTGTTGTAATTATTCTTTTAATCTTAACTCAAAAAGCTCTTTATTCTCCTTGGGGAAGAATGATGAGAGCTATCAGAGATAATGAAGAAGCTGCTAATGCTATGGGGAAAAATGTAGTCAAACAACATTTGTTAATTTTTGTTTTAGGATCTGCAATAGTTGGAATTGCAGGAGCTATGCTTGTAACTCAAGATGGATTATTTACACCAGGAAGTTATAGACCTTTGAGATATACTTTCTTAATTTGGGTAATGGTAATTGTTGGTGGAAGTGGAAACAATTTTGGAGCAATTCTTGGAGGTTTTGTAGTTTGGTTCTTATGGATTGAGGCAGCCCCAATTGGATTGTATTTAGTCAATTTAACAACAGCAGGTTTAGAAGACACACATTTTTTAAAAGTTCATTTAATCGAAAGTGTTCCTTATTTCAGATTTTTAATGATGGGAATAGGTTTATTATTAATTATGAGGTATAGACCAAAGGGTATACTTCCTGAAAAAATAGAAATAAAATAAGAGTATGAAATATATTATTACAGGTGCTGCAATAGCTTGGGCTTTGTATATGGCAGATAAATATTTATTTTTTTAAAAAAAACCCCCAACATCAAAGATGTCAGGGGTTTAATTATTTTAAAATAAAAAATTATCTTTGTTTTTTAGTTTTGAATTTTCCGCCTTTGACCTCTTGTTCTAAGAAAGAACCTTCAGCTTCACCGACGCTAGTAAAAGTAACTCCAGTTGCACCCTCGTAGTCAACTTTTTTACCTTTAGCTAATAAATCTAAACCTTTTTTAAGCTGACCTGGATAGATCTTTGTTCCAGGACCATTAGCAACATCCATTACATTTTTTGCAATCGAAGCTCTATCAGCTGAGTTACCTGCTTGCATAGCTAAAACTATTAAAGCAGCAGCATCATAAGATTCTCCTGTGTATGGACCAGAACTATCTATACCAGCAGCACTTGCAACTTTAGCAAATACTCCAGCTCCTTTTCCAGTTGAACCAGGTAATGAACCAAAAGATTTATTCAAATCTTTTCCAAATGTATCAACTAAAGATTGACCAATCATACCATCTGATAAAATAAATCTATCAAATGCACCAGAGTCTAAAGATGCTTGAATGATTCCTTTACCACCTTGGTCTAAGTAACCTATTACAGCTACTGCATCTCCACCCGCTGAAGCAAGAGTTGCTACTTCAGAAGAGTAGTCTGCTTTACCATCTTCGTGTGCAGTTACTGTAGTAACTTTAATACCATGAGCTTCAACAGCTGCTTTATAAACATCTGCTAAACCTTTTCCATAGTCGTTATTAGTATAAGTAATTGCTACACTCTTAATTTTTCTGTCTTTTGTAACATCAGCTAAGATTTGACCACCTCTTGCATCTGAAGGAGCTGTTCTAAAAAAGTATCCTTTATCATCAAGAGTTGTTAAACCTGGAGATGTTGCTGAAGGTGAAATCATTACAACACCGTTTGGAACCGCAACATTAGATGCAATCGCACCTGTTACACCTGAACAGTCAGCTCCCATAATTGCTGCAACACCTTGTGCAATAACACCTTCGGCTGCTGCTGTTGCTGCAGCTGAATCAACACAAGTTGAGTCTGCTCTTACAACTGAAATTTTTTCACCACCAAGTAATGATCCAGAATCTGATGCTTCTTTAAAAGCAAGCTCAGCAGATGCTGCCATCGCTGGGGTAAGGGATTCAATTGGACCAGTAAATCCTAATATAATTCCCATTTTTACTTCTGCAAAAACATTTGTTGTAAAAGTAGAAACAAATATAAATACAGCCACAAATAGTTTTTTCATTATTATCCTCTTTTATTGTTAACAATTTTTAAAAAACAAATTAAATCTGATTTATAAAAAGTTGCAATAAGCAAATTATTTAATTTTGTGTAAAAAAAATACTGAAGTAATTACAATTATACCACCCAATATGAACAAAATAGTCGGTACTTCACCGAAAACTAGATAAGTAAGAATAATTCCAAATATTGGAAAGAGGGAATAAAAAGGAAAAATCTTACCGACAGTATAAAATTTATAGAGATAAAACATCAGCAGGTGTGCACATAAAGATACTATCACTGCTTGATAAGATATGAGTATCCACGACTCAAAATTTATTTGCTCAATGTTTTCTTGAACATTACCCTCAATGAAAACTGAAATAATTATAAGTATTATAAAACCAAAAATACCCGTGCTAGCATTTATCATACTTATTGGCAATTCTTTTAGTTGCCTAGAATAAACTTGTGCAAGTCCGAAAAATAAAGCCATAAGACTGGCAAAAAATAAACCTAAATAGTTTTCTGTTAATTTAGGATCAAAAAAAATTATAACTATTCCAAGAAAGGATGTGAAAATCAAAATCCATTTATTTTTACTAATATTTTCATTTAGTAGAAGTGCACTTGCTAGTATTCCGAATGGTATTGCAAGTTGAGATCCTAAAATTATAGGAGCAATTATTGAAGAATAAAATAATGATAGATTCATAAATACATAAACTAAAACACCCATAGATATTGAAAATAAAATCAATGGTTTGTAAAATTTTTTATCAGGGAGTTTAAATTTCCAAAAAGGTATGAGTAACAAAAAGACCAATCCCATTCTTAATGAGGCCATTAAGATGGGAGGCACGGAATTATTAAGAGCCAACTTAGCTACAGGAAACGCACTTCCATGAGCTATCATTATAAAGATTAAAATGAATAAGTGTTTTAGTGGCAATTTTTTTGATTAGAAGTATTTTTTAAAGGTTTCATTAATTGATAAAACACCATAATCATTTAATCCACCAATAATCAACTGTAAAGCAACAAGCAAGATAAAACCTAAACCAATATAGGCAATCCAAAGATGTCTTTGAATATAATTAGCTAAATATGTAGCTAATGCACCAGTCAAAACAACTGACAAGATAAGCCCAAACATCATATAACCAAAATTACCTTTTGCAGCACCAACAACACCAATGACGTTATCAAAACTAATAGTTATGTCTGCAAAAAGGACTTTATAAATACTTTTAATAAATGATGGTTCTTTTGATTTTTTAGTAGGTGATTTGATCTTTTTAATTTCAAATAAATCTTTTCTAAGGTCATTAACAATCCAGATTAAAAGAAGACCACCAACTATTTTGACCCAATAAAATTGGAAAAGGTAAGTAGCAAAAATGGCAAACAAAACTTTGAAAACAAGCGCACCAACTACACCCCAAAAAATAATCAATTTTCTATTTTTAGGCACAAAGTTTGCAGCAATTAAACCAATTATAATTGCATTATCTGCAGCCAAGATAATATCAATAAATATGATCTGTAAGAGTATGAGAGATTCTTCTAACAATGTAATATCATTTTAAAAAACAATTATAATTGTTCAGATCCTGTTGTCTATTACAAGTAATTAATATTTTGAAACTTTTTCGCCAGCGATTATAGCTTTCAAGTCATCATATTCTTTGCAATTACATCCTTTTAACACTTCAAGTCTTTCAACTGCAAGATTATGTCTATTTGTAGCTACGTATAGTTCACCTAGATATTCATTAATACCCACATGCTTGGGATCGATTTTTAATCCAGCTAAATAATACTTTTCCCCTTTTTCAAAATCACCAAGTTTTCTAGTGGTAAAACCAAGATAATTTAATGTATCTGCTTTATTTGGAAATTTTTTATTAGATTGAATTAATAATTTTTGAGCTTTCTCGTATCTTTTTTTTGCTTTTTCAAGTTTATCTTTTTTTTCAAAGTTTTTTGCAGCTTTAATATGAGTTACAGCCATATCGTACTGTGTTTTAGTTTTAGACGAACCACTATCACTTGAACCAGCAGCAAATGAGTTAGAAATTAGAAATATTGAGAAAATTAAAGAAATTAAAATTTTTTTTGTCATGTAAATTTTTTCATTTTATTTAACGTTTTAAGTGTAAGTCCATTATCCAGTAAATTTTTTTTAATTGATTTAGCTGTTTCTAATGAACTTAGATTATCTCCATGTATGCACACAGAATCGATTTCACAAGGTATTTGTTTCCCACTGTGACAATTAAGTGACTGAGTTTGGACCATTTTTAATACATGTTTTTTTGCCTGTTCTGGATCAGTAATTAAGGCGTGAGGTTTTTTTCTTGATACAAGATTTCCATCATCCTCATAATTTCTGTCAGCAAATATTTCACAGGCAGTATTCATATCTAGCTTTTTAGCAGCTAGTTCCATTTTAGAACCTGTTGGTACTAAATAAATCAACTGTGGATTTATACTTTTAATCACTTTTGCTAAAGTTGTAGCCAAATCAATATCCTCACATGCCATATTGTTTAAAGCACCATGTGGTTTTATATGAGTTACATTTTCACCATGTTTAGATGAAATTGTTTGAAGAATTTCATACTGATCAATTATTAATTTTTCTATCTCTGAAGATGATAAATTCATTCTTTCTCTACCAAAATTTTCAGGATCATTAAAAGACGGATGCGCGCCAATACTAACGCCATTTTTTTTTGATATTTCTACAACGTTATTCATAGTCTCCTCGTCTCCTGCATGATAACCACATGCTATGTTTGCTGAATTGACTATCTCAAGTAAGTCAGGATCATGTTTATTAGAATGATGTTTAGATTTTTCACCTAAATCACAATTTATATTAATTTCAATACTCATTATTCTTCAGTATAACATGGCATGATAAAAAATATATCAAATCTTGGTGACGCAGCTTTATATTGTGATTTTGGTAAAGAGATAAGTAAAGAAATTAACACTCAAGTAATTAGATATTTTAAAACTATTCAAAAAAAAAATATTGTAGGGGTAAATAATCTTACACCATCATATAATAAATTGATCATTTCTTTCGATCTTAAAAAAATTAATTTCAAAAAACTTAAAAAGATAATTGATGATATTGAAATTATCAAAAGTGACAGTATTCAAAATAAAAAATTTGAAATTCCTATTTGTTGTGAAAAAGAATTTTCTTTGGATATTAAAAGATTAGAAGAAAAGCTTAAAATGAAAGAAGAAAAAATATATGAGAATTTTTTTAAAAAAGAATTTTTTTGCTACATGACAGGTTTTATTGCAGGTATGCCTTTTCTTGGAGATTTAGATGAAAATCTCAGAGCAAAACGTCTTGATACTCCAAGGGTTAAGGTGCCAAAAGGTTCGATTGGTTTGACAGAGCAATTTGCAAATATCTACACATTTGAAAGTCCTGGAGGATGGAATATTATTGGCAATACTCCATTAAATATTTTTGATAGCTCTAAAGAAAATGAGCCCAACTTAATTAATCCAGGTGACTTAGTTACATTTAAGAGAATTACTAAAGAGAATTATAAAAATTATCATGAATAAAAATTATTTTGAAATTTTAAGGGCTGGTATTAATTCAACGTTCCAAGATCTTGGAAGAAATAATCTTTATCATATAGGTATCCCATTCAGTGGGGCTATGGATAATAGAAATTATTTATTAGCTAACAAACTTACTGGAAATGACAATAATAATCCTGTGATAGAATTTGCCTATCAAGGCCCCCATTTAAAATATCATGGTAACACAATAAATATTGCTATTACTGGAGATGTCAGTTTTAAAATTAAAAAGGGTAATAATCTAATTGATGGAGAATGTTATCAATCTTTTATTTTAGAAAATAATGATGAGCTAGATATTATATCAACAAATAAATCGGTTTATGGATATTTAGCAATTAGTGGTCAATTTGATTTAAAGTTACAATGGTCAAGTTGTTCAACAAATATTAAGGCAAAGATAGGATCTAATAATGGAGAAAAATTATCTGTTAACCAAAAAATTATTATTAAAGAGATTAACCAAAATTTAGTAAATAAAAAATTAAACTATATTAATACAAAGATAGAAAATATTAGAGTTATGAAAGGAACAAATTTTGATTATTTTTCTGAGGAAGGTAAAAAACTTTTTTTTGGAAATAAATTTAAAGTCTCTAAATTATCTGATCGTATGGGAATGAGATTAGAGGGAAAAAAAATAGAGAATATTGTTGATACAAATATTAGATCAGAAGGATTGATTAAGGGCGTGATACAAGTGCCGGCTGATGGTAATCCAATAATCATGCTTTCAGATCATGGAACTATCGGGGGATATCCTAAAATTGGTGTTGTTATAAGTGCTGATTATGACAAATTAGTTCAATTAACTCCTGGTTCAAGCGTGAAGTTTCAAGAGGTAGATTTAAATAGTGCAGAAACTCTTTTTAAATTGTATGACTTAGAAACTCAAAATTTAATTTCACAAATTTAATGACTATTTTAAAAAGTTTACCTGGTCCATTGTTGATTTTCTTAGGTGCTCTAAGTTTAAGCTTTGGCGGATTAATTGTAAAATCTTTTGAAGGTGCAACTTTATGGCAGATATTATTTTGGAGATCTTTATTTTTTTCTCTTACAGTTTTAACTTTTTTGATTATCACTTACAAAAGTAAAGTTTTAAAATCATTTTATGTTTCAGGATTACCAGGTTTTATTGGTGGATTAATATTATCTATTGGTTTTTGTGGTTATGTTTTTGCTATGTATAACACTACAGTCGCTAATACTAATTTTATCATATCACTTCAAATTTTATTTTTAGCTATATTTGGTTTCTTTTTCTTAAAAGAAAAAATTAACTTAATTACATTAATCTCAATTATCTTAGCAATGTCTGGAGTACTGTTAATGATTGGAAATTCTTTATCTCCAGGAGAGTTATCTGGAAATTTAGCAGCCTTTACAATGCCTATTACATTTGCAGTGTTGATAATGATCGTTAGAAAATTTCCATCTGTTGATATGGTTCCAGCTCAGTTTGTGGCAGGCATAAGCTCATGTTTAATTGGCTTATCATTTTCTCCTATCATTATGATTTCGCCTCACGACATTTTTTTAGGTTTTATAGCTGGATTTTTTCAGATAGGTTTTGGTTTTATATTTATAACTATTGGAGCTAGAACAACTCCTTCTGCTATGGTTGGAATAATCATGTTATCCGAATCTGTTCTTGGTCCAATTTGGGCTTTTCTCTTTGTAAGTGAAATACCATCATTATACGGATTAATAGGAGGAGCAATAATCCTTTTTGCTGTATTATTACAGTTTTACACGCTTTTAAAAAAGCCAAAGGCAACTGTTTCCAATTGACATTTAAAGCCTCTTATAGGACTATTCAAATACGGGAGAGACTACAGACTATAGTAGCGCCGAAGGAGCAACCACCCAGGAATCTCTCAGGCAAAAAGGACCGTAGCATATTAACTCTGGAAAGAGATTTAATTCTCGCCGAAGGAGCAAAACTCTCAGGCAAATATACAGATGGGTACAAAGAGTTAATATGGAAACAAAAAAAACATCGCTGTATAAACTACATCAAAATTGCAATGCTAAATTTGTTGAATTTGCTGGCTATCAAATGCCAATTCAATATGCTGAAGGCATTGTAGAAGAGCATAAATTCACAAGAAATCATTCTGGGATTTTTGATGTTTCACATATGGGTCAATTATTTATTTATGGTGGCGATGAATTAATCAAAGATTTAGAGAAAATTTTTCCATTAGATTTGAAAAATTTAAAATTAAATCATTCAAAATACAGTTTCTTAATGAATAAAGATGCTGGGATACAAGATGATTTAATCATTACAAAAATAAATGAGGGATTTTTAATAATTCTTAATGCAGCGTGTAAATACAATGATTTGAGAATTTTAAAGGAATTATTAAGTGAAAAATATGAAATGGTTTTGGATGAAAATAGATCTTTAATAGCAATCCAGGGTCCTAAATCATCACAAATTCTAAATGAAGTTGTTATAGGAGTTAAAGATCTAAATTTTATGTCAGGAAATTGGTTTTCTTTTGAAAAGCAAAAAATATACATCACTCGATCTGGATACACAGGTGAAGATGGTTTTGAGATTTCAATCTCAAATGACTTTGCAGATAAATTAACAAGAGAATTGATTAACAAAGGTTCTAAATTAGTAGGTTTAGGAGCTAGAGATACTTTAAGATTAGAGGCTGGCTTATGTTTGTATGGCCATGATCTTGATAAAGACAAAACTCCCGTAGAAGCAAATTTGAAATGGGCGATTTCTAAAGAAAGAATATCTAAAGGAGATTTTATAGGTTCTGACATCATCATTAAACAATTAAATAATGGCGTCGCTAAAATAAGAGTTGGAATTAAACCTGAGGGAAGAATAATTGCTAGAGAAAAAACAAAAATATTTAATCTATCAGATGTTCATATTGGAGAGATTACCAGTGGTACATTTGGACCAAGTGTTAATGGACCAGTAGCAATGGGTTATGTAGTAAATCAATTTTCAAAAAAAGATACTAAAGTATTTTTAGAGGTTAGAGGTAAAAAACATGCAGCTAGTATTTGTAGTTTACCATTTTATAAAAAAAGTTATGTGAAAGGAGCCAACTAATGAGTGAAGTTAAATATTCTAAAGAACATGAGTGGATAAAATTAGAGGGTGATGTTGCAACGATTGGTATAACAAAACATGCAACTGAGATGTTAGGAGATATAGTATTTACAGAGTTACCTGAAAAAGGTTCTAATGTTGAAAAAGATGGAACAGCAGGTGTTGTAGAGTCTACCAAAGCTGCAAGTGATGTCTATACACCAGTTAGTGGAGAAGTCGTAGATACAAATCAGGAAATTGTAGACGATCCATCAAAAATAAATCAAGATCCAGAAAATTCTGCTTGGTTCTTTAAACTAAAGATTAAAGACAAATCTGAAATGGACTCTTTAATGAATAAAGATGACTATGATAAATTTGCAAAGGAGACTACTACATAATGTTACATAATTCTGAAAAAGATTTTATTAAAAGACACATTGGTCCATCTGAAGATGACCAATTAAAAATGTTAAAAAAATTAAATTACAATTCATTAGATGATTTAATTAACAATACTGTTCCAGAAAAAATACAGTTTAAGGGTGAACTTAATATTGGTGAATCTAATTCAGAATATGAGGCATTAAGAAAATTAAAAGCAATTTCTAAAAAAAATCAAATTTACTCAAATTTTATTGGCATGGGCTATTATGGTACGTATACACCTTATGTAATTTTAAGAAATATATTGGAAAATCCAGGATGGTATACATCATACACACCTTATCAGCCAGAGGTGGCACAGGGAAGATTAGAGATGCTTTTAAACTTTCAACAAATGATTGTTGATTTTACTGGAATGGATATTGCCAATGCATCTTTATTAGATGAGGGTACAGCCGCAGCAGAAGCTATGGGGTTAAGTTACAGACTTGATAAAAGTGACAGTAATTTAGTTTTTGTCTCAGAAAATTGTCATCCTCAAACAATTGAGGTTATACGAACTAGAGCAGAGCCTATGGGCCTTAAAGTTCTTGTTGGAAATGAAGACAAAGTTTTGGAGCAATTAAAAGAAGACATTGTTTGTGGAATCTTACAGTACCCAGGAACTTTGGGTGATATTAAAGATCCAAGTGAGGCAATAAGTAAAATTCATAAAAAAAATGGTAAAGCAATTTTAGCTTGTGATCTTCTTGCACTTGCTAAGTTAAAAACACCAAGAGAACTTGGGGCTGATATTGCAGTTGGCAGTTCTCAAAGATTTGGTATTCCAATGGGTTACGGCGGACCACACGCAGCATTTTTTGCAACAAAGGATGAATTTAAGAGATCTATGCCAGGTAGAATAGTTGGTGTTTCAGTAGATAGACATGGGAATAAGGCTTATAGATTGTCACTACAGACAAGAGAGCAACATATCAGAAGAGACAAAGCGACAAGTAATATCTGTACTGCTCAGGCATTGTTAGCCATAGTTTCAGCTGCATATGCTATTTATCATGGTCCAGATGGAATTAAAAATATTTCTGAACGAGTATCGCAATTAGCAAAAAATTTTGCTGATAAAATAAAACAATCTGGCTATGAAATATATTCTGATCATTTTTTCGATACTGTTACAATTATTACTAAAGAAAAAACTGATCAAATCTATAAAAATGCTTTAAATCAAAAAGTAAATATAAGAAAAGTAAATTCTGAAATGCTTGCAGTTTCTTTTGATGAGAGAAAGAATGTTTATAGAGTAAATCAACTATTAAAAATTTTTAACGCAGCAGAATCAATTAAGAAAGAA
>CABYNS010000009.1 GCA_902520335.1 uncultured Pelagibacteraceae bacterium
AAGTTTCATTAATTTAAAAGTTGGAATTTCGTTATTTTCTGTATCTAAAGTAAAAATTATAATTTTACCTTTTGTATTTAATATTTTTTCTAATGATTTTAATAATTTTTTTACCTTACTTAATTTTATTAAATGAATTGTTTGTTTAATCATAATTAAATCGAACTTTTGACTTTTTCTCAAAGACAGATTTAAAATATTTGCTTTTTTAAATTTAATTCTTTTATCTCTATCTTTGTGATTAACAATATCTATGCCTAAAGGTTTATATTTAAGTTTTAATCTTGATTTTAAAGAACCTAGAATCTTCCCTCTTCCACAACCAATATCTAAAATTTTAAAATTTGAATTAATTTTGGTATTTTTGATTAAAAAACTATTAAATGAATTAATATAATTTTGTGAAGATAACCAAGTTTTATTGTCCCAATTTTTAATGACAACTGATGCCATATTTTTTTAATCTCCAATAATTATATGGCCATGGTGTTAAAAAACCCACAATAAGCATCAAGGGTACAACCCACCAGGTTAATATTGCTCCACCAGTTAAAAAATAATCAGTTAAATTCATTGTGGTTTCCATGCTTATCATTGAAATAAAACTCATGCCTAGTGCTGTTTTTAAAGCTTTGTTAAATTCCAAATTTTGACGGATTAAAATAATTGTTTCTAAAATTATACTTGTAATCAACCCATTGATTATTGCTAATGTCATGATGGCTAAGACCGGAAACGGTATTTTAGTTAATTGAAAAAATAAAATTGTTCCGAAATCACCAATCGAACACCCAAGTAAACACCACGCAGTATTTTTAGCACTTTGTTTCCATGTGTGTGAAAAAGACCAATCAAATGTAGTGGTTTCCATTCTTATATGATAATCTTTAGTTATGATTTTTAAACAACTATTTGATCAAAAATCTAGCACATACACATACTTAATTGCCTCATCTAAAGGAAGAGAAGCTTTGATAATCGATCCAGTTTTAGAAAACGTAAGTAATTACATAATTTTATTAAAAGAGTTAGATTTAAGATTAGTAAAAGTAATTGACACACATATACACGCTGATCATGTAACAGGTGCCTCAAAATTAAAAGACATTACGAAATGCTCCACAATAATGGGCGATCATACACCAGCAGATGCTGTTGAAATTAAAGTAAAAGATGATGAATATATAAATTTAGAAAATTTAAAAATTAAAGCTATGTATACTCCAGGTCATACTTCAGATAGTTATAGTTTTTTGATGGATAATTATCTTTTTTCTGGTGACACATTGCTGATAAATGGAACAGGTCGAACTGATTTTCAAAATGGAGATTCGAAAGATGCATATAACTCAATTTTTAATAAACTATTAAAACTTCCTGATGAAACTTTTTTATATCCTGCTCACGATTATAAAGGAGAGAAAGTGAGTACTATTGGTAAAGAAAAAAAACAAAATCCAAGATTACAGGTTAGTAGTGTAGATGAATATGTTGAGTTAATGAACAATCTAAAACTAAAAAAACCCACTGAAATTGATTTAAATGTTGCAAAAAATATTAATTTAGGTGCTTAATTTAAATTGAGGCTTTTAATGCTTCGTAAATTAAATCTTCGGTTGTTTCACCAATACTTCTATAAACTTCTTGATTATCTTTAAAAATTATTAATGTTGTTTGATATTGCACATCAAAAAAATCAGAGATTTCCTTTTTAGTCACATCGAATGAAAAATATTCAATATTATCAAATTTAATGTCTAATAATTCACCTTTATTTTTTGCATTCTGAAGAATTTTCATTTGACCAGCACATGATGGGCAATATTTTATCCAAGAACTGATTACTACAATTTTTCCATCTGATTGAGCTTTATCAAACAACTCTTTCTTAAAAGTTGTTTCTTTTTCCATTGCATTAGCACTTAATGAAAATAAAAAGAAAATTGATATTAATATTTTTTTCATAATGTTTTTATACCATAAAAATTAAAAACCAATAAGAGGCTAGCCCTGAGATAATTGTCGCAATAATATTTTGACTTATTATTCCAATTAACATTGCAATTATTGCTGCCATTATTTTTGGATTGTTTTCTAATTGGAAATCTCCAGAGTTATCCAAAAAAATAGCAGGAAATATAATTGCAGGAAAAATTGCTGAAGGCACAAAAGAGAGAATTTCTCTTATTCTATCATTGAACATCTCTTTCTTTAATAATGCTATCATTGAAAACCTTGTCAAAAAAGTTATCAAACCACAGTATATAATTAATAGCCAGTTACTCATTTTTTTTATTCAACTTAGTTAAAATTGCTGCTGACAGTAAAGCAGTTACTCCAGCAACAATTACATATGCTTTATAAGGAACATAATTAAATCCAAACGTTGCCACTAACCCTGAAATAATTATCACAATAACATTTATTAATTTTCTAAAATCGTTAACCAATAATGCCAAAAAAGTTAAAGGTACTGCAAAACTTAAGCCTAGTTTTTCAGGAATAAAAGCTCCCAAAACAATTCCTAAAAAAGTGGTTGTCTGCCAAATAACCCAACAAGTAATACCACCACCAAATAAATGAAAATATTTATCTTTATCTTTATTTTTTTTAAAATACTCATTTGATCTTGCAAAAGCTTGGTCAACTAAAAAATATGAGATTACAATTTTCCAAACAAGTTTTAAATCTGATAAATGCTCTGAAACAACAGCTCCATACAAAAGATGTCTTGAGTTCACTGCTCCAACTGAACTTATTATAACTAAAGATGAGGCGCCTCCCGAAAATAATTGGAGTAAAACAATTTGTGAAGCACCACCAAAGACTATTAATGACATTCCCATTGTTTCTATTGGGCTAAATCCAATATCGATTGAAAGAACCCCAAATATTAAACCAAATGGAACAACTGGAATCATCAGTGGGCTAACATCAAAAATACCCTTTAAAAAAACTCTAAATTTATTATTCATTTTAGAGAGTTTTTATTAGAAGCAAACAATATGATCAATATGAATTGGTCTTTTAATACCAAATTTTTCATTCTCCTCGTGTTGGTGAATATGATGAGAGTGAACAAAAACTGGAATTAATAAATTACTTGGCGTTTTAAGAGTGTAGATAAAATTTGTACCCCTAAATTTTCTGTCTATAACTTCAAACTTTAAATTACTTTGGTCATCATGATGCAAGTCCTCTGGTTGAACCAAAAGTTTTACTTTTGATCCTATTGGAAAAGGTTTATTAAAATTACCCGTAATTGTTCCAAGATCTTTATTTTCTAAACTTTTAGGACTTGTAACCTCTGCAGGAATAAGAATGCCTCTATTCAAAAAATTAACTACTTCTATTGAGTTTGGTAAATGATAAACATTATATGGATCATCAAATTGTTTGAGTTCCTGATTTAAAATAATTCCACATTTTGAACCTAAATAAAATGCTTCATAAGAGTCATGAGTTACAATTATTGTTGAAATTTTTAATTTGTTAAGAATTTTTTTTAATCTAACTTGAATTTCTTCTTTAAAACTTTGATCAACATTCGACAAAGGCTCATCTAATAATAATAAATCTGGTTGAGTCATTAAAGATCTTGCTAATGAAGCTCGTTGTGCCTCACCAGCACTTATCTCATGTGGGTATTTGTCGAGAATATGAGATATATCTAATAAATCTATGATTTCTTTTACATCAATTTTTTTTTCAGTTTTTTCTTTATTTTTTTCTGAACCTAACAAAATATTTTTTTGAACATTATAATGTGGAAATAAGCTATTATCTTGAAAAGCCAGCGATACATTTCTATTTTCAGGTTCAATATTAATTTTTTCTGATGAAAGAACTTTTCCATTTAATTTTATTGAACCTTTTTTAATTCTCTCTAAGCCAGCGATTGTTCTAAGTATAGTGGTTTTTCCAATACCAGACGGGCCTAAAAGACATATTACACCACCCTCATTCTCAATTGAAAAAGAAACATCTTTAACTTTAGTTTTTCCATCAATATTAAAATCTACATTATTAATTTCAAAAAAATTTTTACTCATTATTATCTCTTAATATATATTTAGATGTAACTATTATAAAAAAAGTTGCAATTAAAATTAAAAATAGTGACGGGACTGCAGCAGCTTCTAATAAATCTTCAGATGCAGATATATAAGCTGTAGTTGCAAGAGTTTCAAAATTAAAAGGTCTTAAGATTAAAGTAATGGGTAATTCCCTTACAATCTCTAAAGAAATCAATATACAAACAAATAATAAAGAGTTTCTCAAGAAAGGTATATGAATATTCATAAATGTTTTTCGTTTAGAGTAACCTAGTAAATAAGAACTTTCATCGACTGAGATATTAATTTTTTCATATCCAGATTTAATTCCATTAAAGGCCAAAGAATAAAATCTCACAAAATACACGAGAACTAATCCTAAAATAGAGCCGATAAATATTTTCTTGATAGAAAATAATCCTAGATTTTTAACAACACTCTCATCGAACCAAGCTATGAAAGTTATAAATGCGACTGCTAAAATTACACCAGGTATTGCATATCCTGAAATTGATAAAGTTGATAAAATATTTAAAGTTTTATTTTTTGTAACTCTATTTCCATAGTTTGAGATTAAAGAAAACATTATCAATACAAAACTTGATAAAATAACTAAATAAAGTGTATTACTCAAAAGATTAATAATTTGTAGATCAAATAAATTTTCTGGAAATTTAATTGTCCAATACAACATTTGACTTAAAGGAAATAAAAAACTTAAAAAGAAAACAAGAAAACAAAAAAGGAAAGCAGCTATTGATTTGGTTCCCTTAAGTTGTAACTTCTGTTTTTGTTTAAAACCTCCTTTTGCATTAAAGTGATATTTCGCCTTATTTCTTGATAAATTTTCTAATATAAACAAGGCAAATATGAACAATAATAAAAAGAATGATAACTGATTTGCAAAAGCAAGGTCATCAAAGGTTATCCATGAATTATATATTCCTGTAGTTAATGTATTTATTGAAAAGAAATCTACAGCCCCAAATTCTGCAAGTGTTTCCATTGCAACTAAGGATAAACCCGCAACAATTGCTGGACGCGCTGCAGGAAGAATAATTGTATATAATGTTTTGAAATTTGTAAAACCTAGGTTTTTTCCTAAATCAATGAAATTTTGCGATTGATATAAAAATGAGGCTCTTGCCAAAATATATACGTATGCAAATAACGAAAATGAAAGAGATAGTATAACTCCAAGTATTCCATCAAATTTTGGAATATATAAATTATAATTTTTATCTCCAAATAAGCTTTTTAAAATAGAATACGCTGTACCATAATTTTCAAAAAATGCTGTTAATGAATAAGCATAAATATATGGAGGAACTGCAAATGATAGTATCAATGCCCATTTAAAAAAATTACTTAACGGAAATCTATAAAAAGATACTAAGTATGCAGTACTAGTTCCAATCAAAAAAGTTAATATCAAAACACTCAGCAGTAAAATTATGGAATTAGAAATATACTCTAATAAAAAAGTATCTTTTAAAATTTGATAGTAATTTGATGTAGTTTCAAAAAAACTTAAAAATACTGTTAGAATTGGAATAATTACAAAAATAGAAATAAAAAGTGAAGATATATACCAAAAATTTATTCTCATAATTTATATTCCGCTTTATAAATATGGAAAGTATTTGTGTTCACGCTTTAAAAAAAGCGTGAACACTCAGAAGATAATCAAAAATCAAATACTTTTATGATATGCGGAACCTCCTTGGTTTTAATCTCTGAAATTTTTCTGCCATTTATCCTTTTATCGATCTTTTTACACTCCAAATAACATGGTGTGCATCCTTTAGAGGATTTTTTGAAATCAATATCAGAAATAAATTTTTTTTTATCTTTCACCATTTACTTCCAACCAGCAGCAGTCATCACTTCCAATGCGTCTGCTTGTTTAGCTCCATAACTAGAAACTTTTGTTTTAAGATCTTGTTTAAAATCTAAACCAATATTGTTTACCACTAATGGATTTGCTGAAACACCATTAATCATTGGAAACTCAAAGGTATTATTAACAAAATGTTCCTGGGACTCAGGTGTTAATAAAAACTCTACAAGTTTAATGGCATTATTTTTATTAGGAGCACCTTTTACTAATGCTGCACAACTAATATTCATATGAGTTCCTCTATCACCTTGATTTGGAAAAAAAGCTTTAACTTTTTTTGCAGCTCCTTGTTGCTCTGGACCCTTTTTACCAGATAACATTAGTGCTAGATAATAAGTATTAGCTACAGCAATGTCGGCTTCCCCAGCTGCAACTGCCATTATTTGTGCTCTATCATTTCCTTTGGGTGTCCTAGCCATGTTAGCGACAATTCCTTTCGCCCATTCAGCTGTAGCTTTTTTTCCATTATTTTTAACTAATGAAGCCACAAGCGATTTATTATAAATATTATTAGATGCTCTTATAACTATTCTACCTTTCCATTTAGGATCAGCTAAACTTTCATAAGTTAAACCAGATAGTTCAGCTCCAGAAACTCTTTCAGGCGAATAATAAACTATTCTTGCTCTTTTTGCGATTCCGGTCCAATGGCTATTTCTAAAGTTTGATGGCACTGCTGATTTAATAGCTGCAGATGTCAAACCAGATTGAGTCATTCCCTTTGATTGAAATACCCCACATCTTCCTGCGTCAGCAGTAATGTAAAGATCTGCGGAAGAGTCGACACCCTCTTCTATCATTCTTTTTTCAAGTGCACCCGCCTTACCATTTATCAAGTTAACTTTAATTCCTGTTTTGTTAGTAAACTTGCTAAAAAGTTCAGCGTCAGCCTTGTAATGTCTTGCGTTAAAAACATTTACCTCATTTGCCATTAAAAATGATGTTGCAAATAAAGATGCTACAAACACAAAAATTGATGTTTTTCTCATTATTTCTCCATTCTTCCGCATGATTTTTTTGAGAATGAGAACTATTCTCATTGAGAATGATTATCAATCGCAAAGATGTCGCAGGCTATCTAAGACTTCCAGTCGCCTATTTTGCTGAACAAAAAATTCCTGAAGGCCTGAACTCTAGCTGTATTCTTCAAAGATTGTGGATAAACAAAGTGTGCCTCTGTGATTGGTCCCTCAGATTTAGGTAAAACTTTAATTATATTGGTCGAATTACTTACTAAATATTCTGGCAGTGCTGCTAAACCTACTCCAGACTCCACTGCTAGTAAAAGTCCCATAACACTGTTTACCTTCATTATAGGTTTTCTTTTTTTTCCGTCATGCATGCCTAACTTTAATGCCCACTCTGGATTATAAACTGGGGAAGGTGCTCCTTTTCCAAATGATATGAATTTGTGTTTATTTAAGTCACTCACAGTTTTTGGCATACCATATTTTTCTAAATATTTGTTAGACCCATAAATATAATATTTTAGATCTATTAGCTTTTTTTGAATATAATTTAATTGTTTAGGTCTTCTCATAAAAATACCAATATCAGCTTGTCTTGTGCTCAAGTCCAACTCTTTATCCTCAAAAATCAATTCTATTTCAACCTCGGGATTTAACCGCATAAATTCCTCAATTCTTGGGGTTAACCAATGAGTTCCAAAACTTCTAACTGTTGTAATTGTCAATTTTCCTGTTGGTTTATTTTTTTGATCTCCTAGTGAAGTTTCCACTTCTTTGAGTTTACTTATAACTTCGTGTGCAGTCTTAAATACATACTCTCCATTTTCGGTGAGGGTAAGACCTCTTGCGTGTCTTTCAAATAATTGAACTTTTAAATCTTGTTCCAAAGATTGAATTTGTCTACTTATTGCTGATTGACTAAGATTTAAATTTATAGTTGCATTAGTAAAACTTCCTGCTTCTGCAACTGCATGAAAAATTTTAAGTTTATCCCAATCCATTATTTATTTAAATCAACTAAAACTCTTCCGGAAATTTCACCCTTTAATATTTTAGGATAAGTTTCAATTAACTCCTCCAAGCTAACAGTTTGAATAGATTTTTCTATTAAGTTAAAATCGATTAATTTTGCAGCCTCTCCCCAAATAAATTCTCTTCTTTTGATGCTACAATTTGCTGAGTCCATTCCCCAAAGTTTTATTCCTCGTAACATGAAAGGAATTACATTAGTATTTAATTCATTTGTACTTGCATTGCCACATACTGCAACAATCCCATTTGAATTAGTTTGAACAATTGCATTAGCTAAAATTTTACCACCAACGGTGTCGACTACTCCATCCCATAAACCTTTATCTATAAGTTTTGGATCTTTATCAAATTCAGCGCGATTTATAACACTTTTAGCACCTAATGATTTTAAGTAATCCGCTTTAGAATCTTTTCCTGAAACTGCGGTAACATTGTATCCCATCTTATTTAATATCATAACCGCAATACTTCCGACTCCACCAGTTGCACCTGTAACTAAAACATTATTTACTTTTGCACCAAGTAATATTTCCTCTCGAGCTTTTATTGCAAATGCTGCCATCAAAGATGTAAAGCCCGCAGTCCCTAAGATCATTGCTTGTTTAGTTGTTAGATCACTTGGTTTCTTTACCAAGAAATCACCATTAACTTTTGCTAGTTGAGAATATCCACCATAAAAAATTTCCCCGACCCTAAAACCAGTTAAAATTACTTCATCACCTGATTTAAATTTTGAATTGTCACTTTCTAAAACAGTTCCTGAAAAATCTATTCCAGGTATATGAGGAAACTCTTTCACTAACCTACCACCATTTTTTAAAATCATTCCATCTTTAAAATTAAGATCTGAATAATCAACTTTGATGGTTACATCGCCATGTTTTAAAAAACTTTTGTCTAATGATTTTATTTCTCTTGTAAAGTTGTCACCATCTTGATTTAAAACTAGTGCTTTAAATTGGTCTGACACTTTTAATCTTTTGAATTACTTATTAACCTTAAATATCTATTTTGATAACTTAAATCTTCTTTGAATTGACCTAAATAATAATTGGTAACAGTTGTAGCCTGCTCTTTTTTAATTCCTCTCATAGTCATACATTGATGAGTTGAGTCTATAGTAACTGCAACCCCTTTGGCATCTAGAGATTGCATTAGTGTATTCGCAACCTGCATAGTTAATCTTTCCTGAGTTTGTAGTCTTTTAGAAAAAACCTCGACCACTCTTGCTAATTTACTTAATCCCACAACTCTTTCATTAGGTATGTAAGCTACATGAGCCTTACCAATTATTGGTGCCATATGATGTTCACAATGACTTTGAATAGAAATATTTTTTTGAATAACCATGTCATCATAACCATCCACATCTCCAAAAGTTTTATCTAAAACTTGAACAGGATCTTCCTTATAACCTTTAAAATACTCCTTAAAGGCTTTAACAACTCTTTTGGGAGTTTCTAATAATCCTTCACGATTAGGGTCTTCACCCATCCATGATAAAATAGTTTTAAAAGCTTCTTCTACTTCTTTATCAGAAATTTTTTTAGAATTTTGATTATTATCTATGTCCTTAACTAACTTCATGGAAGGCTTTATACATATAAATGCGTATTTTTAAAATATTTAATATATCTATATATGTGCTACATAATTACCGAATATGTTCAAAAAAAGAGAAAATGTGGTTGAAATTGAAGAAGGAAATCTTCTTTCACCTAAATTTGATAATGATGGTTTAATACCTGTCATTACGATGTGCTCTCAAACAAAAGAAATTTTGATGCATGGTTATATGAATGTTGAGGCATTAAAAAAAACTATTGAAACAAAAGAAGCTCACTATTACAGCAGATCAAGGCAATCTATCTGGCACAAAGGCAAAACAAGTGGTTTTGTTCAAAAAGTAACTGAAATCAAAATTGACGACGATCAAGATTCTATTTGGCTTACTGTTGATATTGGAAATGGAGCTAGCTGTCATGTTGGTTATCGATCTTGTTTCTATAGATCTATACCTCTTGGACCAATTGAAAATGGTAGAGAAGTTGAGATGAAATTTACTGAAAAAGAAAAAAAATTTGACCCAGAAAAAGTTTATAAAGGCCAACCTAATCCAACTAAAATTTAATTAAATGGAAATTAAATACCAAAATTTAAGAGTATTAGGTCCTGCGATACTAAAAGTGAAAATACCAGACGAGATACTAAATAAATTAAATGACTATATTGATAAAATTATAAATGATGATTCAAAATTAAAAAAATTGAATTATGGTGAGGCGCTAGTTGGTGACGTAACTCAAGAATTTTTATTAGAAGTAGAATTTGTTAAATCTTCAGGTTGGTTAGAATTTTTAGGAAATTCTTGTAAAATTTATACAGAATTAAATGAAGGAAAAAAAATATCGAAATTTAATTTGTTGAAAACATGGGTAGTAAGACAATTTCAAAATGAATACAATCCAACTCATTGGCACGGTGGTCATATTTCTGGAGCTGGTTTTTTAAAAGTTCCAAAATCATTAGGACAAAGCACTCAACAGAAAAAATCAAAACAATATAGAGGTGGAAACTTGCAACTAATACACGGAGCAAGAATGTTTACTTGTCCTTCAACTTTTAATATTACACCAGAAGTTGGTGATTTCTATTTATTCCCTAACTATTTGATGCATACAGTTTTTCCATTTAAAGGTACTGAAGAGGAAAGACGTTCTATCTCATTTAATGCGTCAATTGATGAGGATATATATAATGTATATGGAAAATAAGATTCAGAAAAATGTTCTGGGAGAAAATTTAGAATTATGTTCCAAAAATCCTCTTACTGGTTGGTATAGAGATGGTTGTTGTAATACCGATGAAAATGATCATGGGTTACACACTGTTTGTGCAAAAGTTACAACAGAATTTCTAGAATGGTGCAAAGAGGCAGGAAACGATTTGATTACACCTCACCCAGAATATGGTTTTCCAGGCTTAAAGGATGGAGATGGCTGGTGTGTTTGTGCAACTTGGTATGCAAGAGCGGTCGAAGCTGGAAAAGATTGCCCGATTTTTTTGAAACGAACTCATGAAAATACATTGAAAGTTTTGCCAATCGAAATACTCAAAAAATTTGCAATAGATCTTTCATAATATAAATTTGGATTATGGGTGAAAATATTTTATCGTTCATATATCTTTTGTTAGTAATTGTACTGGTCTTCCCAGGTTTTTATTATGCAAATAAAAATAAAAAAGTTTTTTTAAAAAATCTTATTATTTGGCTAGGTATTATTGGAATAGTAATAATTTTTGCTAATTTTCTAAGATAGCTAATTACATATTTCCATACTTTGGTCCACCGCCTCCCTCTGGAGTGACCCAAACTATATTTTGAGAAGGTTCTTTAATATCACAAGTTTTACAATGAATACAGTTCTGAGCGTTTATAACAAATTTGTTTATATCGTTTTCTTTTTGAACCTCATAAACTCCTGCTGGACAATATCTTTGAGCTGGTTCGTCATATTTTTCAAGAGTATATTTTATAGGTAAATCTTTATCTTTTAGCTGTAAGTGCACTGGCTGATTATCCTCATGATTAGTCCCAGTCAAATAAACTGAGCTTGTTTTATCAAAAGTAATCACATTGTCAGGTTTAGGATAATCAATTTTTGGCATTTTATCTGCAGGTTTTAAAGTTTCATGATCGGAATGCTTATGTCTCAATGTAAATGGAAGTTTTCCTCTAAATAGAATTTGATCAATTCCTGTAAAAATTATTCCTAAAATTAAACCCCAATTAAAACTAGGTTTTACATTTCTTGCTTGATACAGTTCTTTATATAACCAGCTTTTTTTAAATAATTCCTCAAATAATGATAAATCTTTTTTAGACTGAATATGTTCATTAATAGCCTCTGCAGCTAAGATTCCACTTTTCATAGCAGTATGAGATCCTTTTATTTTTGGCATGTTTAATGTTCCCGCGTCACATCCAATAAGTAATGCACCTGGCATAAACATTTTTGGTAAACTTTGAATACCACCTTCAATTAAAGCTCTAGCGCCATAAGAAATTCTTTTTCCACCTTCTATAATTTTTTTTATTGATGGATGTGTTTTAAATCTTTGAAACTCATCAAAAGGAGAAAGATGAGGATTTTGATAATCTAAACCTATTACATATCCTAAAAATACTTGTTTGTTTTCAGCATGATAAATAAAACTTCCGCCATAAGTGGTATTATCTAACGGCCATCCAGCTGTATGCATCACTAATCCTTCTTCGTGATTTTTTTCATCAATTTCCCAAATTTCTTTAAATCCAATTCCATATTGTTGAGGATCTTTGTCTTTACCTAGATTAAATTTTTTGATCAATTGTTTTCCTAAATGCCCACGACAACCTTCTGCAAAAACTGTAACCTTGCCTAGAAGTTCAATACCTGGTTCAAAGCTATCTTTTTTATTTCCTTGTTTATCTATTCCCATGTCCTGAGTGGCTACTCCCTTAACAGATCCATCGTCATTAAATAAAATCTCGCTTGCAGGAAATCCTGGAAATATCTCTACACCAAGTGCTTCTGCTTGCTCAGCAAGCCATCTACATAAATTTGCAAGACTAATTATATAATTTTTATGATTTTTTTGAACAGCAGGTAACAACCATGTTGGCCAACTTAATGATTTTGTTTTTCCTAAAAATAAAAATTTCTCCTTAGTGACTTTTGTCTTTATAGGTGGATTTAAATCTTTCCAATTTGGAATTAATTCGTCTAGTGCTCTAGTTTCAAAAACATTTCCACTTAATATATGCGCACCGATCTCAGATGCTTTCTCTAAAATACAAATATTTAAATTTGAATTTAATTGTTTTAGTTTAATAGCAGTTGTTAATCCTGATGGTCCTCCACCAACAATTACTACATCATATTCCATTGACTCTCTGGACATAATAATTTTTTACAGATTATATTATTTTTGTATAGTGTTTAATTTGTTCAGTTCCTCAATAAATTGGGGTACTGCTTCAAAAAGATCAGCTTCTAGACCATAGTCTGCAACACTAAAAATTGGAGCTTCACCATCCTTATTGATTGCGACAATCACCTTGCTTTCTTTCATTCCAGCTAAATGCTGAATAGCACCAGAGATACCAATTGCAATATATAAATCTGGAACTACAACTTTTCCAGTTTGACCCACTTGATGATCGTTGCTTATATATCCGGCATCCACAGCTGCTCTTGACGCTCCAATAGCAGCATTTAATTTATCGGCAACAGAAGTGATTAATTTAAAATTGTCTCCACTCTGCATTCCTCTTCCACCAGAAACAACCACTCTTGCAGTTCCAAGTTCTGGTCTATCTGACTTAATTTCTTCTCTTTTTACAAATTTTGTATTATTAAACTCTTCACTTGGTTCAGCTTTTTCAATTGGCGCAGATCCGCCTGAACTCTCACATGGATCAAAAGAAGTTGGTCTAATAGTAATACATTTTTTTGGATCTTTGCTTTTTACTGTTGCAAATGCATTTCCAGCATAAATTGGTCTTAAAAATGTATCTGCAGAAATTACCTTAACAATGTCACTAACTTGTGAAGTGTCTAAAGAAGCTGCAATCCTTGGCATCAAATTTTTACCAAATGTATTAGCTGAACAAACAACATGTGAATAGTTTTCTGCCAATTTCACTATTACTGGTGCAAAATTTTCTGCCACAAAGTTTTCGTAATGAGCTGCCTCTACTTGAATTACTTTTTTGACTAATGGTAACTCTGATAATTTTTTTGCTGCATCTCCACAGTTATTACCAATAATTACAGCATGAAGATCAGTATCCATTTGAGAAGCTGCAGTTACAGCATTCAATGTAAAAGGTTTAAGCTCTTTGTTGTTATGTTCTGCAACTAATAAAACTGACATTATATTACTTTAGCCTCATTTTTTAATTTTTGCACTAGCTCAGCCACACTTTTTACTTTTATTCCTGCTTTTCTTTTTGGTGGCTCTTCAACCTTAATTTGCTCGATTCTTGGTGATGTATCTACTCCTAAATCTGACGCATTTATTTGCTCAATAGGTTTCTTTTTAGCCTTCATTATGTTGGGCAAAGACGCATATCTTGGTTCATTAAGTCTTAAATCACAAGTTACAATAGCAGGAATATTAATCTCTATTGTCTCTAATCCTTCATCAATCTCTCTCGTAACTTCAAGTTTTTTATCCTTAATCTCTATCTTTGAGGCAAATGTTGCTTGAGGCCAATTTAGTAAGGAACTTAACATTTGACCAGTTTGATTACAATCATCATCAATTGCTTGTTTTCCCATAAAAACTAAATCTGGTTTTTCTTTTTCAACAATTTTTTGTAATAATTTGGAAACAGCTAAAGGTTCTAAAATACCATCAGCTTTAATAAGAATGCCTCTATCAGCGCCAACCGCTAATGCTTTACGAACAGTTTCTTGAGCTTTCTCTTCTCCAACACTTACTGCAACTACTTCGGTCGCTTTTCCTGACTCTTTAATTTTTACTGCCTCCTCAATCGCATTATCATCTGGGGGGTTGGTAGACATCTTAACATTTTCAGTTACTACACCAGTGTTATCCTCTTTAACTCTTACTTGAACATTGTAATCAATTACTCTTTTTACTGCGACTAAAATTTTCATTAGGCTCTCAAAAGTTTATTTTCAGCATCGTATGGACTTTCTTCTACTATTGTAGCTTCATACGTTTTTCCAAGAATATCAACTTTAAGTTTCTCTCCAACATTTGCTAAATCAGGTTTGACCATTGCTAAGGCAATAGATTTATCTAATCTAAATCCATATTCTCCACCCGTTGCCCTTCCAACAACTTTATCATCTTTATAAATTGGATTGTTGCCTAAAACATCTGAGTCTGTTGTGTCATGAACCTCTAGTGTTACTAATTTATTATCAAAACCCTTTTCTCTCCATTTGTTTAGTGCATCAAGTCCTATAAAATTACCCTTGTTTGGATGAATAAATCTGTCTAGGCCAGACTCATAAGGTGAATACTCAATTGATAGTTCAGTTCCCACAAGTTTATAAGATTTTTCTACTCTTAAACTGTTCATCGCTCTGATGCCAAAAGGTTTAAGACCGAGATCTTTACCTGCTTCCATTAATTTATCAAAAATATGGTTTTGATATTCAATTGGGTGATGTAATTCCCAACCAAGTTCGCCAACAAAATTTACTCTCATAGCATTAACTGGAGCATATCCAACATTAACATTTTTTGCAGTTAACCATTTAAAGTTTTCATTTGAAAAATCATCGGTCGAAACTTTTTGCATAAGTTCTCTTGCTTTTGGGCCTGCTACGACAAGCACACCTGTACTATTTGTTAAGTCCTCAAATATAACTGAACCATCAGTTGGCATCCATTTTTGAATCCAGTCATGGTCTAATCTCAAATTCACTCCAGCTGACACCAAATAATAACTATTTTCAGCTTCTTTCATGATTGTGAACTCAGAGTGAACACCACCTTTAGTATTTAGCGCATGACACAAATTAATTCTTCCGATTTTTTTTGGAAGTTTGTTAGCAACTAAGTAGTCTAAAAATTCTTCAGCCTTTGGACCTTTTATTCTGCATTTCGCAAAGGCCGTCATATCTAAAAGTCCAACATTCTTTTTAACGTTTTCACATTCTTTCTTAATTGCATCAAACCATTTTGATCGTCTAAATGACCAATGATCTTTTTGTTCCATGCCATCTGTTGCAAAAAAGTTTGGTCTTTCCCATCCAAATTTTTGTCCAAAGACAGCACCAAGATTTTTCATTCTCTCATAACAAGGAGATGTTCTTAAAGGTCTTGCAGCTGGTCTCTCCTCATCAGGATAATGAACAATAAATACATGACTGTAAGCTTCTTCATTTTTTGCTTTGAGATAAGATTTTGTTGCATAATTTCCGTAACGTCTTGGTTCAACACCAAGCATATCAATAGTTGGTTCACCATCAACGATCCATTCTGCTAATTGCCAACCTGCACCACCTGCCGCAGTTATTCCAAAACTATGTCCCTCATTAATCCAAAAATTTTTAAGTCCCCAGGCTGGGCCAACAATAGGATTACCATCTGGTGTGTAACATATTGCACCATTATAAACTTTTTTCACTCCAACTTCTCCAAATGCTGGAACTCTATGTATTGCTCCCTCAATGTGTGGAGCAAGTCTATCTAAATCTTCTTGAAACAATTCATATTCAGAATCTTTTGAGGGACCTTCTACATAACACGCTGGTGCACCATCTTCATATGGACCTAATATTAATCCACCAGCCTCTTCTCTCATGTACCATCTACTATCACTATCTCTTAATACACCCATCTCTGGCAGACCTTCTTTTTTTCTTTTTTGTATTTCTGGATGCGGTTCAGTTACAATATATTGATGTTCAACAGGAATAACTGGAATATCTAATCCAACCATTTCACCAGTTTGTCTTGCAAAATTTCCTGAACATGAAATGACATGTTCACATTCAATTGATCCTTTATCTGTTTCAACAATCCATCCTTCTTTATTTTGTCTCATAGATAATACTGTTGTGTTTCTATAAATCTCAGCTCCTCTATTCCTAGCACCTGTGGCAAGTGCCTGAGTTAAGTCTGCAGGTTGGATGTATCCATCTTCTGGGTGTTGAATTGCTCCAACTAAATCATCAGTATGACAAAGCGGCCAAATTTCTTTGACTTGTTGAGGTGTCAAAAATTTTACATCAACACCAATTGTTTTAGCTACACCAGCATATTGATGATACTCATCCATTCTATCTTTGGTGCTAGCTAAACGGATATTTGAAACAA
>CABYNS010000010.1 GCA_902520335.1 uncultured Pelagibacteraceae bacterium
TTTCAGGATGATATTGTAATCCATAAATTTTGGATTTACCTACCTCAAAGTATAAACTTTGAACTTTATTAATTCTATTTGATGCTAAACTAATTCCATTTGTTGGCAACTTAGTTACCTCATCAAAATTAAACGCTGGAGAATTGAAATTATTATTCTTATCTTTATAAATAGGATATTTTAATCCATCATTATTAATCATGATATCATTTGCAATTCCAATATGAGATTTTTCTGCTTTTTTTACCTCTCCTCCAGCAGCGGTTACTGCAACTTGCATTCCCCAACAAATCGCTAAAATATTTTTAACTTGTTTTTGGCATTCTCTCATAAATTCAATTTGTCTTTTTATCTCTGGTGTATTGTTATAGATGTTCAAACTACTTCCACCCCAAATTAATCCGTCATATTTTGGAAGTTTATTTTTTACCTCATCTAGATTTAGGTCAGACGATGGATTAATAACATCAAAATTGTAATGATTATCAAATCCATTGAGACTATCCTTTAAACTCTCAGTATGTGTTTGAATACCTACTTTTAAAAAATTTTGATTTTCCTCTTTTAAATTTCCTTCAACAATTAAAATATTAAAGTTTCTCATTTAAAACAAATTACCAGACATGCTGTGCTGATACATCATTTTCATATCTTCAATCTTCAATTTTTTTGGATTACCACTTGTTGATGGATCATCTAAAGCCATTTCTGATAAACGGTCAATTTGTAAATCCTTTTCATTAATCACAATAGATAATTTATGTGGAATTTCAAATTCTTCTCTTAAATCTAAAATCCATTTCAAAAAACCGTCAAAAGATTTGTCTTTTAGCTCTAGATACTCTGCGATCTTTACGACTTTGCTCTCAATCACGTCTCTATTGAAAGTTAAAACATATGGCATAAAAATTGCATTTGATAAGCCGTGATGAAGGTTATTTAAAGCATTTACTGGATGGCTTAAGGAGTGAATTGCGCCTAAGCCTTTTTGAAATGCAGTAGAGCCCATACTTGCAGCCGTTAGCATGTTCATTCTGGCTTCAAGGTTAGATCCATTTTTATATGCCTCTGGTAACCATTTAGAAATTAATTTCATACCTTCTAAAGCTATTCCATCAGCCATTGGATGATAACCTGGAGCGCAAAATGCCTCTAAATTATGAGCCAACGCATCCATGCCTGTTGCGGCTGTCATTTTTTTAGGTAAATCTTTTGTCAAAACTGGGTCTAAAATAACTATGGATGGTAAAAATTTTGGATGAAATATTATTTTTTTAACTCCTAGCTCTTCATTCAAAATAACAGATGCTCTACCCGTTTCAGAACCTGTTCCAGCTGTAGTAGGTACAGCTATAATAGGAGCGATATTGTTTGGATCAGCCTTAGTCCAGTTATCGCCAACATCCTCAAAATCCCACAATGATAAAGTTTGACCTATCATGAATGCAATTGCTTTTCCTACATCAAGACCACTTCCGCCACCAAAAGCAATTACACCATCACAATTTTTTTCATTATAATGTTTTACTCCGTCACTTACATTTTTACCTGTTGGATTGCCAATCACATCATAAAATATTTCAGTAGGTAAATTATTACTTTTTAAATTTGACAAAGCATCTTTAACAATAGTTGATTGTGCAAGTCCTTTGTCAGTCACCAATAAAGGTTTTTTTACATTTAAATTTTTACAAGCTATGCTTAAATCTTTAATTCTATCTTCACCCACCCACATTGAAGTAGGATAATTCCAATTAAATTTTTCCATAAATTTTTATTTGATAATATCTGATATTTTTGAAATTTGACCAATCTTAAAGATAAGTGCATCCTCTTTATTAAATCCATAATTTTCAGCATTATCTTTAAATCTTACTGGTGGCTCCATAATTGGCTCCAAAGATAATACAAATGTTCCCCAGTGCATACCCAGAACCTTTTTACTTTTCAAATCTCTTCCAATTTTAAGGGCCTCTTCCGGATTGGTATGATAAATAGATTTATCTTTATAAGGCATAATTGGATAAAAATTATATGCACCAATGTTGATTATGGTTAAATCAATTGGTCCATATTTTTTTCCTAAATCTTTGTAAATATTTCCATATCCTGTATCACAGGCAAATAATATTTTTTTTCCATTATATTCAATTAAAAAACTTCCCCACAAAGTTTTGTTGGTATCTGTTAAACTTCTTTTTGACCAATGAACAGCTGGAAGAAAAGTAACTTTTAAATTTTTATTAATATTAATTTCGTCATACCAATCCATCTCATTGACATCTCGATATCCATTCGTTTTAAAATATTTGCTAAGTTTTAGTGGAAGCAAAACTTTGGAGTCCTTAAAAGGAAATCTCCTTATCGTCATCATGTCTTGATGATCATAATGATTGTGGGTGAGTAAAAATAAATCAATGTTAGGTATCTCGCTTAATTTCAATGCTGGTTCAGTAAATCTTTTTGGTCCAAATATTAGTGGACCTGCATTTTTTGAAAAAACCGGGTCAGTAATAATAGTAGTATCTCCTAATTTAATAATAAACGTAGCATGACCAATCCAAGCAATATAATCATTATCTTTATATTTTTCTAAGTTTCTCAATACTTCGTTTTTTTCTAAAACATGGCCTTCAGAAATTGTCATATCAAGTTTCTTTTTCTCTTGATTAAAAATTTTGTAAGACCATTTTACATTTGGATCTCTTTTTGGTGAGTCTTCAGGATTTCTAAAAGTACCGTCAGAGAGATGATGATAAGGTTTTTTTTCCATAGCAAATGTCAAATTGTTAAAACTTAAAACTAAAATTAGAAAATATAAAAAATTTATCATATATATTTTCATTTTATATGAATTTAAAATTTTTTATTCTTTTATTATCTCATACTCAAAATTTTGAGTAGTTTCATTGACTTGTAAAAGTTTCGCACCATTTTTACTATGAAATTTTGTCGCCATTTCAGTTAGAGGGGAGAGCGTGACCAATCTATTTAAATGGTTAGACTTTTTAATCTTTTTATAAACTTCTTTTACAATCAGTTTTCCACCACCTTTTTTTTTAGACCAAACTGTATAAGCAATAGCAATCTGACCAACATTTTGACCTCTGTGAGTACTTTGTAAATGAGCATCTTGGCTAAATTTATCCAATTCCTCTACATCTTTTGGGACTTTATTTGTAAAAGCAAAGCACATCACAGCATGAATTTCTTTTTTAAATTTAACGCCATAAATTTTCCTTCCATAGCTTTTTCTAAAAGACACACTTAACTCTGGTCTAACTGGGTCCTCAGATATATTACAATCTTTAAGCTCAACTAATTCTGCTCCTTTAACCCAACCAAAAAAATCATCGATATTTTTATTGATTATTTGTTTATTTTTTCGGATCCTAGCTTTAATTCTAGGTTTAAATTTTTTTGAAGTTTTAAGGCTACTATTATCTAAATATTTCTCAGCAAGTTTATTTCTTACATTTTTTAAAATTTCTTTCATTTTCTAATTTCTTATTAATTTCAATTAAAAATATAATAAAGCAAATATAGCTCCTAAAATTGTTACTGAAATTATAGCAATAATATAATTTATCTTTATATTAAATTTTTTATAAATCGTTTCATTTATTTTTTCCCAAAAAAGAACTATCAAAAATACAACAATTGCAGGTATGATAAATTTAATCATCGCCTATGTGTTTTTGTCTCCCACGTATACGGAAACACCTCTTGAGTTAATATCGACATCGAATTTTTTATGTAAAGGAGGAAAAGCTCTTTGTGAACAGTCTAATCTATCACACGTTCGACATGACACGCCTATTGGTATTTCTGTAGATTTATCATTAATGTTTAAATTTTCTGAATATATAAATTCTTTTGCATATTTTGCTTCGCATCCTAATCCAATGGACAAAATACTTTTTGCTTGTCCAAATCTTCCAATTCCCTTTTCAACTGTTCTAGCAATACATACATACTTTTCACCATTAGACATTTTACTCACAGCAGCTTGAATGATACCAGGTCTTGTTAACGCTGAATAAACGTTCCAACGTGGACAAGCTCCACCATATCTTGGAATTTCTATTCCTGATAATGAAAATCTTTTTGATATATTCCCAGCCATGTCTACTCTTAAAAAATGAAATGGTATTCCTGGTAGTTTTGGATCTTGTAAACATGTAACTCTATGAGCTACCTGCTCAAAAGATGTGGCAAAGGTATTTTGTAATAACTCCAAATCATATTTAAGCTTTTTACATTCTGTGTGAAAAAGCTTGTAAGGCATTAAAATTGCTGCACCACAATAATTTAATAATGCAATTTTTGTTAATTTTTTAGACTCATCAGATGGAAAAGTAAATTTAGACAAATATTCCTCAATTTCTTTATCAGCACCTTCTTGGGCTATTTGAGCAGCTGCGTGTAGTTTTTTTGTTTCTAGAGAACTGTAATCACTTAATAATAGTTCTTTTTTATTTTTCCTATAGAGTTTTGAAAAAGGTTTATTCTCTTCAGGAATAACATCTTTCACTATTATGTTGTATTCTGATTTTAAATAATCACAAAGAGCAATATATCTAGTTCTATTATTTTTTTGAACTTTATCGAAAACTTGATTTGCAAAATTCTCTAATTTTGGAAAATAGTTTTTATTCTCTTGTAAAAAATCAGAAATAACCTCACCTGGAAATGAATTCTTTCTATTATCAACTATCTTGCCTGATATTGTTTCAATTTTATTGATCATTTCATGATCTTTCTTTTTTAAAATGTCACCTAGTCTTACAATTGCTCTCCCAATCTTAGGATTGGTGCCAACTAGATCTTTTACTTCTGGACCTAGAATATCTAAATCTTCAAACAATTTATCATCGAGTATTTCTGATAAAGTATTTTCTAAATTGATGTCTGATTTTGAGGTTAATTGGGAAAGTTCAATATTTAATTTTTCGCAAATTTTTAAAAGTAAATCTCCATCTATTTTTCTTTTTCCTCCCTCAATTAGATTTAAATAACTTGGAGATATGTTTAATTCTTCAGCTAATTTATTAGCTTGAAGCCCTAATTGTCTTCTAAAAGCCTTTATTTTTGGCCCTATTTTCAAATCTAATTGACTCATGTTTTCTATTTGTAAATTTTGTAAATTTATTTTTACAAAATTTTTGCCTAATTTACAAGAGTTTTATGCTTTTTTGTAGATTTTGTAAATTCTGTAAATTATAAAATTTACATGGACGAAAAATTAAAAAACAACGAAAATGAGGCTCAAATCATAAAACATGAGGACCTTGCTAGACATAATAGTAGAGGTATTTACATGAGAGATGATCATTGTGATTGGGGTTCAAGTGGAATGAAAGATCTAGTTGAGACCCTTAACGACTCAAACTAATTTTTCTACCTCTTAATATTCATTTTCAATAACTAAAACTAACAGGGAGTAATAATGAGTGCAGAAAATATTTCTTATGAACTAAAAAGATTTGCAGGAATTAAAAGAGATTATACCCCTGAAGAGGTTGAGAGACTTAGAGGCTCAATTAAAATTGAGTATTCAATTTGTAAACAACAATCTACAAAACTTTGGAAATTATTAAATACCGAGAATTACGTTAATACCTTAGGATCATTGTCTGGAAACCATGCAGTTCAACATGCAAAAGCTGGTTTGAAAGCAATTTATTTGAGTGGTTGGCAAGTAGCTGCTGATGCAAATAGTGCTGGAGAAATGTATCCTGATCAATCTTTATATCCTTATGATAGTGCACCTAAATTAGTAGAATCTATGAATAATGCTTTAATAAGGGCTGATCAAATCCAACATATGGAATTAAAAGATGGTGACATGAAAAAAGATAAAAGAATTGATTATATGTTACCAATTATTGCTGATGGTGAAGCTGGCTTTGGTGGACCTTTAAATGTATTTGAACTTGCAAAAAAATTTATCAAAGCTGGTGCAGCTGGTGTTCATTTTGAAGATCAATTGGCAAGTGAAAAAAAATGTGGTCATATGGGTGGTAAAGTTTTAGTTCCAACTGGTACCATGATCAAAAATTTAAAAGCAGCTAGGTTAGCAGCTGATATTGCAGATGTACCTTTAATAATTTTAGCAAGAACTGACGCTAATGCTGCAAAATTAATTACAAATGATTATGATGAAAACGATAAACCTTTTTTAACAGGTGAAAGATCACCGGAGGGTTTCTATTATGTTAAAGCTGGGATTGAACAAGCAATATCCAGAGGTCTTGCGTATGCACCCTACTCTGATTTAATTTGGTGCGAAACTGCTACACCAAATTTAGAGGAAGCAAAGAAATTTGCAGATGCAATTCACGAAAAATTTCCTGGAAAACTTTTAGCATATAATTGTTCTCCATCATTTAATTGGAAAAAACATCTATCAGATGATGAGATAGCATCGTTTCAACAAAAAATTAGTCAAATGGGTTATAAATTTCAATTTATTACTTTAGCAGGATTTCATACACAAAATATTGCAATTTTTGAGCTAGCTGAAAAATATAAGAAAGAAGGTATGACAGCATACTCAAGAATTCAACAACAAGAATTTGCTCGTGAAAAAGATGGATATACTAGTGTTAAACATCAACGTGAAGTTGGTACATCTTATTTTGATGCTGTATCCAATACAATAAGTAGTGGACAAAGTTCTACCACGGCAATGGCAGGCTCAACTGAGTCCGAACAATTCTAATAAAACTATTCCTCTTATATATTAGTAGTTATTAACTGGTCCAAATGGGTCAGTTAATAATAGATTTGTAATCACTCCAGTGTATGTTAATAGCTTCTATGGTTAATAAAAATTTTGGTTTCGGAACACAGATAAGAAAATCCCCTTACTTTGATTCAACTATCAAATGGGGTGCCACAAGTTTTTCTGTATATAATCATATGTATATTCCAAGAGATTTTGGAAATCCTGAAAAAAACTTTTGGAATTTAATTGAAAAATCGATTCTGTGTGATGTTGCAGTTGAAAGACAAGTGGAGATTACTGGACCAGATGCTTACAAATTTATACAATTATTAACTCCTAGAGATCTTTCAAATTTAGCAGTTGGTCAGTGCAAATATGTATTAATCACAAATAATGAGGGTGGAATTTTAAATGACCCAGTTCTCTTAAGACTTGCTGAAAATCACTTTTGGCTATCTTTAGCTGATAGTGATATCTTATTATGGGCTCAGGGTGTTGCAATAAACTCAAAATTAAATGTTAAGATCACTGAACCAGATGTTTCGCCATTACAATTACAAGGACCAACCTCGGGTAAAATAATGGTTAAATTATTTGGTGAAAGTGTAAAAAATTTAAAATATTACTGGTTAAAAGAGTATAATTTAGACGGAATTCCCCTAATAGTATCTAGAACAGGTTGGTCAAGTGAACTTGGATACGAAATTTATCTAAGAGACAGTTCTAGAGGAAATGAACTATATGAAAAAATAATGGAAGCCGGAAAAGAACATGGGCTTCAACCTGGTCACACATCATCAATAAGAAGAATTGAAGGTGGAATGCTTTCTTATCATGCAGATGCAGATATTAATACAAATCCATTTGAATTAGGTCTAGATCGTTTGGTGAATTTGGATAGTGATATTGATTTTGTTGGCAAAGAGGCTTTAAAAAAAATAAAAAAAGATGGAATTAAAAGAAAGCAAGTTGGGCTGGAGTTAGATTGCAAACCTTTAGAAGGACCTAATACAACTTTTTGGACAATTTATAAAAATGATAAAAAAATTGGTAAAGTAACTTCGGCAGTTTATTCACCTAGATTAAAAAAAAATATAGGACTTGCTATGATAGCCATAGAGCATTCTGAAATAGGTGGCAAATTTAGGGTTGATACAAATGATAATAAAATTAATTGCACTGTTGTAGAAAAACCTTTTTATGATCCTAAGAAAAAAATAGCCTCTACTTAGGATTTAATTTTATAACCTTTTTTAAGAAGAACAGTAACAACTGTAATACAAATGGATAAGAATAAAAACATTGTGCCAATACTTATCCAAATATTAAAATCAGAAACTCCATAAAAGGAAAATCTTAGACCATTTATTAAGTAAACAACTGGATTAAAATAAGTCACAGTTTGCCAAAATGATGGCAACATATCTAATGAATACAAACTTCCACCTAAAAATACCATTGGTGTGACAAACAAAGTTGGAATTATAGACATTTGTTCGAAATCTGAGCTTATTAAACCTATTAAGAAACCAAACAAAGCAAAAGTAAATGCTACCAAAATTAATAAAAATATCATCAATAATGGGTATTTGACTTGGACATCAACAAAAAATAATGAAGTGATAAATATAATTATACTTACTATTAGTGTTTTTGTTGCACCAGCGCCCACAAAAGCAAGCACAACCTCTAGTGTTGAAATTGGAGCGGCTAAAATCTCATAAATTGTTCCATTAAACTTTGGAAAGAAAATTCCAAAAGAAGTATTACTTATTGATTGAGTTAATAATGTTAACATCAATAGACCAGGCACGATGTATGATCCGTAGCTTATTCCATCAATTTTTTCCACATACCCTCCAATTACTGAACCAAAAACTATAAAATATAGTGAAGTCGTTAATACTGGAGATAATACAGATTGAGTTAAAGTTCTTCTAAAACGATCCATCTCATGTAGATAAATTGCTCGCAATGCATAAAGATTAATTTTCATTTTTTTCCCTAACTAAATTTACAAAAATTTTTTCTAAAGTACTTTGTTCGGTTTTTAAATCTTTTAATTTTAAGCCTGCATCTTTTAAATCTTGAAGTAAATTTGTAATTCCTGTCTGTTTTGCCTGAACATTATAAGTATAATTCAAACTCATCAAGTCTGGTGTAAAAGATAAATTATATTTTTGAAGTGTTGTAGGTATTTGGTTTATTTTTTCTTGTAGATCTATTGTAAGTTTTTTGTGGCCCATTTTTTTTAATAGTTCCTTAGTTTCATCAACAACTACGATCTCTCCCTGGTTTATAACACCAACTCGATCAGCTATTGCTTCTGCTTCTTCTATATAATGAGTAGTCAAAATAATTGTTACACCGGTTTTTCTTAAGTTTTCAACAACCTGCCACATTTCTTTTCTTAACTCTACATCAACACCAGCTGTAGGTTCGTCTAAAAATAAAATTGAAGGTTCATGAGATAATGCTTTGGCAATTAAAACTCTTCTTTTCATTCCACCAGATAACTGTCGAAGTTTAAGATCTTTTTTATCCCATAAACTTAGTTGTTTTAAAACTTTCTCAATATGATTTGGGTCAGCTTTTTTTCCATAAAGACCTCTAGAATAAGAAACATTATTAAAAACTGTTTCAAATTGTTCTAAAGTTAATTCTTGAGGTACTAAACCGATTCTAGACCTGGTTTCTCTGTAATCTTTTATGATATCATAATCATCCACACTAACATTTCCTGAAGTTGGATTTACAATTCCACAAATAATGCTTATTAAGGTAGTTTTACCTGCACCATTTGGACCAAGCATTGCAAAAATTTCACCTCTGTTTATTTTTAAATTTACATTCTTTAATGCATTAAAACCGTTGTCATAAACTTTTGATAAATTATTTATTGAAATCTGATTATTTGACATGGAAGCATCTATATAGCTATTAATTACTTTAATACAATCTACTTATATAAGCTTTTTAGCTTTAATAATGAATAAAGGTAGAAAGGTCGCTATAATGAAAGATAAAAAAAGTAAAGATTGTGCTACAAAAGATGGGAATAAATCTTTTGATACTAGAATTCCCACTAATAAACTTTTAGAGAAATCAGGTGATGGGTAAAATAAAAATCCACCAATAAGTCCAATTAAAATAGAGAAATATGCTAAATTTTCATTAATTGATTTATCATAAAAACTCATAAAAACAGTTAATACAAAAGCACAACAAAATAAATCAGCTAATAAAAATAAATATAAAATATCAAATCCTTTAGATGCAATAATAAATGAAACAAAGGATAAAAACAAAATTATCTTTTTAGATAGATTTAAATAATTTGTATTTTTATTTAAATTTATTACTGCTTTGCCATCAACTACAATTAAACTTGATATGGCATTTATTAATGTGTCAACGGTTGAAATAGTCAGGGCTAGCCCTAATATTATTACAAATAATGAAAACAATTCTGTTTGTTCTTTAAGTAGTAAAGTAAAAAATCCTAAATCAGGTCTAATAGTAGGGTCTATTGAGAAAGCGACCATTCCTGTAAAACCCATATAAAAAACTATCGGTATGATTATAAAAAAAGATATAATTAAACTTTTTTTCAAAGTTTCAAAATTTTTTGCTGCATATACTCTTTGCCAATTACCCTGATGAAATAGATTGGTTGCTGCAACTGCTATAAAGAAAGTTAAACCAGCAGTGTAACTAGGAACATAAGATAAGCTTAAAAGTTGAGGATTCTTTTCATGTATAAATTCAAATGAAAATTCAGATCCAATAGAAGAATTAATGTAAACTAAAGAAATCAATAATAGGACCCCTATAACGATCATTTGAATATTATCTGTAAATATAGAGGCTCTTAAACCTCCATATAAAGTGTAGGCGAGAGTAGATAATAAAACAATCAAAGCAGTTATCCAAAGTTCTGTGCCTGAAATATAATTAATCAAGATAGCCACTGCAGTTACTTCAGCACATAAAAAAATAAACATGTAAAAAATGATCATTAACAGAATAAGTTTGAATAAACTTTTTCTAAATTTTTTTCTCATAAATTCTATAAGAGAAGATCCTTTAGGAAGTTCTTTTCTAATTTTTTTTCCAAGGTAAATTAAAAAAAACATTGGAAAAGCTGTTCCAAGTGAATATCCGATAATGGCTCCTATCCCTCCCCAACTCGCTGCTGAAGCCGGACCGAACAAAATCCATGCTCCCAGAGCTGAGGCAGTTAAGCTAGTTGTTAAAGAAAATAATCCTATATTCCTATTTGCGGTTAGATAGTTATTAAGATCTTGATATTTTTTTGAATTATAGAAGCCTAAAAAAACAAATATTAAACTTATTAAAATAACTAAAGTTAGTGATATTGATTGGCTTAAAAAATATGTTTTACCCATTAATCTCCCTTTCTGAATTACCGGACAGGTTCTTAGGGTTTAATCTCAGTCTGTTAAGACACCCCTTTAAAATAGTACTTATACTTTACTATCCATAATTTCAATCATACATTTAGTTGCATATTCTTTCCACTCAGCTGAAGTTTTGCCTTTAAGACCATTTAAGTGATCACGGTTATTTTGGATATCTTCTTTATGTTTAATCCTATCTTTTTCATCTAAGTTTGCTTCCATGTTTGATAAATTTGTCTCCATAGCTTTTATCCAACTATTTCCCAGCTCAACACACCTATGCTCATCTTTTTCATCACAAATTTGTTTAAAAAAATTAAATATAACATCATCTGTCTTTACTGAGTTGTTCATTTAAAGATTGGTTATTTTCTAAAACAATTATTTACGAGGATCGCCATTAAAATCCACATCACAAATACCTCACCATTTGTAAATGAGTAATCAGCTCCAGCAAATCCTGCTATAAAATTTATTGCATAAATTATAATTGTTGAAACAACTAAACAAAAAATAAGATTTATAAGTCCACTTAAATAGTTCATAAATTATCTTAACTAGAATTTTTACTAATGTAAATTAAATTTCTATTTCTAAGTGAAGTTTTTTTTGATGGTGGAAGATTACAAAAGAGGCAGGTTGTATTCAAGTAATTAATTTTGATTTTAATTAAATATATTTCTTGAATACAACCTAATCAAAATTTATCTTTTTTTATAAGGAGGTAATTTAATGAATCAAATGCCACCTGACACTTAGCTGGGTAGCTTTATATTTCATAAAAACATAAACGAAATAAATAAAAGTCTATTAGGACTTAAATGCCAAAAAGGCGACTAAGGGGAGCTCTTTTGGTTGGAGAACGAAAGAGCGAACCCCTTCGTTTAATCTTAATATTTAATGTGGAGTTAGAGGGACACACTACCTAACACTAGCTCACACTAGCTTGCACTAGTTATGCGGGCCATTTAACTTCCATTTAAAATAAACTGCTTACAGACTCATCAATTTAATCAACAAACTAGACCGCAGACTAGACCATTTAGAGATAAATCAAATGGTCAATTCTAGAGGTTTTTGATAATCTTGGATTATGAAAAAACTTTTAGGGATATTGGTTCTTGGTTTGTTAGTTTGTAGCAATGCTAATGCAAACCTTCTTGAGTTTGAAAAGTGAGTTATATAACTCTTTTTGTCATTTCTTTTTTAGCAGCTACTATTTTACCCTTATCATCAGAAATTACGCTTGCAGGACTTATGGCCGTTCAATCTTATAACAATTTCATATTACTGCTTGTAGCAAGCTTGGGTAACATACTTGGTTCATCTTTTAATTGGGTTTTGGGAATTTATTCTAGAAAATTTGAGTCCAAAAAATGGTTTCCATTTAATCAAAAGCAAATGAAGCGATCTTCCAAATGGTTTTTGAAGTATGGTAAATGGTCTTTGTTGTTTGCTTGGTTGCCTATAGTTGGAGATCCGCTAACTTTTGTTGCGGGTACTATGCGAATTCGTTTCTTAGATTTTTTAGTCCTGGTTGCTATAGGGAAAGTGGCACGTTATCTTGTTGTTATTGCAGTGACAAATTGGTCTTTAAACCTATTTTAAAATCGTTCATGTGCATTTTGGTGCAGTAGAAAAAACTAAAGATATGTCTTAAAAATGTTTTTAAATGAAACTTATATTTTTTATAATTTTTTCGATATCATTAACTGTAAGTAGCATTGCACATAATCATTTTCCAATTACTACAGAATCTAAAATAATGATAGAGAGGAAAATTAGTTTATCAAGATAATTGTGTTTCTTGTCATATGGTAAATTTGTCAGGTGCTGAAAATTGGAAAGGTGTGGATGAAGATGGACATCGAAAAGCCCCACTTTTAAATGGTACTGGACACACTTGGCATCATGATGACAAAACACTTCATGCTATTATAAAATATGGACTGGCAAAGTTAGTAAATAATTATGAAAGTAAGATGATTGGTTTTGGTGACAAACTATCTGATAAAGAAATTGATAGTGTTTTAGCATATATCAAGTCTTTTTGGTCTAAAGAAAATTACGAATATCAACTAAAGCTTAATTGACACATTGAATTTTTGATTCAATTAGATACATTTCAAAAATGTTTAAACATTTTTTTATAATATTAATTTCATTCACTGTGTCAATTTCGACTGCACTAGCAGATAAAAGTATGAAAGTTGGTAAAAAAGGAAAACCAGAAGACGTTACAAGAATAATTAAAGTTTTAATGTATGATAATTATTTTGAACCAAGTTCTTTTAAAGTTCAATCTGGTGAGACTATAAAATTTGAGGTAGAGAATGTTGGTGAATTAGTGCATGAATTTAATATTGCTAATCAAAGCATGCACAAAGAACATCAATCTGAAATGCAAAAAATGGTTGAGATGGAAATATTATTAGCTGATAGCATTGATAAAGATAAAATGAAAAAAATGTCTAAGATGGACAAATCTATGGCACATAGTCATGCTAATAGTGTTCTGTTGGAGCCAAAGAGTAGTAAAGATTTAATTTGGAAATTTGAAAATGTATCTAACATAGAAATAGCCTGCAATGTCCCAGGTCACTATGATGTAGGAATGATTGCAAAAGTAGAAATTAATTAAAATAAAATTTTTACATGGAAAATACTGTTAATTTTAATTGGTCTTGCAATCATACATGGAAAAGAAGTGCAAAGAATACTGCCTGGTGTTTATTAGGATGTGCAATTGGTGACTTTGGAACTATATTATATTTTCAAATAACAGGGATTCCCTGGCCTGTTTTAGCCATTATGACTTTAGCAATTATCAATGGTTTAATTACAAGTATTATTTTAGAAACCATAATTTTAATAAGACAAAATTTTAAATTTAAGGATGCTTTAAAAACTGCACTAGGAATGAGTTTTATTTCCATGGTAAGCATGGAGGTTGCAATGAACTTAACTGACTATCTTCTAACGGGAGGTGCTATGTTAACCTGGTGGGTGATGCCAATTATGTTGATGGTAGGTTTTCTTACTCCTTGGCCCTATAATTATTGGCGACTAAAAAAATTTGGCATTGCATGTCATTAACTTGATATGAAAAAACTTTTAGGGATCATCGTTCTGGGTTATAGGATTTTATGGGACAACTAGACCGCAGACTAGACCATTTGGAGATAAATCAAGGTTTAAGTTAGAATGAATGAAGATAACCGGCGTAAAATCTGGGAACTAATACAGGAATCCGGCCTTTATTTACGGTGCTCTAAATCTACTATGACAAGCTTTACAGTTACTCCACATCATTTGAGTTAAAGTACCTTTTATATCTTCAGAATCCTCAATTAAGGAAGTTAATTTAATCATATCATCTGATGATTTTTTCATTAAATCATTGAATTCTTTTTTATTTTCCCAGATTAAAGGTAGAGCCTCGGTTTTAAAACCTTCTTTTGAATTATCTGGAAAATATTCAATTAAAGTTTTGTAATTTTCACTCATTTTGATCATCAAAGATTTTGCCTTATCAAATTCTCCTTTACTAGCCAAAGCTTGTACTCTTTTTGCAGTACTATAATTCTTACTGAATAAAGCTTTTCTACCCTTAATAATTTCTTCTACAGTTTGAGCGTTAGCAGAAAAAGTGAAGCTTAGTGAAAAAATAATTATGATTGTTTTTAAAATTTTTATTTTTTGTATCATAAGATTTATATTGTCATGAATACTGAAAAGTTCCCGTCGACAAGTTGATAAATGACATAAGGCTCCTCTTTATCACCAGGCATACCTGGTGTGCCAATTGGCATTCCGGGCAGTGCTAATCCATCAATATCAGGTCGTTCTTTTAATAATTTATTTATCGCTTCTAGCGGAACATGACCCTCAATAAAATATTTATCAATAATTGTTGTATGACAAGACTGCATTTCTAATGGGATAGCATATTTTTGTTTAATTGTATGAATATTTTCCAAATCTGTTTGCTTTACTTTGAAATTTTCTTTTTCTAAAAATAAAACATAACCATTACAACATCCACAAGATGGACTTTTAAAAACTTGGACAATCTGTTTATTCTCAACATTAGCCAGAGCTTCATTTTTATCTGTGACAAAATTAAGAATATATGAGAAAAGTATTGTAAATAATGTAATGAGAGTGATTTTAGTTAAATTATTTTTTAATATCATTGAATCAATTTTAATGATTTAAAGGTTAATTAACAATAATTAAATGAACATAAAATTAGCTAAATTGTAACACTTTAAATTATTGAATTTTGTAAAAGTAAAGTTTATTTTTTATTTTTTAATCATGTCATATTTAAAAATCACATGAAATTAATAAATACCTCAACAGAGTATGGTTTTATTTCAAAATCATTTCATTGGTTAAGTGCCGCAGTACTAATAATTCAAATTCCTTTAGGTATGTATCTAGTAGACATGGATTTCAGTGAAAAAAGATTAACCATAGAAAATATTCATGTTGCAGTCGGTATAAGTATATTTTATTTAACTATACTAAGGCTTATATATAAAACTTTTAATCCAACCCCAAAATTAAATAATAATATTTTTCCTGGGCAAAAAATAATTGCAAAATTAAATCATGTGTTTTTATATATTTCAATTTTAATGATAACAATCTCGGGTGCTCTAAAAAAATTATATAATGGTGAAGAGCTTAATATGTTTTTTTTCAATCTTGAAATTCA
>CABYNS010000011.1 GCA_902520335.1 uncultured Pelagibacteraceae bacterium
TAAAAAAATTAAAAAAAGATCAACCGATAGCAATGTTTTGCACTGGTGGAATTAGATGTGAAAAAGCCTCTGTATATCTAGAAAAAAAAGGTTTTAAAAATATTTATCAATTAAAAGGTGGAATTCTAAATTACCTGAAGAAAATCAAACAAAAAAATAGTTTATGGAAAGGTGAATGTTTTGTATTTGACAATAGAGTAAGTTTAAAACATGGACTTGCACAGGGAACTTATTCAATTTGTGGTGGATGTAGAGAACCAATCTCTGTTAAAGATAAAAAATCTAGAAAATATGAGGAGGGTGTAACTTGTCCTAGTTGTTTTAGTAAACTCTCAAAAAAGCAAAAATCTCGTTTTAGAATGAGACAAAGTCAGATATACAAAGCAAAGCTATCAGGAAAAAAATATAATTTTCAAAAAGAATTTAACTAAGGATTTATTTGTCACAATCTTTCAAATTAACTAAAGATCCCATATGGTTTTTATTGAGAAAAGTTACTATTCCAGCAAGTGTTGGCTCATTATTTCAAACCTTTTACAATCTAGTAGACACATGGTTCGCAGGAAGAATATCTGCTGAAGCAATAGCAGCGATCGCAAAATCTTTTCCAATTTATTTTACTATTATTGCAATAGGTGTTGGATTAACTGCTGGAACTAATACTTTAATTGGAAATAATATAGGATCTAATAAGAAAAGGAAGGCATCACTATTTGTTGCTCAATCAATCATTTTTGCAATCTTTTTATCCATACTAGTTACTTTTTTTGGTTTGAATGTTTCAGATTTTTTACTTTCTCTTATGGGATCAGACCAAGAGGCAATTATATTAACTAGAAAATATCTAGATGTAATTTTTTATGGAACTATAATTGTTTTGATACAAATTTCGTTAAATGGAACACTAAATGCGCAAGGGGATACAAAAAGTTACAGAAACGTTTTAATTTTTAGTTTCTTTTTAAATATTATTCTAAATCCATTATTTATTTTTGGTTATGGTTTTATTCCAGCATTTGGTATCGCTGGACTTGCAATAGCCACAGTAGTTGCACAGTTTATTGGTCTTTTATATTTGGCATATAAAGTTTATTGTTGTGAATTAAAACAATATCTTAAGCCTGAGTGTTTTATTCCAAAATTTGATCTTCTAGGAGAACTTCTATATCAAACAATTCCTGTAATGTTTAGCATGTTGTTGATTGGGGTAGGTTTGTTTAATATCCTTTACTTCATTGGTCAATTTGGAGACTTGGCAACTGCTGGTTATGGTGCTGCTTTAAGAATTGAACAAGTTTTTTTACTCCCTGTAATTGGATTAAATACAGCGGTATTATCTATAGGGGGACAAAATTTCGGTGCAAAAAATTACGATAGATTGAGAGAATTATACAGAAAAGCTTTAATGTTTGGATCATCTTTTATGATATGTGCAGGAATAATAATATTTTTAGGTGCAGAGTTTTTAGTTTCATTATTTACAGACAACTCTGAGGCTATTAAACATGGAGCAATATATCTAAAAGTTGCCGCATTAATCGGTCCAATTTATCCAGTCTTTTTCATAACCACTGCCGTATTCCAAGCAGTCAAAAAACCATTGTATAGTCTTTATTTAAGTATTCTAAGATTAACAGCCCTTCCATTTCTAAGTTTATGGTATGTAATTAATATTAAAGGAGGTGATTACGAGGATATTTTTTATACAATTTTAGTAACAAATTGGTTTATGGGAATTGCAGTTCTAATATTTATTGGGTATTTTTTGAATAATGTTTTCAAACAAAATAAAAGTCTTTTTACTTACTAGTATTTGTCTAATATTTTTCTTTGTCACATACCTTGATGTAAAATCTAGTGAAATAAAGGTTATAGATGGAGATACTATTCATTTAAACAATGAAAAAATTCGTTTCAGTGGCATTGATACTCCAGAAATTAAACAAATTTGTAATAAGAATAATGAAGTTATCGAATGTGGGATCCAAGCAAAACAATTACTTATTAAGAAGATCGGTAAAAACAAAGTAAAATGTGTTAAGGAGGGTGTAGATAGATATAAGAGAATTTTAGCTGAATGTTTTGTAAATAATGAAAGTCTATCTAAGTATCTTGTTCGAGAGGGTTATGCTTTCGCTTACAGGAAATATTCAACAAAATACATTCCAGATGAAGATTATGCCAAAAAAAATAAAAAAGGTATGTGGTCAATGAATTTTGAATATCCTTGGGAGTATAGAAGAAAAAATTAATCTTTTTGTAATTTTTTTTCTAATTTTCTAACAAGATAAGAAACAATTAATATTAAGATTAAATATTCAAGAATTAGAAATGTATATATTTCTAGTGGCCGATAAGTCGTCACAACTAATTCGTTTGCTTTTCTAGTTAAATCTCCAATACCAATTATCGATACAAGAGAGGACATTTTAAGCACATATACAAATTGATTACCAATAGCTGGTAAGATATTCTTAATTGCCTGAGGTAGAATTACTAATCTTAATTTTCTAAAAAAACTTAATCCTAATGAGCTTCCAGCCTCCCATTGTGATTTTTTGATTGAATTAATTCCTGCTCTAAATATTTCTGCTTGGAAAGCACTTTCGCTTAATGACAGTGCTATGATACCAGAAACAAATGGGCTAAAACTTATACCTGTCATGATTGGAAGACCATAATAAATCCATAAAATCAAAACTAGTAAAGGAATTGCTCTTACAATCTCAACATAACCAATATTAAGGTAGGTTAAGAATTTACTTTTAGCCAGTGATGGAATAGCGACTAAAAGACCTAGAATAATTGAAATAATGATTGAAACTATACTAATATAAATTGTAGTTGTTAAACCACTTAATAAAAACTTCAGATTAGTTAACCCCTCAATGTTGTTTGGTGATAAGATTAACCAGTTTAATTCACTTTTACCGCATGATGTTAATGGAAAAATTAGAATTAATAATAAAAGATTTTTCACTCTTTAAGTTATAAAGAATAAAAAATTAATTACTAATTTATTATAAGCTTTTCAGATTATATTTAGCTAATAACTTGGCGAAGAAGCCTGATGATTTTTTGTCTTTAATCCATTTATTAACATAATCATTCCACTTAGTATCACCCTTTGGTACCATCATTGCTAAGAATGCTGGATTTTTTCCACCATCTGGAACGATTGCTAATTGAGGATATTTAATAACCAATTTATTTGCCTCTGTTGTACTTGTAATATTACCATCAGCTCTACCTGCCAAGACTTCTTGAAAGTCTCTTGCTGGTGCTTCAATTGAGTTTAATTTTGATTTTGGAAAAAATTCTTTAGCCTTTTCCTCTTGAGAAGTACCAAGAGTAGTTGCAATTGTTACATTTGAATTATTAAGCGAGTCCCAAGTTGGAAATTTTTTTAAGTTCTTTTTGAGAACAAGTGGCACAGTAGCATATTTGTAATAGGTGTCAGTAAAACCAGCTACTTCGGCTCTCTTTGGCGTTTTTGTAACACTAGTCGAGATATCATACCTTGTAGATGTTATTCCTGAAACAATAGTTTTCCATTCTGCAGGTACAAACTCAATTTTTACACCCATATCTTTAGCTAATTGATTCATTACATCGATATCGAAGCCTTTGTATTTGTTAGTTGCAGGATCTTTGACTGTCATAGGATCCCAATCTCCAGTAGTACCAACTTTAAGTACTCCAGAAGACAAAATTTTATCTAGATTAGATTCTGCGTTTAGTGAGAAGGGTAAAAGAGCAAATAATGCTACTAAAAATAATTTTTTCATATTTTTTTATTTAACTTATTTGAGATCTAAATGTGACTATAATCTTGACGCACTATCATTCATCCATGCAAATAAATGCTCAGAAAATGAGCGTCTTACAAACAAATTCACTTCATTTTTATTTTGATTATGAATGATTACATCTATTTTTGCGAGAATTGTTTGGGTCACTGAGCCAATTTTACCTTTAAAATCATTAAAATTAAAAGGAGAGCCTGTTTGAAACAAATCATATATCTTATCCCCTTTGAGATTAATCCTTACAAATTGATCTGTGACATCCACCACAGCTCCTAAATTTAATTTAGATATGTTTTTATTCAAAAGTGTTTCAGTTTCATAAGAATTTGTATTTTCTTTAACAACGCCATTTGAAAAAATCATCCATTCATCAGGACTCAACCATAGAGCAGTCAATTTTTCACTTTGAGTGGAAGTATTTGCTTTTGTAGGCAAAACCATATTTAAAGATTTACCAACAGCTGATAAAAATTCTCTTTTTTTACCTCTTACTATCAATTTCATAACAGGTTTAACCTCGTTCATTTGTAGACCTTGATATGATTTTTCCTCTTTAATTGTATGATTATAATTTAGCATTTAATCTTTCACCTTCTTTATCTAAAAAAACTGGATCAGCTACAGTTACATTAATATTCTTATTTTCCATTGGTATGATCAATTTTTGCCCCAACATATTTTTTCCACCTTTTACAACTCCTAATGCGATCGACTTTTTTAAATTTGGGCTGTAATAACTTGAGGTTACATGGCCAAGCATTTCAATAGGTGATTTTTTTATATTAGCAACTATCTGTGCGCCTTCTTCCAAAACTTCCTCAGGATTTTCTGTCAATAAACCAACTAATTGTTTTCTATCTTCTCTAATAGTATCAGATCTATATAATGATCTTTTTCCAATAAAATCATATTTCTTTTTACTTACTATCCAATCCATCTGTAAATCAATTGGTGTTAGTGTTGCATCAGTGTCTTGACCAACTATTATAAAACCTTTTTCTGCTCTTAATAAGTGCATCGTTTCAGTTCCATAAGGTGTAATATTAAAATCTTTACCTGCGTCCATACATTTTTCCCAAACAGATTTACCAAAGTTTGCTTGGATATTAATTTCATAACTATGTTCTCCAGTGAAACTGATCCTCATCACTCTACATTTTATATTATCTATTTTTGCATTTTTGAATGACATATGTGGAAACTTTTCATCAGAAAGATCTAAATCAGGAATAACTTTTGAAACGATTTTTTTACTGTTAGGCCCACACACACTTATTGTAGCATAATGATCAGTTACAGATGATAAATAGACATCTAATTCAGGCCATTCTGTCTGAAGATAGTCTTCAAGTTTTCCCAATACGTTAGCCGCACCGCCAGTAGTAGTGGTCATAATGTAATGATTTTCACCTAGTCTAGTTGTGACGCCATCATCATAAACCATTCCATCTTCATTTAACATTAAACCATAACGACATTTACCCACTGCTAGTTTTGACCAAGCGTTAGTATAAACACGATTTAAAAATTCCGAGGCATCTGTACCCTGAATATCAATTTTTCCTAATGTAGATGCATCCAGAATACCTGCTGAGTCTCTAGCAGCTTTACTTTCTCTTTGTACTGCTTGATGCATATTTTCATTATCCTTTGGATAGTACCAAGCTCTTTTCCATTGACCAACATTTTCAAACTCAGCGTTGTTGGCAACATGCCAATCATGTATCGGAGTACGTCTAAATATATCAAAAAATTCTCCTACATTTCTTCCAACAATAGTTCCAAAAGTAAGAGGTGTATAAGGAGGTCTAAAAGTTGTAGTTCCATGTTCACCCATTTTAGTTCCCGCTGTTTCTGAGATAATTCCAAGAGCATGCATATTACCAAGTTTACCCTGATCAGTTCCCATACCAGTAGTAGTGTATCTTTTTACATGTTCTATAGATCTAAACCCTTCTCTTAGAGCTAATTTAATATCTTTTGCAGTTGCATCGTTTTGATAATCAACAAAAGACTTAGTTTTTCCTATGGATTTATCAGATGGTAATAACCAAATATTTCTCTTTGATTGATTTAAACCTGAGATAGTTTCAACTGTTTTGTATTCAGAATTGTCAATATCAAGAAACTTTTTAATAGAAGATAAGGTGTTCCTTATTATTTCCTCTAAACCAAAGTCTCCATTGCAAGATCCAATACTTATTTGATCTGAAGGATAAACATTAGGTATAAATACTTGGTCTTCTTCCCTAAATTTTAATTTACCTCCCGATTGTGTAAACAAGTGTACTGCTGGGGTCCAACCACCAGATACACCTAAACAATCACAATTCAAATTTTTTTTGTCACCAACGACTGTTTGACCATCTTTTGAAAGTTTCATGATGGATATTTTATTAATTCTTCTATATCCGTAAGTATCAACGACAGTATAACCTTTATAAATTTCAATATTATTTTTCTCAACTTCGTATGAAATTTTAGAGTCAATCTGCTCTCTATTATCAATTATTGCATTAATCTTAATTCCTCTTTGAATTAAGCTCATGGCTGTTTCATATGCGGTATCGTTATTGGTAAAAAGAATATTATTTTCACCACAAGCCACACCATATAAATCAATATATTTTTTAATTGCTGAAGATAACAGTATCCCTGGACGATCATTATTATCAAATATTAAAGGTCTTTCTATAGAGCCAGTTGCTGTGATTACTTTTTTAGCTCGAATTTTTAATAATCTTTGTCTTACTTTATTTTCTCTTTGATTAATCGGTAAATGATCGGTGAGATTTTCACGGGCCAATAAAAAGTTGTATCCATGAAATGCTGCAACGCTAGTTCTTATTTTTATTTCTAAATTTTCTAATTTAGATATTTCGTTGATTTCTTTTTCTAACCATGAACTTGTTATTTGATTATTAATCTTTGAAAATTCTGAGTTATCATAAATAGAAGATCCCCCCAAATAAGATTTTTCATCAACTAAAAGAGTCTTAAAACCATTTTTAGCTGCCATTTTAGCTGCCATTATTCCTGAAATACCTGCTCCGATAACTAAAACATCACAATGAATATATTTATGTTCATATATGTCTGGATCAGCTACTTTAGGTGATTTACCTAAACCCGCAGATTTTCTAATAAAGTATTCATACTTTTCCCAGAAACTTGCAGGCCACATAAAAGTTTTATAATAAAAACCTGCAGGTAAGATAGGGGATAATAGATTATTAATTCCTCCAATATCAAAATTAACGCTAGGCCAACAATTTTGACTAGATGCAACTAAACCTTCATAGATTTCTACTTCTGTAGCTCTTACATTTGGTTCAGTTCTTGAAGAATTATCATGCAATTGAATTATTGCATTTGGTTCTTCAGAACCTGATGTCATAATTCCTCGAGGTCTATGGTATTTAAAACTTCGTCCAACAAGATGAATGCCATTAGCCAATAAAGCTGATGCTAGAGTATCACCTTTAAAACCGAAATATGTTTTGTTATTAAATTTAAAAGAAACCCGATAAGTTTCATCAATAAATTTGCTTGTTTTAAATCTTAAATTGTTAGTCATTTTACTTTACTGGTGGTTTTTCACCCATTTTGTATACAGCTTTTATTTGGTCGTTTGAAGTATCTCTAACCATATTGAACCATTTTCTACAACCATGAACATGATTCCATCTTTCAAACTGAACTCCTTTAATATTTTTTCTCATGAACAAATATTCTGCCCATTCATCATCACTTAGTTCAGTGGGTTGTTTTGGTCTTACTATGTGAGCTTCACCACCAGCTTTAAATTCGCTTTGTTCTCTCTCACCACAAAAAGGACAATTAATTAAAAACATTAGTGTGCAACAGCGGCTGCACCGTGTTCATCAACTAGATCACCACTTACAAATCTATTTATATTAAACGCGGCATTTAATTTATGAGGCTCATCATTTGCAATTGTGTGAGCAAATAAATCCCCTGAACCAGGTGTAGCTTTAAAGCCTCCTGTTCCCCAACCACAATTAAAGTACAAACCTTTAATTGAGGTTTTACTTATAATTGGACTTGCATCAGGACATATATCAACTATTCCACCCCACTGACGAAGCATTCTCATTCTGCTAAATATTGGATACAGTTCTAAAATTGCATTTAAAGTTCCTTCCACAATATCATGACTTCCTTTTTGAGAGTAAGATACATAATCATCAGTTCCTGCTCCAATAACCAATTCTCCCTTATCAGATTGGCTAACATATGCATGAACAGCGTTAGACATTACAACTGTATCTATTACTGGTTTTACTGGTTCAGACACTAAAGCTTGAAGTGGTTTACTTTCTAGTGGTAATTTCAATCCAGCCATATTAGCTATAACACTAGAATGACCAGCAGCTACAACTCCAATTTTTTTTGTTTTAATAAATCCTTTAGTTGTTTCAATTCCTTCAACCGTATCACCATTTCTTTTAATTCCTTTTACCTCGCAATTTTGAATTATATCCACACCCATTTCATCAGCACCTCTTGCATATCCCCACGCAACAGCATCATGCCTAGCTGTACCAGCTCTTCTTTGAAGAGTCCCACCTAAAACTGGATAACGAATATCCTGTGAAGTATTTATAATTGGACAAAATTTTTTAACTTCCTCGGTATTTAAATAAACTGCATCAATACCATTCAATCTATTTGCGTGAGTTCTTCTTTTTAAATCTCTAACATCTTGCAAATTATGTGCAAGATTCATAACTCCTCTTTGACTAAACATGACATTATAATTTAGTTCTTGAGATAAACCTTCCCAAATTTTAAGAGCATGATCATATAGACCTGCGCTTGCATCCCACAAATAATTAGATCTAATTATTGTAGTATTTCGACCTGTATTTCCTCCTCCTATCCAACCTTTTTCAACAACAGCAATATTCTTCATATTGTGTTTTTTTGCTAGATAATAGGCAGTTGCAAGACCATGTCCTCCACCACCAACAATTACTGCATCATATTCTTTTTTAGGCTCAGGATCTTTCCAAGCTTTCTCCCAATTTTCATGATAAGAAAAAGCGTTTTTAATAAGTGAAAATATTGAATACTTATTTTTCATAATTATTGAATAATTACTTTATAAATATTGATTATTCAATACAATCAGAAGTGACAAATTTATTGGAAGAGTGGGTGAGAGGCTGAAACCAGTCGTTTGCTAAATGACCGTGCGAGGAAACTTGTACCGAGGGTTCGAATCCCTCCTCTTCCGCCATTTTTAGTACAAAGGATCATCCTTAAAGAAGTTTATCATAGTAACTGGCTTTTGAGCTAAAATATAACGATAGACATTATAGTTTTCTAGCACTCTTTGCACATAATTTCTTGTTTCTTTAAACTTTATTAATTCAATCCAATTTACATAATCAATTTGGTTCTTTTGCGGATTTTTATTTATTTTTTTCCAATATCTAACTCTTTTAGGTCCAGCATTATAAGCCGCTATCGCAAATGGATAAGCACCGTCATATTCCAGAATTAGACCAGCTATATAGTGAGAACCTAAATTAATATTATATTCTGCATCTCTTGTTAATCTAGATTTTGAATAAGGAAGTTTAGCTTGCTTAGCAACTACTTTTGCCGTGTAAGGCATGAGCTGCATTAATCCTTTTGCCCCTGCATGACTGTTAGCACTTAAATCAAATTCACTTTCTTGTCTTATTATTGATAATATAAATGCAGTATCAGGAATTTTTCTTCCATTTATATAATTTGGTGTACTTATAATTGGATAATTATATTTGTTATGGAATCTTTTTTCATATGATGCAATTTTGGCTATTTGAATAGCAAAATCAAATCTATCAATACTTGTTGCTAACTCTGCTGCCAAAACTTCACTACCATTATTTATGTTGTCATTAGCCAAATGTCTTAAAATATGTTTTGAGTATTTATCCTCATTTAGCTCATCAAGAAGATAAATTGTTTTAACTAATTCTTTTTTGAAGAAGTAGTCTCTGTATTCTTTTGAAACTTCAATATCTTTAGATAATTCAAAAGGTTGATTAGGGTTTAACTCCATAAATGCTAATTGACCATAATATGTAGTTAGAAAATTAGATGCTTTACCAAACCATTCATTTGCTAATTCTTTTTTACCAAGTTTTTGATAAGTTTTAGCTAACCAATATGCTCCTCTAGATGTACTTATTGGATAACCAACATTGTTGTAAAAATTTTCAAAATGATCTCTTGCTAACAAAGGATCATCTAAAAAACTTAATGCTATCCATCCACTCATCCATTCTGCAGCAGCATATTCAGGTCCATCGGTCAAAGCGTGATTACTCGCAATTTTATATGCTAATTCATATTTCTTTTTATAAATTAATGATCTTGAAATAATTTCTCTTTCAAACCACCACTTATCTGGTCTTACCAAATAATCTTTAGTATTTTTAATTTTTACTAAAATTTCAACAGAACTATCTACTCTTCCTCTTTTTCTTCTCCATTTTAATCTGTCGTAATTTAAACCTGCATCATTTTTAAATTTTGCTGGGACTTTCGAAATAGCATTATCTACTCCATAAGATTTACTCATTAACAATTGTCTAGCCGTATAAAGTAATTCATAATCTTTAGGTAAATATCTTAATAATCTTTTTAAATCCCAGTATTTATTATTCCAAGCTAAGTAATCCGCTCTTTTAATATAATCATCAGCATTGAGATACTTTTTAAATTTTTTTCTATAAAATCTTAATTCAGATTTACTCAGTTCTGCTGTAATCCAGCCTTCTTTAATATAAGATATACCTTTTTGTGTGTTGCCGTTGAGAATTATACTTTCTCCAAGTATCATTTTCCCAAAACCACTTAAAGGTTCATCGGCACCAAACCAATCTATAATTTTTTTAGGTGAGATAGTGTCTGTAGAAAGCTTATGTTCTGCTAAATATTTTATTCTTCCTAATCGTGGATAATCTTCATTAGAGTCAATAAAAGTTTTATAATCATAATATGAGGCTTTATTTCCTTTGGTGAGCAGGTGTCTCCATTGTATGAAATTATAAATTGATTTATCTTTAGCTCTTTTTGCAGTTTTCATTGCTGTAGGCCATTTTGCTTGTTTCATTTCTGAAATAGCTTTTTTCGCAATTTCAAAATCTTTTTTATTATAATATTTGGATTTCTTTGCTGTATCAGTTTTTTTTGCTCCAGCGATTAAAGGTTTCTTTTTAGGTAAAATAATACCTAAATCTTTTTCAGCTTTTAATTTAATTTCCTTTTCAGTTTTTTTTTCAATTTCCTCTACTATTTTTTTAGGAATTGGTT
>CABYNS010000012.1 GCA_902520335.1 uncultured Pelagibacteraceae bacterium
ACTAACATTTAGAAATTTTGTGAAAGATTTTTTTAAGATTTACGCTGGATAAATCATTTTTTTTGGATCTACGATTTTATCGTAATCTTTTTCATTTATAAGTTTAGATTTAAGCGCCTCATGTCTAAGAGTTGTTTTATTTTTAAGAGCTAGCTTTGCTATTTTAGCTGAATTGTCATATCCGATAAAAGGTGCGAGTGCTGTCACTAGCATTAAAGAATTATCTAAGTACTCTTTTATTTTTGATTTATCTGCTTTAATACCTTTGACACAAAAAATTGTGAAGTTTTTGATACTATCTGACAATAAATCAATAGATTGTAAAATGTTATGAGCGATTAAAGGTTTAAATACATTTAACTCAAAATGTCCATGAGAACCGGCCATTGTAATTCCATTATGATTTCCAATTACTTTCACACAAACCATTGTCACTGCCTCTGATTGTGTAGGATTAACTTTTCCAGGCATTATAGATGAGCCAGGCTCATTTGCTGGAAGAATAAGCTCTCCATAACCTGCTCTCGGACCAGATCCAAGGAATCTTATATCATTTGCGATTTTCATTAAACTCACTGCGGTTGTGTTTAATGTTCCAGAAAAATTTACTATTTCGTCATGTGCTGCTAGAGCCGCAAACTTATTTTTTGTAGGTTTAAATGGTAATTTAGTAATTTTTTTAATCTCATTAATTATTTTTTTATCAAAATTTTTTTTACTGTTAATTCCAGTTCCAACAGCAGTCCCACCTTGTGCAAGATAATAAATTTCATTTAATGTTTTACTAATTCTATTAATACTCTCTTCAATTTGAGTTTGATAACCTGAGAATTCTTGTCCTAAAGAAAGAGGAGTCGCATCTTGAAGGTGTGTTCTTCCTACTTTTATAATATTTTTAAATTCTGAAACTTTTTTTTTAAGCACTTTATTGAGCAGCATTAATGAAGGAAGTAATTTATTCTTTGTTTCAATAGCTATAGCTATATGCATTGCAGTTGGAAAAACATCGTTAGTAGACTGTGATTTGTTCACGTGATCATTAGGATGGACTGGTTTTTTTGAACCCTTTTTTCCTCCTAAAATCTCTATAGCCCTGTTAGCTATCACCTCATTCACGTTCATATTTGTTTGTGTACCCGAACCTGTTTGCCAAACTTTTAATGGAAAATGATCATTTAGTTTTCCTGAAATAACTTCATTTGACGCAGAAATTATTGCTCTACAAATTTTAGGTAAAATTTGTTTTTCTTTTAAATGAACTTTTGCTGCTGCTTTTTTAATAATTGCAATTGATTTGATTAATCTAGGTCTTACTAAAAATTCTCCTATATCAAAATATTTTTTTGATCTTTGGGTTGATGCGCCCCAATATTTATCATTTGGTACTTTAATTGATCCGATACTGTCAAATTCTTTACGAAATTTCATTGATAGTTAAACTTTATTTATATATTAAAAACTCAATAACTTACAGGAGCAAAATGACAAATTTTGAGAAAGTAGGCACTTTTATGAAAACTTTTGGTCAAGAGGTAAAATCAAGCCCATCTTTGAGCACTGATAAAATAAATAAATTACGATTAAGTCTAATAAAAGAAGAGTTGGATGAACTAAAAGAGGCAATAGATAAAAAAGATTTGCTTGAAATTGCTGATGCATTGACTGACATATTGTACGTTACTTATGGTGCGGGACATGCTTTTGGTATTAATCTTGATAAATGTTTTGATGAAGTTCAAAGATCAAATATGAGTAAATTAGGTGATGATGGAAAACCCATATACAATGAATTTGGGAAAGTAATGAAAGGACCAAAGTATTTTAAACCAGATTTAAGTAAATTTGTATAGTTAGGTCTTAAGGACTAAAAGGGGGCGTTCTGTTGCCAGGTGCCCCGAACCCCGTTTACCTAATTAACTAAGTTAATTAAGCAGCAAGTGCGTAACTTTCGTTAGCAATTATAAATTAGCCCTTTTCGGAGGAGCAATTCCGGACGAAAGAATAGCTTTTAGTCACTCGTCGAATCTAGTTCACCCCCATAAGTTGTAAATGGTGGAGGTGGTGGGTACTGCCCCCACGTCCGCAATGGTTATTACGAAATTCGTTTATCGTCATAGTTGGAAATCCAACTTTATTAATATAAAAGGAAATGCAAGAGATTCAATAACATTCATGAAATTAACTAAAGAACAACAAGAAGATATCAAAAATCAACAATCACAAAGCAATTCTACAAAAAGAGTAACTTCACCTGAGCTAGAAAAAATTCTTTATGAAGCGCTACCTGCTCTCGATCACGGTTTTGTAAGAGTTGTTGATTATATGGGAGATGATACCTCTATTGTGCAATCAGCTAGGGTTTCTTATGGCAAAGGGACCAAACAAGTTTCTACAGATGCAGGATTAATTAAATACTTAATGCGTCATTGGCACAGCACACCATTCGAGATGTGTGAAATTAAATATCATATCAAACTGCCAATTTTTATAGCTCGTCAATGGATTAGACACAGAACTGCAAATGTTAATGAATATTCTGCAAGATACTCAATTTTAGATAAAGAATTTTATTTACCATCAAAAGAAAATCTTGCAGCTCAATCAACATCTAATAGGCAGGGAAGAGGAGATGTTCTTGAAGGTGAACAGGCAAATGCAGTTTTAGAGCTTTTAAAAAATGATGCAGAGAGAACATATGCAAATTATGAAACAATGTTAAATGAAAGATATGATGGATCTTCAATTGATGAAAATAAAAAAGGATTAGCAAGAGAGCTTGCAAGAATGAATTTAACATTGAATACCTATACACAGTGGTATTGGAAAACAGATTTATTAAATCTTATGAATTTTTTAAGACTAAGAGCAGATCATCATGCACAATATGAGATTAGAGTATATGCAGATATTATGTTGGATACATTAGAAAAATGGGTTCCAATAACACATGAGGCTTTCATGGATTATAGAGTCGGTGGAACCGAAATCTCTGCAAAAGGAAAAATAGTTATTCAAAAACTAATTAAGGGTGAAGAAATTAAGATGGAGGACTCAGGTCTTTCTAAAAGAGAATGGAATGAATTAATGAGCTCACTAAGTATTAATGACAGAATAATTTAGCTTTATCTTAGGGCTGATTTTATGCAAAAAAGTATTAAGTTACCATCAAACAGAAATTTTGGAATTGTATTTTTTTTAGTTTTTTTGATCATTGGTTTTTGGCCATTAATTAATACAGAAGAAGTTAGAATTTGGGCAATCATCATATCACTCATTTTTTTATTACTCGGTCTAGCTAACTCAAAATTATTAAATCCTCTCAATCAAATCTGGTTTAAATTTGGGGTTTTATTATCTAAAATAATCTCACCAATTGTGATGGGAACTATTTTTTTTCTAGTAGTGACTCCAATTGGTCTTTTAATGAAAATTTTTAAAAAGGACCTTCTTAATTTAAAATTAAATAAGGATAAAACATATTGGATAAAAAAAACAGATTCAAATAGCAATATGAAAAATCAATTTTAAATCTCATGATCTTAGATAGTAAAAAAAAAATAAATAAAATAAATATACCAATTTATATCTTTATTTTTTTTTCAGTGGGATTGCTTTTATATACTCATTATAAATCAGAATTTATTTACAACTCTTCAAGATTGAATCAATATTTAATCTACTATCTTTTTTCAATTTGTAGTATTATCTGTTTTTCATTTCTATTATTCTTTAACTCTGAGATTAAAAAAAATTTTTTACTTTTTATTATTACTATAATAATGCTTGTTTATGTGTTTGAAGGCATTGTAAGAGTTTTTTTTAAAGACTCTGAAAACCTAATCGAAAAAAACAAAAAAATAAGAGAGAATAGAGCAAGCAGTATATTGGATAAGTATGGCATAGAAATTGATACTAGGTCACCAGTACAAGTGAAAAAAGATCTGAAAAAAGATGGAATCGATGTATCATTACTAATTACTCCTTATCGCATGATTGAGACAGAGGGAATTAAACATTATGATAGTAAATTAAATAAAATTTTTCCATTGGCTGGTCTTTCTAAAAAGTTTTATGTAGGAGGAGCCGAAAGCGGGGAGTATAAATTTTACACAACAGATAGATATGGATTCAACAATTTAGATGATGATTGGGATAAAGAAATTTTTATTACTCTTATAGGAGACTCTTTCACACACGGTGGATATTTAGATTTTGCAAATAATTTTACCGGAGTTTTGAAAAAGATTTCAACAAAACCAGTTTTAGCATTGGGTCAGCCAAATAATGGACCATTATTAGAATTAGCTACTTTGAAGGAATATGCTAAAAAGGTTAATCCATCAATTATTCTTTGGATGTATTATGAGGGTAATGATTTAATTGAAATTATTGATGAAAAAAAATCAATAACTTTAAACAAATATTTTTCCGAAAATTATAGTCAAAATTTAATAAACAAACAAAGTTTGATTGATAGATCGTATTCAAAGTTTGTCGAGGAGAAAATATCGAAATTAGATCAAAAAAATAACCTAGAAAATGATCAATCTGATACTAGCGTATTATCAGTTATTAAATTACAAAAGATTAGAAGAATTTTATTCACAAAATTATTTGATAAGATCAGAGATCGAGAAAATACTAAGTCTACGCAAATTTTAAGTGATGTTTTAGTTGAAGCAAAGAGAGAGACAGACCTATTAGAATCAAAGTTATATTTTGTTTATTTACCATCTGCTTCAAGATTTTTAGATGGAAATAAAAACGTGCTAAAAGAAAACGATTATTTTAGAAAGGAAGTTATAGATATTGTTGATGAATTAGATATTGGATTTATAGATATTTATGAAGAACTATTCAAATATCATGAAAATCCATTATCTTTTTATCATTTTTCTATGTATTCACACTATAATAAAAAAGCTGTGGAAGAAATTTCACAAGAAATATATAAACAAATTTTAAATAATTAATTTAATTATTTTATTAATGAGTTTTATTAAAGAATTTTTGCTATTTTTGAAAGTTCGAAAAAAATACTGGCTATTACCAATAATAGTTTTTCTTGTTTTATTTGGAGGCATCATAGTATTAACACAGGGCTCAGCTGTAGCTCCTTTCATCTATACGATTTTTTAAAGTGAAATCTATTTTAGGTATATCTGCTTTTTATCATGATAGTGCCGCATGTATTCTTATTGATGGAAAAATTATAGCAGCAGCTCAAGAGGAAAGATTTACTAGAAAAAAACATGACCCCACTTACCCTCACAATGCAATAGAATTTGTTTTAAAGTTTGCAAATTTAAAACTAAACGATGTAGATCAAATTGTTTTTTTTGAAAAACCTTTTCTAAAATTTGAGAGATTATTAGAAACCTATGTTGCTTTTGCACCAAGAGGTTTTATTTCTTTTGCTAAAGCAATGCCATTGTGGATTAAAGAAAAACTTTTTCAAAAAAATCTTTTATTTAATAAACTTAAAGAGCATGATATGAACTACATATCAGATAAAAATATATTTTTTTCAGATCATCACCTAAGTCATGCTGCAAGCGCTTTTTTCCCTTCCCCATTTGATGAGGCAGTGATAATTACTGCAGATGGTGTCGGAGAGTGGGCTACGACAACTGTTGCAATCGGAAAAAATGAAAATTTGGAAATTAAAAAAGAAATTCATTTCCCTCATTCTCTAGGGTTGCTTTATTCAGCATTTACTTATTATACAGGCTTCAAAGTAAATAGTGGTGAATACAAACTTATGGGATTGGCACCTTATGGAAACCCAACTTACGTTGATAAAATTAAGAAAATTGTTGATATTAAAGATGATGGAACTTTTAGACTGGATCAAAAATATTTTAACTATGCGACAGGTCTTACTATGACAAATAATAATTTTCACAATTTATTTGGTCAAAAACCCCGTGATTCGACTCACGATAAAATTGATCAGTTTCATATGGATATTGCTGCCTCTATTCAAAATGTAACAGAAGAAATTATGATCAAAATATCAAGAGCGGTAAGAGAAGAATTTGGAATTAAAAATTTATGTTTAGCAGGTGGGGTTGCATTAAACTGTGTTGCTAATGGAAAAATTTTGAGTGAAAAAATATTTGATAATATTTGGATACAGCCAGCAGCTGGCGATGCAGGAGGTTCGTTAGGAGCCGCATTAGCTTTGTGGCATGTAGAGAGTAAAAATAAAAGAATAGTAAATAAAAATGATGATATGAATGGCTCATATTTAGGAACTGAGTTTAGTCAGAAAGAAATTGAAAAAGAATTACATACTCTAGGAGCAAATTTTGAAATTTTAAATTATGAAGATTTAATAAATATAACTTCTGAAAATTTACTAAATGAAAAAGCAATAGGTTGGTTTCAGGGTAGAATGGAATTTGGCCCTAGAGCATTAGGCAACAGATCGATTTTGGGTGATCCTAGGTCTGATAAAATGCAAAAAAATTTAAACTTAAAAGTAAAATACAGAGAAAGTTTTAGACCTTTTGCTCCCTCAGTTTTAAGAGAGGATTTATCAGAATGGTTTGATATGAATGTAGACAGTCCATACATGTTATTAGTTGCAAATATCAATTCAAAAAAAACCATTGAAATGACTAATGAGCAAAAAAAACTTTTTGGAATAGAAAAACTAAATGTAAAAAGATCTGAAATTCCAGCTGTTACACATGTGGATTACTCAGCAAGAGTTCAAACAGTTAGCAGAAATACTAATAAACATTATTATGATTTGTTGAAAAGATTTAAGGAAAAAACAGGATGTCCAGTGATAGTTAATACTTCATTTAATGTAAGAGGAGAACCGATTGTGAACTCTCCAACTGATGCTTTTAATTGTTTTATGGGAACAGAGTTAGATTATCTTATTATTGGAAATTGTTTTTTAGACAAAAAAAAGCAAGACCCAAAGTTAAAAAAAGATTATATTAACGAATTTGAATTAGATTAAAAATACTCAGACTTAATTTTATTTGCATAATTTATATAAATTTTTGATATTTCATTGTTTGGATTTTCCTCAACAATGGGTTTACCTTTATCCCCTGACTTTCCAACTTCAGGATTAATTGGAATTTCACCTAAAAATTCTTTATTAAATTCTTTTGCTGTGTCTTTAACTCCTTCTTCTCCAAAAATATTATATCTTTTGTTATCATCTCCAATAAAGTAACTCATATTGCTTACCAAGCCTATAATTTTAACTCCAAGTTTATCAAACATTTTTATTCCCCTTTTTACATCCAATAAAGCAACTTCTTGAGGTGTAGAGACTATAATTGCACCATCCATCTTAATCTCTTGGGAAAAAGTAAGTTGGGTATCTCCAGTCCCAGGAGGCATATCAACAATTATAAAATCTAAATCTTTCCAGTTAACTTTTTGTGTAAATGTTCTAATAGCACTTGTCACCATCGGTCCACGCCAAATCATAGGCGTTTGTTGATCAGTTAAAAAACCAATAGACATACACTGAATGTCATACTTGACTACCGGATCTAATTTTTGCCCATCACTTTTTGGTTTCTCATTGATTCCCAGCATCTTAGGAATAGAGGGACCATAAATGTCTGCATCTAACAGTCCTACTTTACAGCCAATTATTTTTAGTGCTAAAGCTAAGTTTGTTGCAAAAGTGGATTTTCCAACACCTCCTTTTGCACTTGAAATTGCAATTGTAAACTTTGTGCCTTTAATAGGATTTTTCTCAGGCAATTTTCTGCTCATTTTAGCTCTCATTGCGTCACTTAATTCTGGTTTTTCCTTTGGCATTATTGGATCTTAACTTGTTTTTCCATATAAAGACATTATATAGATTGCCATATGTCAGATGATTTTAGGCAAAGCGGAGGAAGTCCTTGGGGAACACCCCCAGGAGGAAGTGGCGGTGGGAGCGGTAATGGCTCAGGCCGTGGTCCAACTCCCCCAGATATAGATAAAATCATTAGAGAGTTTCAGGAAAAGATTAAGAAATTTTTACCAGGAGGTAGTTCCTCTGGTGGTAAGCAAGCAATTTTAGTTTTGATTATTCTAGGATTTGTTTGGTTAGCAAGTGGTCTTTACAGAGTACTACCAGACGAACAAGGTGTAGTTTTAAGATTTGGAAAATTTGTAAAAACTACTCAACCGGGATTAAATTATCACATACCGTTTCCCGTAGAATCTGTTCTTACACCGAAAGTTACAAAAGTTAACAGAATTGATATTGGTTTTAGATCTGAAAGAGATAGCGGGTTTACATCTCAAGGAGGGGTAGCAGATGTTCCCCAAGAAAGCTTAATGTTAACTGGAGATGAAAATATTGTTAATATAGATTTTTCAGTTTTCTGGGTTATTAAAGATGCAGGAAATTTTTTATTCAAAATTCAAGACCCAGAGGGTACAGTTAAAGCAGCAGCCGAAACAGCAATGAGAGAGGTAATTGCAAGATCTGATATTCAACCCATTTTAACTGAAGGTAGATCAGTTATAGAGACAGACACACAAGAAATTATTCAAAAGATTTTAGATGAATACACTAGTGGTATTCAGATAACACAAGTTCAAACACAAAAAGCCGACCCACCTGATCAGGTAATTGATGCGTTTAGAGATGTACAGGCTGCAAGAGCTGATATGGAAAGATCAAAAAATGAAGCTGAAGCTTATGCGAACGATGTTATACCGAGAGCTCGAGGGGAAGCTGAAAAAATTCTACAAGCAGCAGAAGCTTATAAAAAGGAAGTTGTTGCGAAAGCTGAGGGTGAAGCAAGTAGGTTCTTAGCGATTTATAATGAATACAAAAATGCAAAATCTGTAACACAAGAGAGAATGTATTTAGAGACAATGGAAAAAGTTTTAGCTGACATTGATAAAGTAATTATAGAAAAAAATGCAGGTTCTGGTGTAGTGCCATATTTACCGTTACCTGAATTACAAAAAAAGAAGGTGTCAAATTAATATGAATGCAGGAAAAATTACAGCTGGAATTATTGTTGCTTTAGCAGCAATTGCTTTCTTTTCAATTTTTATTGTAAAAGAAGTTAACCAAGCTATTGTTTTACAGTTTGGTGATCCAAAAAGAATAATTTTAAAACCTGGATTAAATTTTAAAATTCCGTTTATCCAAAACGTTGTCTTTTTAGATAAAAGAATACTTAATTTAGATACACCACCAGAGGAAGTAATCGCCTCAGATCAAAAGAGATTGATAGTTGATGCATTTGCAAGATTTCAAATAGTTGATCCTCTTAAGTTTTACATCTCAGTTGGAAATGAGAGAGTGGCAAGATCAAGATTGGCTACAATTATTAATTCAAGAATTAGGAACGTCCTTGGACAACAAGAACTTCAAACTTTACTTTCAGAAGATAGAACTAAACAAATGGCTTTAATTCAAGAAGGTGTAAATAATGAGGCCGAAAATTTCGGAATAAAAATAGTTGATGTTAGAATTAAAAGAGCAGATCTTCCCCAAGCAAACAGTGATGCGATTTTTAGAAGAATGCAGACTGAAAGGGAGAGAGAGGCAAAAGAATTCAGAGCAAGAGGAGCTGAAATGGCAGTAACAATTACATCGACTGCTGACAAAGAAGTAACTGTAATTTTAGCTGAGGCTCAAAAAAAATCTGAGATTATGAAAGGTGAAGGAGATGGTAAAAGAAATAATATCTTTGCTGCAGCGTTTGGACAAGATCCAGAATTCTTTGCATTTTATAGAGCTATGCAAGCTTATGAGAAAGCTTTGATAGGAGGAGAGACATCTTTAATTCTTTCCCCAGACAGTGAATTTTTTAAATTCTTTGGGAATATAAAACCACAAACAGAGTAAAATTTAATGAAAGAATTGATCATAGCATTTGGTCTGTTCTTATTTATTGAGGGAATTCTTTATGCCTTATTTCCATCAAAAATGAGGAATATATTAAAAAAGCTTGAGTTAATCAAAGATAGCCAATTACGTACTGGTGGATTAATTTTTGCTTTAATTGGATTTATTATAATTTATTACGCTAAAAGTTAGAATGATAAAAGTAAAAGCAATTTTTCTCTCTTTATTATTAGTATTTAATTTTTCATCGATATCTAATTCTCAAAATGTTCCTAATTCATTTGCAGATCTAGCCGAAAAATTAATACCATCTGTAGTTAATATTTCGACAACACAAACTGTTGTTGAAAGAAGCAATCCTTTCCCAAATTTTCAATTTCCACCTGGATCACCATTTGGTGATATGTTTAAAGAATTTGGAACACCTCAAGAAAGGCAATCCTCTGCACTGGGCTCTGGATTTATAATTGACGAAGAAGGAATAGTGGTAACTAATAATCATGTAATTGAAGGAGCAGAAGATATTGTTGTTCAAGTAAATGGTGAAAAAAAATTTAATGCAAAAGTGATTGGAGCAGATCCTCTCTCAGATATTGCTGTTTTAAAGATTGAATCAAATGAAAAATTTTTGCCTGTAAGATTTGGTGACTCAGATAAAGCAAGAATAGGTGATTGGGTTATAGCTATTGGTAATCCATTTGGATTAGGTGGAACAGTTACTTCAGGAATAATTTCTGCAAGAAATCGATCAATTGGATTATCAAGATATGAAGATTATATCCAAACTGATGCATCTATTAACTCTGGGAACTCTGGTGGACCTTTGTTTGATATGAATGGTGATGTGATTGGAATTAATACTGCTATTCTTGGTAGAAGTGGAAATGTTGGAATAGGTTTTT
>CABYNS010000013.1 GCA_902520335.1 uncultured Pelagibacteraceae bacterium
TCAGAGCACATAGAGAAACTTAATTAATTTCTCTATTTTCCTCTTTAATTGGTTCGTCAATTGGCTCTGTTGTAGGATTAAGTTCAATTCCAGCTGGTGTAATTGTTTGAGGCATTGCAACAAACTGTGAGTCTGGATTTTCTACTGTTTCTCTAACTCTCATTCTATAAATTCCAAAAGCACCTATTAAAGAATGAAAGAAAAATAAAAAAACAAAAAATCCATTAGAGCCAACAAGATCCATAAATATTGAACATAAAAAAGGACCACTCATAGCACCTAAACCAAATGTGAATTGAAGTCCTGCACCTGCTGCAACAAATTTATCCTTTGTAATATAGTCATTTGTGTGAGCAAGGATTAGGGAAAACATTGGTAAACTACAAAAAGAAAACAAGATAAAAGATATATAAAACCATGTCTTACTTGTTGCTAATCCATCAGGTAAATACATTTGTCCTGAAACAAATATTGTAATAAGAGCAAAAATTGCAGCTCCAAAAGTAGATGCAATTATTACTTTTCTTCTATCATAAACGTCAGAAATTTTTCCAACAGGAAATTGAGCAACTGCACCAGAAACAGCTAGTAAAAAAGTAACGATTGAAACTTCTAAAATAGTGAAATTCATTGATGTTGCATACACTGCTAGTAGAGTAAATAAAGCAGACTGGATTGTGCCATAAAAAAAAGAACTTACCATTCCAAATGGTGAAGATTTATAAAGTTCACTAAATGACATAACATTTATTTTTTTGAAAGTTGGTGGTTTTTTTTTAGTAAGTAAAATAGGTATCAATGCTACTGATGTGATCACAGAAACTAATATGAAAGGTTCAAAATTTTTTGGAGTACTAAAATTTAATAAAAACATTCCAATCCCCATAGACCCATAAAGTATCACCATATAAATCGATAAGACACTTCCTCTATTTTTATTACTTGATCTATCGTTAAGCCAACTTTCAGCAACCGTGTAAATACAAACCATACTTATTCCAGTTAGAACTCTTAATAAGAACCAAATAAATGGATGAATCAAAATCGAGTGAACTAAAATAATTAGTGATGCTAAAGACGCAAAAGCTGCAAAAACTCTAATATGACCAACTCTTGAAATTACGTTTGGTATAGTGGCTGCTCCTATGAAGTATCCAATGAAATAACCTGACATCATAAAACCAGTTGCAGTTAAACTAAATTCTTCTTGTACCGCTCTTACCCCAAGCAATGATCCTTGGAATCCATAGGCCATCATTATGAATCCCATTCCTAAAAACAATGCCCAAGAATTCTTTAAAACTTTATTCATAAAAATTGCGCTAATTATCTGCCATCTATTATTAAATCAAGACTTAATTGTGACGGTAATTAAGATTTCTTTAATTTTAAAAAAGAGTGAATAGCGATTGTTGTAATTATGATAGCACCACCCTGAAGTGTTTCAATACTAGGCTGTTCTTTAATAACAAACCAAACCCATATTGGGCCGATGATTGTCTCTAATAAGAAGAAAAGATTTACCTCAGCAGCTGGAATAAATCTTGGAGCAATAGTTACTAAAACGAATGGTATTGCTACACAAAGAATACACATTAACGGTACAATAATTAAGTCTTTTTCTACTAGGTCAAAGCTTTCAATGAAAAACATGGCAAAAGTAGCAACAAATAATTTCCCTACAACTGCAGCTGGAACTAAATTTTTTGATTTTGCGGATCTGATAGTGACAGCACCTACAGCAAGACCAATAGCAGTGATAAACCCTAGTATATCACCATAAAAATTACCAAGCTTTAGGGAGTCAAAGAAAATATAGACAATTGCAGCAAAAGTAACAATTATCGAAATCCAAGTCTTTTTATCAGGAGGTTCTTTTAAAAATACTGCCCCCAATATAGCTGATAACATAGGTGCAGTTGCGATCATTACCAGTGTGTTTGCTACATTAGTATTTTGAATAGAAACTACGAAAGTAATATTAGTAACACTGAAAGTAGCTATATATATAATACCGTGATAACCACTAGTAAAAAGTATTCTAAAAAAGTTAAGTTTGTAGATTAATAGCATCCCAAAGAAAACAGTTAAGAATGGAATTATTCCTCTATAAAAAACAAGCCCCCAAGTATCAATGCTAGAAAGCCTGATAAATAAAGAGTCCGGTGTAATAAACATTACAGCCACAAATGCAAGTAAAGATCCCTTTTGTTGGTCTGTTAGATTTTTCACGCTTTTAAATCTTTCCAAAAAGTTTTGGCGAGATTAATTGCAGAAATATCAAATAAAGTTTTTAGTCCAGTTGGAGAGGTGACGTTTATATCTCCGTTAAGCTTTTGATCAATAAAATCAATCCCTGCAAAAAAAATTTGTTCTTTTTTTAAATCTTTCGCAATTATTTTTGATATTTTTTTTTCTAATTTTGTTAATTGAATGTTTTTTGGTATTGCACCTTTACTCATATTACTTAAATAAGAGCCTTTTTTGGGTACTCTAGATATAGCACCACATATCTTTCCATTAATCAAAAAGACTCTTTTATCTCCCATACTTATTTTAGGTAAATATTTTTGACACATTATATGATCATGTTTTTTGATAAATTTTTGAATAAACTTTAAGCGAAATCTCTTGAGTAAATGAATATCATTCCCACCATAACTGTGAATAGGTTTAATTATTACATGTTTATTTTTTTTAAAAAAGTTTTTAATTTCCTTAATGTTCTGAGTAAAAATTGTATTTGGCATAAACTTTTGATATTTCACAGAATAAAGTTTTTCAGAAATATTTCTTATTGAAGTAGGGTTGTTAATTATTTTAACCTTATTTTTAATTGTCTCAAGTATGTAAGTTGTTGAAATATACTCTAAATTGAAAGGCGGATCTTGTCTAATTAAAATGTATTTACATTTTATAAGATTTAAATTTTGTTTTTTTTGAATTTTATAAAATTTTTTATCTTTATAATTAAACTTAATAAAAAAACCTTTAGCCATGACTTTTGCATCTATTATTGATAAATCTTTAGGATCATAATAAAAAACCTTATACTTCTTCTTTTGGATCTCATTTGCTAAAAAAATACTCGTATCTGTTTTTGGATTAAGTTTAGAGGGATGGTTACCTTGTATGGCAACAATTTTATTTGTCATATAAATCTTTTAAATCTTCATTTTTAGAAAATTTATTAATCATATGATCTGCATTTGTTGTTCTATTATCAATAACTTTTTGCAAATGATTTAAAAACAAAGTTTCATTTTTTCCACTTTTATTTATTATATCTCTATTATCCAATCCTTTTCTCGAGATTTCTAGTAAAGTTGATGCCCAATAAAAAAGGTCTTTACCCATCAATTGAGTATTAAAACCTTTTTGAGGAGCATCTAGATAAGCATTAATTATCTTTTCCTTATCCCATGATGAGATTAAACTGTAAACTTCATCCAAATTTCCATATAGCATCCCAATAAAGAATGCAGGACCAGCACAAAGACAATCCCAGCCACAAGTATCCATAGATCTTAATTCAATATATTTTTTTAACCTATTTTCAGTAAATATAGTGCTTAAGTGTAAGGATAAATCGCTCTCGGTTGGAAGACGATTTTTTATTTCATCTATCTTTCCATTCATGAAATCTTGAAAAGTATATTTATTACCTGAAATATATTTTTGTTTATCTTGAATAAATAAAATTGGGAAATCTATAATAAAATCAGCATACTTTTCAAAATTTAAATTTTCAAAAAATAATTTTGGAAGGCCTCCCCGGGAAGTATTTTGCCATACTTTAGATCTATAAGATGAGTAATTACTCTTTTTTTTTTCAACTATTGAAGAGTTAGCGAACAAAGCAATAGAGATTGGAACTATTGAATTTACTACTTTAAATTTTTTGAAAAAATCTTCCTCTGAAGAATAATCAATATTTAATTGAGTTCCACAAGTTCTGTACATCATATCTAAACTTAATTCTCCGCCTAGTGGCATGTCGTTTGTCATAAGTTTATATCTTTGTTTAGGATTGTTAGGAATTTCATCAAGCTTTGAAATGGGATCAAAACCAGAACTCACAATTTTTATATCAAGTTTTTTTGTGACTTGTTTTAGTTCAAATAAATAATAATAAGACTCAGCACATGCTTCGTGAATATTATTAAGTTTCTCTCCAGACAATTCAATTTGGTTTCCTGGTTCAAGAGTGATATTTTTACCTCCTTTATTCAAACCTATAATATTTTCACCTTCTTTTATTGGATTCCAACCAAACTCATTTAAGGCTGAAAACATCTCTTTTACTTTTGAGTAATCAATTCTTTTATTGTTTTTGCTATCAAATAAAAATTTCTCGTGCTCAATTCCTATCTTGAAATCTTTTTTTTCTTTTATTCCAGATTTGAAATATTCAATTATATGTTCTTTAGAAATAGTCATATTTAATAATATAGCTTATAAATTTTACAGCGAAGAATATGGTTTTCTTGAAAAAACTTTTTTTACAAAGGGTTTGAAGAAATCTAATGGCAATGATTTATAATTTGGATCAAACGAGTTTTGATCGTATTTTTCACAAAAATCTACAGTATCCTGATAATATTTATGATTTTTATATTCATTTCTTTTATTTTTGTTTCCTCCTAGATGGTGAGCGTAATAATACATCTGAAACTCACCATGTTTCTCAACAATCCAATGAGTTTTTTCTGACACATATGGTTTAAGAACTGCTGCAGCATATTCTGAATGGTTCATTGGAGCTAGTTCGTCACCAATATCATGTAGTAAAGCAGCTACAATCATTTCATCACTTTCACCGTTTCTATAAGCTCTTGTGGCGCTCTGAAGTGAATGTTCTAATCTTGAAACCTGGTAACCTTCTAGAGTTTCAGTAAGTCTCGACATAAATTTCAATATTCTATCTGCAGTTTTACTTGCAAAGTCTTTTTCATGTTTATCAAGAAATAGATAATCCTCTTTGGTTCCATTTTTCATTTCTGTAAAACTTACTTTTTTCATAAATTAATTATTTGATGCAGTACTTAATAAAGAAAGTTGTGTTATTTTACTATCACCTAGTTCATCAATAGGTTTTACAGGATAATCTCCAGTGAAATAATGATCTGTTAATTGTGGATAATTTTCATTTCTTTTATCAAATCCAATAGCTTTATACATGCCTTGAATAGATAAAAATTTTAACGATTTAGCACCGATGTATTCACAGATTTCGTCATTATTTTTGTTCGCTGCCAATAATTCTTTTTTTGTTGGCGTATCAACTCCATAAAAATCTGGGTACTTAATCTCAGGACAAGCAATTCTCACATGAACTTCTTTTGCGCCTGCATCATAAAGCATTTTAACAATTTTATGAGATGTTGTTCCTCTTACCAAAGAGTCATCAACAAGAATAATCTTTTTATTTTCTATCGTGGTTTGATTAGCATTAAGTTTTAGCTTAACTCCTAGACTTCTTATTTTTTGACTTGGCTCTATAAAGGTTCTTCCTACATAGTGATTTCTAATTAATCCATGTTCATAGTTTTTACCTAAATATTGTGCAAAACCTAGGGCCGCAGCATTACCAGAGTCAGGAACAGGAACAATAATATCTGCATCAATATCATTTTCTTTTGCTAATTCTTTCCCTAAATTTTTACGATGTTCATAGGCTGTCTTTTCATTGAGAATACTATCTGGCCTTGCAAAATAGATATATTCAAAAACACAAGGCCTTATCTTTTTTTCTGGAAATGGTTTAATACTTTTTAGTTTATCATTTTCTATTAAAACAATTTCACCGTTTTCTACATCTCGAACAAATTTTGCACCTATAATATCTAGCGCGCAAGTTTCAGATGCAAGAACATAGCTATTTTTTAATTTCCCTATTACCAGAGGTCTTATTCCATAAGGATCTCTTACTCCTACAAGTAAATTTTGAGTCAGCATAACCAATGCATAACCACCTTGAATTTGAAATATCGCATCTATTATTTTGTCTATAGTTTTTAATCTTTTTGATTTTGCAATAAGTTGAACAATTGTTTCAGTGTCAGAAGTTGTGTAGAAAATTGCTCCCTCTTCAACAAGTTTATTTCTTAAGTAAATTGAATTTGTTAAGTTACCATTGTGAGCAACCCCAATACCACCAGCATTGGTATCCGCAAAGAAAGGCTGAATGTTTCTTAATGTATTATTTCCCGTGGTACTATATCGATTATGACCAATAGCAAAATTTCCCTTAAGATTATCTAAGACTTTTTCCTTGTTAAAGTTGTCACCAACTAAACCAAATCTTTTCTCTGAATAATATCTTTCCCCATCAAATGTTACTATTCCACAGCCTTCTTGTCCTCGATGTTGTAGAGAATGTAACCCAAGAGCAGTTAACGCCGAAGCATCTTTTATATTACTAATTCCAAATACTCCACACTCTTCATTTAACTTGGGATTATAAATCTTCAATTTTTTCTTTAGAATCTTGATATGTTTTTTCATTTGGAAAAACTTTCAATAAGTAATTACTACCTTTTTCAAGATATGGAAAGGTGTATGATTTGTTTAAATTTACTGGCCATTTGTCATAATTATAAACAATATGTACCCCTGAAAATATACATATGGAGATAATATAGGCTCGAATAAATCCAAAAAAGAATCCAAAAACAGTATCTAAACTTCCTAGACCAGTATATTTGATTGCTCTACTTATCCCTTTATTAATCAACAATATTAAAAAGATAACTATAATAAAGATTGTTATCCCAAGTCCTACATCAAGTACGTATTCATTATCTATTATATCTTTGACATATGGTTTAAATCTTGGAAATAGAATCAAAGTTATGATATATGCCAATAACCATTTTGACATTGAAAGTATACTTAAGACAAATCCTTTGCTGTAACATTTAATTAGTGAAAGGATAGTTATTAATATATAGATTAAATCAATCGAAGAAATCGAATTAAAAATTTCTCCAAAAAATTTTAGAGTTATTTCAAACATATATTCTTATTTTCCAAAAGGCTTAAAAACTAATATTAAAGATGGAAGTAAAGTTAAAACAGAAATCATTGCAAATAACATTGCTAATCCTGTAAAAAATCCAAAATAGATTGTAGGTATGAATTTAGATAAAACTAAAATAGAAAAACCAAAGACTATTGTTATGGAGGTATTCAGGATTGCAACACCAACTGTTGAATGACAAGTTTTTAAAGTTTTTTTATAATCATTAATTTTGTTGAACTCCTCTTTAAATCTGTAGATATAGTGTATGCTGTTATCAACAGCTATACCTATTGTAATAGCAGCAATTGTGATGGTCATCATATCTAAAGGTATCTCTAGCATACCTATTATTCCTAAAATAAAAAAAGCTGCAATAAAGTTTGGAACAACTCCAATTAAAGATAATTTGATGTTCTTAAATAAGATTACAAACATCCCAAAAATACCAAGCATAACAAGTCCCAAAGTAAGAATTTGAGATTTAAACAAGCTTTGTAATAGATTATTAAATAAGATCATTACTCCGGCTAATTTATATCGATCTTCACTTAATCCAAATTCATTTTGCAGGTCATGATTTATTTTTTTGATTAGCTCATTTCTTTTAAGACCTTTTTGGGAGTCAATTATTCTCAAACTTATTCGAGCCTCGTTATCTTTAACTGAAATATAAGGATCAATTATCTCATTTTTAATATTCTCAGGAATTTTGGTGTATAAAACGCCCATCTCTAAAGTCCCAAGAGGTTTATTATTATTTAATTGAGTTGCAACATCAACTATTGATGAAAACGACAAGACTTTTCCAATTTCAGGGAGATTATCAAGATAATTATGTACGCTAGAAATTGTATCTATTTTATCTTTTGTAAACCAATACTTCTCTTCATTTTTTTCCTCATCGCCCCAATCTTCAAATTCCTCATCTCCTTCTAACTTTTCTTCTTTTTTTTCTGGAAATTTTAAAATTACTTCTAATGGAGTTGTTCCACCCAATTTTTCATCAATTAATTTCATACCTTTATAAATTTCTGTTTACTAAAATAATTTATAAAACTATTCTCAACTTCTAATTTACTTATCCCAATTATACTTAAAATAATTACTATTCCAGTAATTATAAAAACTTGACTTTTAAAATTAATAGAAATTTTTCCCAATGATGAAGTTATTTTAGAGTCAACATCTTCTTTGATAAGAGTTTTATTATCTTTTAAAAAACTTAATAAACTTGGAAGTAAGGTAAATGTAATTATAAATGATGTTATCAATCCAAAAGTCATCATCAAACCAAAATCTATGACTGGTTTAATTTCACTAAATATTAAAGATAGAAAAGCGATAATAGTCGTTAAAGCTGTGTAGAGTATTGGCCAAAACATTTTTTTTGTTGTTAAAGAGATCACCTCATGATCACCTTTATTAGGATAAGACTTTCTTAGTTGTATAAATCTAGTGCTCATATGAATATTCATTGCCATTGTTAAAATTAACATCAGCGCAATAAAATTTGATGAAATTACAGTAACTTTCCATCCGATAAGACCTAAAAGACCCATCATAATTATAACAGAAAAGAAACAACTACTTATTGGAACCACAACCCAAATTAAATTTCTAAAAACAAACCATAAGGTTGCAATAATAAATGCGAGTACACCTAAACCAAAAACAATGATATCACTTCTAATGAAGGTCATCATATCATCAGCAATCATTGGTATACCACCTAAATAAATTTTTCCTATGTCATCATAACTTTTGATCACTTCTCTAATTTCTAAAATATTATTATGATTATTTCTTTTAATTTGATCTTTAAATATTTGTATTTCCTTATCTGATTTATTTTCAATATCTTCTAATTTTTGATTTTCTTTAATATTAACAATTATTCCACTTGTCTTACCATCTTCACTAATTACAAAATTTCTAAAAACTGGACTTGCTAAAATTTCTCTAAAGCCTCTTTCTTTATCGACACCTTCATCTTTGAGTGTTTTAAAATTTAAAAGTCTTTCCTGAAGAGGCGCATCAGAATTATCCAATAGAGGTATATCTAAAAGAGTAACCACGCTATGTACCCAATCTAAGCTTTGAAGTTTATATTTTAAACTGAGGAGATTATTAATTGCACTGTCAGTTACCATACCATCATTAGGTGTATGAGTTAAAACAAGAAACTCCTTTGAACCATACCTATTTGTTACTTCTTTTAAGTATTCAAGATCAGGATCACCTTCAATTAAAAGTGTTTCAGATGATGCATCAAGCCTAAAATCTTTAGAGAAATATCCAAAACTTATTAAAGCGATCAATAAAATAATTAAAATAGATTTAGGATTTTTTAAGATTGCGCTCTGGTATAAATGATCAATCATTTATCCTGTTATATTGTAAATTAATTATTTTGAGTATCTTTAAATTTTGTAAATCTTTCCTCAAACTCAAGTGTTACTTTACCAATAGGACCGTGTCGTTGTTTTCCAATGATAATTTCAGCTAAATGTGCAACCTCATTCATCTTTGCTTGCCATTCTGCATGCTCTACTGTTGCTTCTCTTGGTTCTTTTCTTTGCAAATAATAGCCCTCACGGTACACAAACATTACAACATCTGCATCTTGCTCTATTGAGCCAGACTCTCTTAAGTCAGATAATTGCGGTTTATGATCATCTCTTTGTTCAACCTGTCGAGATAATTGAGACAGTGCAAGAACAGGTACACCTAACTCTTTTGCAATAGCTTTTAAACCCTGAGTAATTTGAGAGATTTCTTGAACTCTTCCGTCTTTATTATTTAAAGTACCTTTCATTAATTGTATGTAGTCTACAACTATTAAATCTAACCCATGTAACCTTTTAATTCTTCTTGCTCTGTTACTCATTGCTGCAATGCTTATGGCTGGAGTTTCATCAATAAATAAAGGAAGCTCTGAAATATTCTTTGATGTTTCCAAAAATTGATCAAATTGTTCATCTGAAATTCTTCCTCGTCTAATATCATTTGAACCAATTCTTGCTTGTTCAGAAATAATTCTTGTTGAAAGTTGTTCTGATGACATTTCTAGAGAAAAAAAAGCTATAGATGATTTTTTGTCATTTTTTTGAATATTCCGTGCTGCATTAAAAGCAATATTCGTAGCAAGAGAAGTTTTACCCATAGAAGGTCTTCCTGCAATTATTATCAAATCTGATTGATGAAGTCCTCCAAGTTTATCATCAAGGTCTCTAAGACCAGTTGGTACTCCAACTATACCACCCTCATTTTTATATGCAGCAGATGCCATCTCAATAGTTTGTTTCATGGCATCATCAAATTTAATTAATGAGGAGCTAAATGTTCCCTTTTCAGCTAAATCGTATAGTAGCTTCTCAGAGTTTTCAATTATGTTCTGTCCATTAACATTTAAATCATTTTCTTTTGCATCATCAATTATTTGATCAGAAATTTTTATCAATTCCCTTCTTACAAACATATCATAAATTATTTTTGAGTATTCTATAGCTTGTCTAGCTGATGTAGAAAATTTTGTAATTTTTACAAGATACTCAGGAACATTAATTTCATCCTTCTCTTTTTCAAAATAATTCTTTAAA
>CABYNS010000014.1 GCA_902520335.1 uncultured Pelagibacteraceae bacterium
TGGCAAAATTGCCTGGATCTGGACAAACATTCTTATGGGACGGTAGAACAGGAGAAAAATTTGATAGACCTGTGACCGTTGGGATTATCTACATGCTAAAATTACATCATTTAGTAGAAGATAAAATTCATGCAAGATCCACTGGTCCTTATTCACTAGTTACTCAACAACCTCTTGGTGGTAAAGCCCAATTGGGTGGACAAAGATTTGGAGAGATGGAGGTTTGGGCGTTGGAAGCTTATGGTGCATCTTATACGTTACAAGAAATTCTTACTGTAAAATCTGATGACGTTGCAGGGCGTGTTAAAGTTTATGAAACCATAGTGAAAGGTGAAGAAAATTTTGAGTCAGGTATTCCTGAGTCTTTCAACGTATTAGTAAAAGAGATTAAATCTTTAGCATTAAATGTGGAGCTTAATTAATTTATGAAAAAAGAATTAACAGATCTATTTAAAAATACTGAAATTTCTGAAGCACAAAATTTTAACAGCATAAAGATTTCGTTAGCCAGCCCGGAAAAAATAAAATCATGGACTTATGGTGAAATAAAAAAACCTGAAACTATAAACTATAGAACGTTCAGACCAGAAAAGGATGGTTTATTTTGTGCAAGAATATTTGGCCCTATTAAAGATTATGAATGTTTATGTGGAAAATATAAGAGGATGAAATTTAGAGGAATAATTTGCGAAAAATGTGGTGTTGAAGTTACAAAATCAAATGTTCGTAGAGAAAGAATGGGTCATATAAATTTAGCAACTCCTGTTGCCCATATTTGGTTTTTAAAATCATTACCAAGTAGAATTGCTTTGGCAGTAGATATGAAACTCAAGGAAATCGAAAGAGTTTTATACTTTGAAAATTTTATTGTCATTGAGCCAGGTCTTACAGGTCTTAAAAAAAATCAACTTTTAAATGAAGAAGAATTAGCAAAATATCAGGATGAATTTGGCGAAGAAGCATTCTCTGCTGGGATTGGAGCAGAAGCAGTCCTTGAAATGTTAAAAAATTTAGACTTAGAGTCAGAAAAGAAAAATTTAGTAAGTTATATAAAAGAGACTAAATCAAAAGTAAATGAAGAGAGAGCCATTAAAAGACTAAAACTTATTGAGTCTTTTATAGAAACAGGTCAAAAACCAGAGTGGATGATAATGACAGTTGTTCCAGTAATTCCACCAGAGTTAAGACCTTTAGTTCCACTTGATGGTGGTAGATTTGCGACTTCAGATTTAAATGATTTATATCGAAGAGTTATAAACAGAAATAATCGTTTGAAAAGATTAATGGATCTTAAAGCTCCAGATATTATTGTTAGAAATGAAAAAAGAATGCTTCAGGAGTCAGTTGACGCTTTATTTGATAATGGAAGAAGAGGTCGAGTAATAACTGGAACTGGTAAGAGACCTTTAAAATCTTTAGCTGAAATGCTGAAAGGTAAGCAAGGAAGATTTAGACAAAATTTACTTGGAAAACGTGTAGATTATTCTGGAAGATCTGTAATTGTGGTTGGCCCAGATCTTAAATTACATGAATGTGGGTTGCCAAAGAAGATGGCTTTAGAATTATTTAAACCATTTTTATATGCTAGATTAAATAAACTTGGTTTAGCATCAACAATAAAACAAGCAAAAAAATTAGTTGAAAAAGAAACCAATGCAGTTTGGGATGCTTTGGAACTTATTGTAAGAGAACATCCTGTTTTATTAAATAGAGCACCAACTTTACATAGATTAGGTGTGCAAGCTTTTGAACCGAAATTAATAGAGGGGGATGCGATTGAACTTCATCCATTAACTTGTGCAGCTTTCAACGCTGATTTTGATGGAGATCAAATGGCTGTACACGTTCCGTTGAGTTTAGAAGCTCAACTAGAAGCAAGAATATTAATGCTTTCAACTAATAATATTTTATCACCGTCAAATGGAAAACCCATAATTGTTCCAAGTCAGGATATGATATTAGGAATTTATTATTTATCACAAGAACCTTTGACTGATAAACCGATGGGATATTTTTTAAATGCAGATCAGATAGAATATGCTCTATCCCTAGGTCAATTGAAAGTTCATAGCACTATTGTATCAAGATTTGAAACTGTTGACGAAAAAGGTAATAAAAAATACGAAAAATATACATCTACAGCAGGAAGATTCTTATTAGCAAACTTATTACCAAAAAAAGTTGTTTCAGAAATTATTGACATTGTATTTAGATTTTGTGGACAAAAATCAACTGTAATATTCTGTGATAAGTTAAAAGATTTGGGTTTCAAACATGCATTTAAAGCTGGAATTTCTTTTGGAAAAGATGACCTAGTAATTCCAGAAAATAAAACCCAACTAATAGAGGACACTAAAAAACTTATTTCGGATTATGAGACTCAGTATGCCGAAGGTTTAATCACAAGAGGTGAAAAATATAATAAAGTTGTAGATGCTTGGTCAAAATGTACTGATAGAGTAGCTGGTGAAATGATGAAAGGTATTTCTGCTACAGAAAAAACTTCTGAAGGTTTAAAAATTAATTCTGTATTTATGATGGCAGATAGCGGTGCAAGAGGCTCAGCAGCTCAAATGAAGCAATTAGCAGGAATGAGAGGTTTAATTGCTAAACCATCTGGAGAAATTATTGAAAGCCCAATAACATCAAATTTTAAGGAAGGTTTAACTGCCCTTGAATACTTCAATTCTACTCACGGTGCGAGAAAAGGTTTAGCAGATACAGCTTTAAAGACAGCAAGTTCTGGATATTTGACAAGAAGACTTTGTGATGTTGCACAAGATTTAACAATAACAAAAAAAGAATGTGATTGTAAAAATCCTGGGTTTATAGAATTGTCTGAAATTTTGGAGGGTGGAAATGTTGTTGTGAGCTTATCTGAGAGAGCTTTAGGAAGAGTGACTTTCGATGATGTGAAGCACCCAATAACTGGAGAAGTAATAATTAAAGAATTAACTATGATTGATGAGGCAGGATGTGACAAAATTGATGCTGCTGGCATCAAATCAGTAAGAGTTTATTCTGTTATGACTTGTGGTTCAAAAGAGGGTGTTTGTGCTACTTCATACGGCAGAGATTTATCAAGAGGAAAAATGGTTCATGTGGGAGAGGCAATTGGAATGATTTCAGCTCAATCTATTGGAGAGCCAGGAACCCAATTAACTATGAGAACCTTCCACGTTGGTGGAACTGCATCGGTAAAACAAGATTCACAAATAGTAACAAAAAATGAAGGAACTTTAAAAATAATTAATTCTAACATTTTAGAAGACTCAAAAAAGAATTTAATAGTTATGGGAAGAAACACTCAGTTATCTATTGAAAATGATAACGGAGTTCAAGTAGCAGTTTACAAAGTAGCTTATGGATCAAAATTATTTTTTAAAAATGGTGATCGAGTTAAAGCTAATACAAAAATTTGCGAATGGGATCCTTATACCACACCTGTAATAGCCGAAAAAAGTGGTATCGCCAGTTACGTAGATTTAATAGATGGTGTTTCTATTCAAGAAACAACTGATGATGCAACAGGTATATCATCAAAATCAGTTGTAGATTGGAGATCTCAATCAAAGAGCACAGATCTAAAACCAAGAATTACACTAAGAGATGAAAAAGGAAATGTTATTAAAAAAGCTGACGATAATGAAGCAAGATATTATTTAGTTCCAGATTCAATTTTATCTGTAAAAGATGGGCAAAAAGTTTCTGCCGGTGATGTTGTAGCAAGACTTCCTAAAGAAACAACTAAAACAAAAGATATTACAGGAGGTCTTCCAAGAGTAGCTGAGTTATTTGAAGCTAGAAAAGCAAAAGATAGCGCAATAATTGCTGAAAACGATGGTCAAGTTATATTTGGAAAAGAAGTTAGGGGCAAACAAAGAGTCTCTATAGTTCCCGAAGATGGTAACGAACCTTCAAATTATTTAATTCCAAAAGGAAAACACATTAATTTTAATCAAGGTGAAAAAATTAAAAAAGGCGAATACTTGCTTGATGGCCAACCATTGCCACATGATATTTTAAGAATAATGGGTATAAAAGAATTAACAGAATACTTTGTAAATCAAGTTCAAGAAGTTTACAGACTTCAAGGTGTGATTATAAATGATAAACATATTGAAACTATTTTAAGACAAATGCTTAAAAAAGTTGAGGTTAAATCTTCAGGTGATTCATCATATTTACCAGGTGAAATTGTAGATAGAATTAAATTTGAAAACATGAATGAAAAACTTAAAAAAGAGAATAAAGTTCCAGCCACTGGAGAAAGAGTTCTAATGGGTATCACAAAGGCATCATTACAGACAGAGTCATTTATTTCTGCAGCCTCGTTCCAAGAGACAACAAGGGTGTTAACTGATGCAGCAATTAAAGGTAAAATTGATCCTTTAAATGGACTAAAAGAAAATGTCATAGTAGGAAGATTAGTACCAGCTGGCACAGGTAATATTAAAAACAGATGGAATAAAAAAGCGCTAGAAGATGATAATAAATTCTTATCAGAGCAAGAGAAAATTGAAGCTTCAGAAAGCCAAGCAAATCAATAAAAAATACTACCCTAAATCATTGGTTTTAGTTTGACAAACAGAAATTATTAAGTAATTTGTCGATATTTTTGGTTGGAATGTAGTACAAAATGAACGTACTAAACGCTGCCATGAATAACCTGTCAGTTATTTCATCAAAAATATAATTAATTTAAATTTTATGCCAACAATAAACCAGTTGTTAAAAAAAAAGAGAGTTAAACAAGTTAAGAGGAATAAAGTTCCTGCTTTGCAGAAGCAACCTTTAAAAAGAGGAGTTTGTGTAAAAGTTTACACCACAACTCCAAAGAAACCTAACTCTGCCTTAAGAAAGGTTGCACGTGTTCGATTGTCTAATGGCTTTGAAGTAACAGCATATATTCCAGGTGAAGGACATAATTTACAAGAGCATTCTGTTGTTATGATTAGGGGTGGAAGAGTTAAAGACTTACCAGGTGTTAGATATCACATTCTTAGAGGAAATCTTGATACACAAGGTGTTGCTAATAGAAAAAAAAGAAGATCTTTATATGGAACAAAAAAAGGTAAATAGCAATGTCTAGAAAAAAATCTCAACCAAAAAAAGAAATTGTTCCTGACCCAAAATTTAATTCAACAATAATTCCCAAACTAATAAATAATTTAATGTATGATGGAAAAAGAGGTATTGCTGCTAAAATTGTTTATGATGCGATAGAAAAAATTAAAACAAAATCAAAAGATGAGCCCATTAATGTTTTTAATGAAGCAATTAATAATATCAAACCTACTGTCGAAGTTAGGTCAAGACGAGTTGGTGGCGCAACTTATCAAGTTCCTGTAGAAGTAAAAAATAAAAGAGCACAAGCCCTCGCTATTAGATGGTTGATAGACTCTGCAAGAAAAAGAAAAGATAAACACATGTCAGATAAGATTTTTAATGAACTTTACGATGCTTATGAAAAAAAAGGATCTGCAGTTAAAAAAAAAGAGGATGTGCATAAAATGGCTGAATCAAATAAAGCCTTTGCTCATTTTAGATGGTAAAAAATTATGCCTAGAACACACCAACTTGATAAATATAGAAACATTGGCATCATGGCTCACATTGATGCTGGCAAAACAACTACAACAGAGAGAATTTTATATTATACGGGCAAAAGTCATAAAATTGGTGAAGTGCACGACGGAGCGGCAACTATGGATTGGATGGAGCAAGAACAAGAGCGTGGCATTACAATTACATCAGCTGCAACTACATGCTTCTGGCAAGACCATAGAATAAATATTATTGACACCCCTGGTCATGTCGATTTTACAATTGAAGTAGAAAGATCATTGAAAGTTCTTGATGGCGCTGTGGCTGTATTTGATGGTGTTGCAGGAGTGGAGCCTCAATCTGAAACAGTGTGGCGACAAGCTGATAAATATAAAGTTCCAAGAATTTGTTTTGTAAATAAACTTGATAGAACAGGTGCTGATTTTTTTAGATGCGTCGATATGATTAGAGATAGATTGGGCGCTAAACCATTGGTAATTCAAGTTCCAATAGGAATAGAGTCATCTCTAACTGGAGTTGTGGATTTAGTTAAAATGAAAGCTCAAGTTTGGAAAAATGAAGCCTTAGGCGCTGAGTGGGAGTACAAAGATATTCCTGATGATTTAAAAGAAATTTCACAAAAATATAGAACTGAATTAGTTGAAGCTGCTGTTGAACAAGATGAAAAATTAATGGAATCATATTTAAATGGGGATGAGATCAAAGAAGAGGATTTAATTAAATGTATTAGAAAGGGGACTTTAGACTTTAGTTTTGTTCCAGTTATGACTGGTTCAGCTTTTAAAAATAAAGGAGTTCAACCTTTATTGGACGCAGTTGTAAATTATTTACCAAGCCCTGTTGATATTGGATCAATAAAAGGAACTAAATTAGGTAGTGAGGATGAATTAGAGATGAAATTTGAAGATAATGCACCATTTTCAGCTCTTGCTTTTAAAGTTGCTAATGACCCATTTGTAGGATCTTTAACTTTTATTAGAGTTTATTCTGGCACAATTAAAACAGGTACTGCAGTGTATAATTCATCAAAAGAAAAAGAAGAGAGAGTTGGAAGAATGCTATTAATGCATGCTAACTCTAGAGAAGATATTAAAGAGGCAAATGCTGGGGATATCGTGGCATTAGCAGGTTTGAAAAATACGATAACTGGTCACACATTATGTAACAAAGAAAATGCAGTTTTGTTAGAACCAATGGAATTTCCTGATCCTGTAATTGAAATTGCGGTAGAACCGAAAACTAAAGCAGATCAGGAAAAAATGGGTGAAGCTTTAGGTAGATTAGCCAAGGAAGATCCATCATTTAGAGTAACTTCAGATGAGGAGTCTGGTCAAACAATCATTAAAGGTATGGGTGAATTACACTTAGATATTATTGTTGATAGAATGAAAAGAGAATTTAAAGTCGAAGCTAATGTTGGAGCACCACAGGTTGCTTACAGAGAAACAATAGAAAACTCATCAGAGGTTGAATACACTCATAAAAAACAAAGTGGCGGAGCTGGTCAATTTGCCAAAGTTAAATTATTGGTAGAACCTCAAGATCCTGGAAAAGGTAGAGAAGTTGAAAGTAAAATTAAAGGTGGAGCAATTCCTAAAGAATTTATCCCTGGTGTTGAGAAAGGTATAGAGACTGTATCTGATGGCGGAATTTTAGCAGGATTTCCAATGATCGATTATAAAGTTACAATTCTTGATGGATTACATCACGATGTTGATTCTAGTGTTTTAGCCTTTGAGTTAGCTAGTAGAGCTTGTTTTAAAGAAGCATGTACAAAAGGTGGTTTAAAATTATTAGAACCCGTTATGAGAGTTGAAGTAGTAACTCCAGAAGATTATATGGGCGATGTTATTGGTGATTTAAATAGTAGAAGAGGCCAAATAAGCACCCAAGAGCAAAGAGGTAATGCGACAGTTATAACTGCGATGGTACCATTAGCAAATATGTTTGGATATATAAATAGTTTAAGATCAATGTCTCAAGGTAGAGCTCAATATTCAATGTTCTTTGACCATTACTCAAAAGTTCCTCAGAACGTTCAAGACGAAGTAACTAAAAAGATTGCAGGATAATATGGAAAAACAAAATATTAGAATTAAATTAAGAGCTTACGATAATAAAGTTTTAGATGCATCTACTGAAGAAATAGTAAACACAGTCAAAAGAACAGGTGCAACTATCAAGGGACCAATTCCTTTACCTACAAAAATAGAGAGATATACAGTTTTAAGATCACCTCATATTGATAAAAAAAGTAGAGAACAATTTGAGTCACGAACTCATAAAAGATTAATAGACATTGTTGAACCAACACCCCAGACTGTAGAGGCTTTGATGAAATTAGATTTAGCTTCAGGTGTTGATGTGGAGATAAAAATTTAGATATGAATAAAATTGCTTTAATTGGGAAAAAAATAGGTATGACTAGAGAGTTTTATAAAACAGGTCAATTAGTTCCTGTAACTGTCTTGAAAATGGAAAAAGCAAGAGTAATACAGATAATTGATACAGAAAAAAGAGGATATAAGGCTGTTCAATTAGGATATGGAAAAATAAAAAGCTCTAAATTAACAAAAGCTATGAAAGGATACTTTGCAATAAAAAATACTGAAGCAAAGAAAAAATTAAAAGAATTCAGAGTAGATAATTTAGAAAATTTTAAAGAGGGTAATGAGTTTGGCTTAGAAATATTTAAAGATACTAAATTCGTAGATACGAAATCAAAAACTATTGGTAAAGGTTTTGCTGGAGCGATGAAAAGACATAATTTTGGAGGCCTAAGAGCGACACATGGTGTATCAATATCTCACAGATCTCATGGATCTACCGGTCAAAGACAAGATCCGGGTAAAGTGTTTAAAGGAAAAAAAATGGCAGGCCATATGGGTGACAAACTAAGAACTATGCAAAATATTGAGATTATAAAAACAGATTTAGATAATGAGTTACTATATTTAAAAGGATCAATACCAGGTTCTAAAAACTCAGAAGTTTTAGTTAAGGGTTCAGTAAAGAATATAAGCAAATTAACAATAGATGAAAAAATTAAAGTTTCAGAACAGGCAAAAAAAACCCCAGATAAAAAGAAAAAGTAATGAAAATAGAAAAAATAAATTTAGATGGAAAGAAAAGCTCTATAGAAGTTCTTGATAAGATCTTTTCAGTGAAAATAAACCACAAGCTAATAAGTAATGTCTTATATAAAACAAATGCTAATTATAAAGGCAGACATGCTAAAACGAAGCAGCAAAATGAAGTCTCTGGACCTACATCAAAAATTTATGCTCAAAAAGGAACTGGTAATGCAAGGCATGCGAGCAGGAAAGCTCCTATATTTGTTGGTGGTGGAGTAGCTCATGGACCAAAAGGACAATCCTCGTACAAAATTAGAAAATTAAATAAAAGTGAAAAAAAACAGAGTATCGCATCACTTATGAGTGAAAAGATTAAAAATGATAAGCTACTTATTTTTGCTGATTT
>CABYNS010000015.1 GCA_902520335.1 uncultured Pelagibacteraceae bacterium
TTATTTTTTTGTTGAATTTTATGTCGATATCATACTGTTTTGAGATTTGATTTGTTAAAAGTTTTTTTATTTCATCTTTGTTATAAAAAGCAGGTATTAAAAAATAAGAAAAAAATAACAAAACTATCAAAGCAATGAATGCCCTTAATTTAGAGTCCAAATAAAATAATTTTTTCTTGCTCTGATTGAATTTTCTTAAATTTTTGAATTTGTCAAAAAAACTCTCGATAGTATTGTCTAAATGTATTATTTTTTTCTTAAATAGTATTTGTTTATTTAATTTAGATTTGGATCTATCTATTTTTGTAAAAAAACTTTCTAAAATTTTATTTATTGGTAATAATATTTTTCTTAATTTTTTTTTATAAAATTTTAGATTAAACATAAATTATTGAGACTTATAATTAAATTATTTAAATGGTAAACTCTGATTATCTTAAAAATCTCAATGACGCTCAAAAAAATGCCGTATTATCTATAGATGGGCCGTTATTGATAGTTGCTGGTGCAGGTTCTGGCAAAACAAAGGTTTTAACCAGTAGAATTGCTCATATCATTAAAACTAAAAATGCTTTTCCAAACCAAATTCTTGCAGTCACATTTACAAATAAGGCTGCTAAGGAAATGCACAGCAGAGTGAGTAAAATTTTAGGTGCTTCAGCAGTTGGTCTATCTTGGTTAGGAACATTTCATTCAATTTGTGCAAAATTATTAAGAAAACATGCTTCTGCTGTTAACTTAAAATCGAATTTTACAATTATAGATACTGATGACCAAATAAGGCTTATAAAAAATATTTGTAAAGCTGAAAATATAGACGTTAAACAACTTGCTCCGAGATACATTATTGCAATTATAGATAAATGGAAAAATAAAGGTTTATACCCTCAAGAAGTAAGCATTAATAAAAAAGATATATATGAAAAAACTATTCTGCCGGTATATAAAATTTATCAGCAAAAATTAGTTGAATTAAATGCATGTGATTTTGGTGATTTAATTCTTCATTCAGTTAAAATTTTAGAAAAAAGTAAAGATATAAGAGATATTTATTGTAAAAACTTTAGGTATATTCTTGTCGATGAGTACCAAGATACAAACTATATCCAAAGTAAATGGTTAAATTTATTAGCTGAAAAAAATAGGAACTTATGCTGCGTAGGTGATGATGACCAGTCAATCTATAGTTGGAGAGGTGCAGAAATAAAAAATTTTTTAGAGTTTGATAAAACTTACAAAGATACAAAAGTAATTAGGCTTGAGCAAAATTATAGATCTACAGAAAATATTTTAACAGTTGCCTCCTCTTTGATCTCCAATAATCAAAATAGAGTTGGTAAAACATTAAAATCAACAATGGAAGCAGGAGACTTAATTCAATTAAATTGCTTCAAAAACGGAAAAGATGAAGCTATTGGTGTATCAGATGAAGTAGAAAAAATAAAAAAAGATTTTTCACTAAATAATATGGCAATTTTAGTCAGGGCAATTTTTCAAACTAGAGAATTTGAAGAAAGATTTTTAAAAATAGGCATGCCATATAGAATTTTAGGTGGAATTAAGTTTTATGAAAGAGCTGAAATAAAAGATAGTGTAGCTTATTTAAGACTAATTTATCAAGATAAAGATGATTTAGCATTTGAGAGAATTGTGAATAATCCAAAGAGATCTGTTGGGGAAAGCACTATTAAAACAATTCATGAATTTTCTAAGACTAGTAAATTAAGTTTAGAAAATTCGTCAAGAAAGATGATAGAAAAAAATTTAATAAAACCTAAGGCAAAAATTGGTTTAAATATATTTTTAGATTTGATTTCCAAATGGCGCAATGATCTTAACATCAAAAAAATAAATCATGTGAAATTGTTACAAATTGTTCTGGATGAATCTGGATATTCTGCAATGTTAAAAAATAAAAAAGATCTTGAAAATGAAAATCGTCTTGAAAATATTAAAGAATTATTAAGTGCAATGAAAGAATTTGATAATCTTGAAAGCTTTTTAGATCATGTTTCCTTAGCCACATCTATTGATCAAGATTGGGAAGGTGAAAAGATTAACATGATGACAATGCATGCAGCAAAAGGTTTGGAGTTTGATGCTGTCTTTTTACCAGGATGGGAAGAGGGTTTGTTTCCACATCAGAAATCTATTGAGGAAAAGGGACAAAATGGTTTGGAGGAGGAGAGGAGACTGGCGTATGTTGGTATCACTAGGGCCAAAAAAAAAGCAATTATTTCATTCTCAATGAATAGGTTTTATCAAGGGGATTGGATAGATAGTATGGCATCTAGATTTATTGAGGAACTTCCAGATGATAATTTGGAAAAAAATTCATTTTTTGACGACAACACAAATACATTTGATGAATTTGAATTTAATCAAGATGTTGAACTAGATGAAGAGCCCAAGAGAAGTCCTGGTTGGATAAGATATCAAAAAAGAATCAAATGATTAAATCAAGATTAAAAAAATTAAAAGACCAATTTGTAAAATTTAATTTAGATGGTTATGTAATACCAAAAAACGACGAGTTTTTTTCTGAATATTCAAACAAGGATAGATTGGGTTTTATTTCAAATTTTAAAGGATCCGCAGGTTATGCAATAGTCTTGAAAAATAAAAATTATCTTTTTGTTGATGGAAGATATTCAATTCAAGCAAAAATTGAGAGCGGAAAAAATTTTAGAATTATTGATTATAAAGAAATTCGAGATATAAAAATATTTAAAAAATTAAATTTAGGAATAGATCCAAAATTATTCACATCAGATCAGATTAAAAAATTTTTCTTAAAGAATAACAGAGTAAAAATTATAAATGAGAACCTGGTTGATAATATTTTTAAAGCAAAACAAAAGAAAATTATTCCTTTTTACTCCCTTGACGCAAAAGTAACTGGTGAAAATCATTCTCAAAAAATACAAAAAATTTTATCATTTTTAAGAAAAGAGAGATTAGATTACATATTTATTTCTGCTCCAGAAAATGTAGCATGGTTATTGAATATTAGAGGTTACGATAGTCCAACAAGTCCAGTACCAAACTGTCATTTGATAGTAAGCAAAAAAAGAAAAATTTATTTAATTGTAAATAAAAAAAAATCAAAAAATCTTGTAAAAGAAAAAAAATTAAAAAAAAACCAAATTATTGAATTAAAAAATTTACCTAATTTTTTTAACAAATTAAATGGAAAAAATATTTTAATAGATAGAAAAACGTGTTCTGTATATTTTGAACAAATCTTAAAAAAAAGATTTAAAATTATAAAAAAAGAAGATCCAATTTATTTTTTAAAATCAATTAAAAATAAGATTGAAATTGATAATATGGTAAATACACACTTAATAGATGGAGTTGCATTAACAAAATTTATTTTTTGGTTAAAGAACAAAAAAAAATTAAATATCACTGAAGTCGATGCTCAAAATAAATTAGAATATTTTAGAAAAAAGAACTTAAATTATTTATTTCCAAGTTTCGATACTATAGCAGGTAGTGGTAAAAATGGTGCAATTGTACATTATAGAGCAACAAAAAATAATACAAAACTTCTGAAAAAAAATGAATTATTCCTATGTGACTCTGGAGGACAATATAAATTTGGCACAACAGATGTTACAAGAACTATTTGTTTCAAAAATCAAAATAGAAAAATAAAAGATATTTTTACTAATGTTTTGAAAGGACACATTGCTGTCGTTAATACCGATCTCAAGAAAAAAAAAACTGGAAGATTAATAGATATTGAGGCTAGAAAATTTCTTAAAAAAAATAATCAAGATTATAACCATGGAACCGGGCACGGTGTTGGTTTTTTCTTAAATGTTCATGAAGGTCCTCAAGCTATCTCAAAACAAAACTCAGTCAAAATTCAAAATGGAATGATACTAAGTAATGAGCCTGGATATTATAAGCAAGGTAAATTTGGAATACGTATTGAAAACTTAATTTATGCGAAAAAAGTTAAAAATAAGTTAATTTTTAAAAATTTGACTTTGGTGCCAATAGAAAAAGATTTAATCAATTTTAAACTATTAACAAAAAAAGAAAGGGACTATATATTTAAATACCATTTTGAAGTTTATTCAAAATTATCTCCATTTCTTAATAAAAAGGAAAAGAAGTGGTTAGCTAGCTTTATTTAAGCATTTTTAGCCATGATGACTGATCTAAAATTTTTACTTTTAAACTTTTTGCGGCATCAATTTTTCTATTTGTAGGTTTTTCTCCAACTATTAAATAATCAAGCTTCTTTGTAACATTGCTAACAATTGATCCTGAATTTTGTTCTATCAAAGATTTTGCTTCTGAACGACTCATGCTTGAAAGTTTACCAGTAAACATAAAAGTTTTATTACTGAAAATACCATCAGTTTTTTGGTTTTCAGCATTTTTTACTTTGAGTGCTTTTTCTAGGTTTTCTAAAACATGTAAATTTGTACTATTTTTAAAAAAATTTTTTATTGAATTAATCTGAGTCTCACCAATTCCATCAATATTAATTAAATTATCAATATTATTTTTTTTTGATAAAGAGATAAAATTTTTTAATGATTTTAAATTTTTTGTTATAATTTTAGCATTTTCTAAACCTATATGTCTTATACCTAGAGCGTAAATAAATTTTTCAAAAGAAATTGTTTTTTTTTGATTGATTGAATATCTCAAATTTGCAACTGATTGTTTTCCCCATCCTTCTAAATTTTCTATTTTAGTATAATCAAGCTTAAATATATCGTGGGGAAATTTTATTAAATTTAAATTCCAAAAATTTTCAACAATTTTTTTCCCAAAGCCATCAATATTAAAAGCCTCTTTTGACACAAAATGTTTTATCTTTTCTATCGCCATTTTTTCACATTCATAACCCTCACTCGAGCATCTTCTAACAGCATCTTCTTTTTTTGTTGTGAAATTAAAGTCTTTTACAGTTTTGGATCCACAAGATGGACAATTTTTCGGAAAATTAAATTTTTTTGAATCTTTAGATCTCAACTTTAAATCTACTGAAATTACATGAGGTATAACATCTCCCGCTCTTTCAATTAAAACTGTGTCTCCAATTCTTATATCTTTTCGGTTTATTTCCTCTTCATTATGTAAAGTTGCATTTGAAACAACAACACCTCCAATATTAACTGGTCTTATTTTTGCTACTGGTGTTAAAGCACCAGTTCTACCAATTTGAATTTCAATGTTTTCAATTTTTGAAATACTACTGTTAGCAGAAAATTTATGTGCGATAGCCCACCGTGGAGCATTTGCAACATTTCCCAATCTTTTTTGCAATGTAAAGTTATTTATTTTATAAACAATTCCATCAATATCAAAATCTATTTGACCTCTTTTTTTTTCGATTTCATTATAATTTTTCATTAAATCTTTTATTGTTTTAATGGTTTTATTTAAAGGATTTGTTTTAAAACCCCATTCTTTTAACTTTTTTAAAAAATCTTCTTGAGAGGACACTTTCAATCCTCTCTCATAACCAAAAGTATAAGCAATAAATTTCAGAGGAATATTTTGAGTTTCCTTTGGATCTTTTTGTCTTAAAGAACCAGAGGCAGCATTTCTAGGATTTGCAAATTTATCTTTTAAATCTCTAAAATCGCTATTTTGAATAAATACTTCCCCCCTTATATCTATCTCCTTAGGAAAATCTTTAAATTGTAATTCTTGTGGTATATCTTTAATTGTTTTTAAATTTTCTGTTATATCTTCCCCCTCTTTTCCATCGCCTCTAGATAGGCCAGCTACAAATTTTCCATCTTTATAAAATAATGATGCTGATATTCCATCAATTTTGGGCTCTGCACTATATTCAATATTTAATCCTTTTTCATTATTCAAAAAATTGAAGATTTTTTTTTCAAAATTTATTAGATCTTCCTCGGTAAATGCATTACCCAAAGACAGCATTGGTGTTTTATGTTTAACTTTTTTAAAGAGTTTAGATGGTTTAAATCCAACAGAATTTGATGGGGAACTCTTATGTTTTAAAAAATTATATTTTTTTTCTAAATCAATTATTTCTGATTTTAATTTATCAAATTTAAAATCATCAACTAACGGATTATTTAGATTGTAATAGTGTCTGTTATATTTTTCAAATAATTTGATTTTTTTAAGATATTTTTGATTAATTTTTTCATCAACCATATTAAAAAAGATCTTTTATTTTGCTTAAAATTTTACTTTTCTCTTTTTTAGTTTTTGGAATCGATACTTTGTATTTTTTATTAAAAATTTTATAAGTTTCCTCATACCATTCACCAGAATTGTAATTATAACCTAATAAAGATGCATACTTTAGCGATTCTTCTTCCATGCCTAACTTAAAATAAATTTCAACTAATCTATGTATTGCCTCTTCCACATGAACTGTAGTTTCATAATTTTCTAATACATTTTTAAATCTGTTTAGTGCAGGTATCCACTTTTTTTTTTTTACATAATGTCTTCCTATATAAACTTCTTTTGCTGCTAATACGTCATTAATTAAATCAATTTTAAATCTAGCGTCATAAGCATAATCTGTTTCCGGATAGTTTTTGATAATTATATTTAGTTCTTTCTTAGATAAAATTAAAGGAGCTAAATCTTTTTTCTCTCCCTCTATTGTTTCATAATAACACATTGCTAATAGATAATGAGCATAAGCAATATTTTTATCATTTGGGTAAGTATTAAAAAATCTTTTTAAATTTTGGATGGCTAATGAATAATAATCTTGCATAAAATAAGAATATGATGCCATTAATACTGATTTAGAGGCCCATTGTGATTGAGGAAATAATATTTCAGCCTCTAAAAATTTTTTACTAGCTGCAAAATAGTCTCCAATTTCTAACAAGCTCATTCCTTCTTTATAAGCTGAGATCATCTCAACTTTTTGGTTAGTTTCTTTTATCAATTTGATTTTTTCAGTTTCCTTACTGCATCCAAGCAAAGTTACTAAAGAAAAAAGAATTATAATAATTTTATATTTGAGCATCTATGCAAGTATACATAGTTAAAAAAAATTTATAAAGATGAATATTGAATTAAGCTATTGATCTTAATAAGCTTCTATTAATTAAAGTATGAGGAAGTGTTCTTTCTTGAATTTCAATTATAGAAAAATTATCTTTATTATTAAATACTTCTCTTAACAAGCTATTCGTTAAATAATGTCCGCCTTGAGAACAATTAATACTAGCTATCATCCTATATCCACATGTATAAAGATCACCAATACAATCAAGTATTTTATGATTAACAAACTCTTTTGAATTCCTCAAACCCTCTGGATTTAAAACTTCTTCACCTTTTACCACAACAGCATTTTCTAGACTTCCACCTTTTGCTAACCCATTTTTCTTTATCATCTCTATGTCTTCATAAAGACAGAAAGTTCTAGAGTCAAAAATTTCTGTAAGATCGTCCTCATAAACATTTTTTTTGTTTCTTTGATTTCCAATAATTTTATTTTTATATTTTAACTCAAAATCTATATCTAAACTCAATTTAGAGGGTTCAATTGAAATAAACTTTTCACCCTTTTTAAATTCGATTTTTTTGTTAATTTTAATTATCTTTATAGGTTTATCACTTAGCTCTAGACCCGTTGTTAATATTTCTTTAATAAAAATTTTTGCTGATCCATCTAAAATTGGTACTTCCTCATTATCAATTTCAATCAATGCATTATCAATTCCAATTCCAAATAGAGCTCCCATAAGATGTTCTATAGTTGAAACTTTCACTCCATTGCTATTACTGATGGTAGTATTCAAAGCTGTATTGCTCACATTCATAAAATTTGGATAGATAAGGTTGTTGTCTTTTTTATCTATTCTTTTAAATACAATCCCAGTGTCTGGATTAGAGGGTTTAACGCAAATCTTAGACGGTTTTCCAGAGTGAAGGCCTATACCGCTGAAAATTACAGGCTTTTTTATAGTTTTTTGATTTAATAAGGACACTAAGAACTTTTAAGCTTCATATCTTAAAATTTAAAAACAACAAATGTTACAAGAAAATACGAACTAATTAAAAAAATTAAAGAATTTCTCAAAAAAACCCAATTTTTTAGAGTTTCTATCAGCTATAAACACTTCATTCTCATTAAAACCATCTAAGATTTTTTGTGCAGTTGTATATAAATTTTCATTTTTATCATCTAAAAAACTATTCAAATAATCTAAACTCAACATTCTATCCAATGATATTTGGTACTTTCTAAGAACATTTTCAATAGTTTTTGAAATCTTTTTAGGTAAACATATATAGCTGACATCAATAGAAAGGTTATTACAATTTTTTTTTTTGGGTAAAGTTTTAAAATAAGTTCCATCAATATAAAACTGATCA
>CABYNS010000016.1 GCA_902520335.1 uncultured Pelagibacteraceae bacterium
TTCTTTGGCTTCATCAAATAAATGATTAATAAGCTTAATTCCATTGCCTTTATTTCTGAAGTCATCATGTAATCTTATTGATTTAAATTCACCGTGGTCTTTATCCAAAATTTTAAGAGCACCACAACCTATCAATTTATCATTATCCCATAAGCTCCAAAACTTGATAGATGGCACTTTCAAACCCTCAATATCCAAAACATGTGCACTTCCCTCAGGTGAAGCATCTTTAAGTTCTACAAAATGTTTTTTTAAAAGTTCATTAACTTCTGAATTTTCAAAGTTACCCTCAATAGTTTTAAACATCAGAAAATTTTTGTTAAATGACCCATTTTTCTTTTATCTTTAATTTCTTTTTTAAGATAATCAAAAAAAAATTCATTTTCCTTTAAATTTATATTTTGTCTATACGGTGTAATTTGATTGCCTATAAGGTTAATCATCTCTGCATTATGTAATTTTTTCAAAGGAATTTGATCTAAAGAACAAACTGCTCTTACATGATTTTCAAATTGACTAACGTTAAAAGCATTAATAGTTAAATGTCCAGAATTATGAACTCTTGGTGCTATTTCATTTACATAAAGATTATCATTTCGATCAACAAAAAATTCGACACAAAGTGTACCGATATATTTTAATTCTTCAGAAATTTGTATACTCCATTCTCTAGATTGCTCTATAAGTTTTTGACTTATGTCAGCAGGGATTTTAGATTTTTTTAAAATTTGGTTTTCGTGTACATTTTCTATTGCCTCATAAATTTCGTATCTGTTATTACCAAATCTTGTAATTATTACAGAAATTTCCTTTTTTAATTTAACTAATTTTTCAAGAATATATTCTTTTGAAAAATCTATATTTAATCCATTCAAATCATTTAGTGATTTGATTGGATATTGACCTTTTCCATCATAACCCATGGTTGTTGTTTTTAAAATTCCTGGCAAAAAATCACCAAGTGACTCTAAATCAGACTTTTTTTCTATACTAACATACCTTGTTGTTCTGATATTTAATTTGTTAACAAAATCTTTTTCAGCTAAACGATGTTGAATTAATCGGTTAATAGATGGTTTTGGATTAACATTTTTAAATTTATTTATTTCATTTAAAGTTTCATAGGGAATATTTTCAAATTCATATGTGACTACACTTACTTTTCTTGCAAAATCGTTAATCTTATTTTTATCTTTGTAATCACCAAATATAAATTCATCACAAAAATTTTGTGCAGGAGCATCTTGATCATCAGAGTAAATTATAGTTTTAATATCTAATTTTTTTGCAGCAACAGACAACATGCTTCCTAATTGACCACCACCAAGTATTCCTAATCTAATTTCAGACATTAAATTATTTTGGATTTTTTCTAACTGATTTTGTTTGAGATAATCTCCAACTTTTAAGTTTCGATCTTACCAGAGGATTGTTGTTGGAAATAATTGATGCAGCAAGTATCGCTGCATTTATTGCCCCGTCCTCTCCTATTGCTAAAGTCCCCACAGGGATTCCTTTTGGCATTTGAGCAATAGATAATAAGCTGTCTAAACCTTTAAGTTTTTTACTTTCGATTGGGACACCTAATACTGGTATTTGAGTAAGTGCAGCTATCATCCCGGGTAAATGTGCCGATCCTCCAGCGCCTGCAATGATTACACCAATATTATTTTTTTCTGCATCAGATGCGTATTTGTACATTCTCATTGGTGTTCTATGAGCAGAAATAATTTTTGTTTCCAATGGAACTTTTAGCTTTTTTAAAATTTGTTTTGCTAATTTCATTGTTTTGAAGTCAGATTGACTACCCATAACAATTGAAACTTTCAAATTTTTTTTATTCATGAGTTATTTATTCAAACTTTATTTCAAAAAATTGTTAAAATTTCAATAAATTAATAGAATTTCAAATACATATTGATATGGTTTGATAAAATCAAACTCATGAAATTTAAGATTGATAATTTACAATATTGTAATTGGACTCGAGAAGTATTTGAGATTAATAGACAGGCAGAACTGGATGCTGTCCACGTAACGATTGTTTATCATGAAGACTATAATGAACTTCTCAATGAAATTAAGAAATGGCAAAAACTTTTTGATGAAAACGCTGATTTAATTTTCCATGGTACTAGCTTTAAGGATATTGAGAAAGCTAAATTAGAAAAAAAAACCACAATTTTTTTTGGTTTTCAAAACTGTTCACCAATTGAGGATGACATATATTTAGTTGAAAAAGTACATCAACTTGGATGTCGTTTTATGCAATTAACTTATAACAACCAATCTCTTCTCGCAACTGGCTGTTATGAAAAAATTGATAGCGGAGTAACTAATTTTGGACGTGAAGTTATAAAAGAAATGAACAGAGTTGGAATAGTTATAGACATGTCTCACTCTGCTGAAAAAAGTACATTAGATGCAATTGAAATTAGTGAAAAACCAATTGCGATCACACATGCCAACCCTAGTTTTTGGCATGCTGCTAAAAGAAATAAATCTAATGATTTATTGAAAGTTTTAAGTGATAGTGGAGGGATGCTGGGTTTTTCATTATATCCTCATCATTTAAAAAATAATAATAATTGTTCCTTAGATAGCTTCTGTGAGATGATTGCCAGAACATCAGATATAATGAATATCAAAAATATTGGGATTGGATCTGATTTATGTTTGAATCAGCCTAATGAGATTGTGGAATGGATGAGAAACGGTACTTGGTCTAAAAGTAAAAATTATGGAGAGGGATCTAAAAATAAACCAGGCTTCCCTAAACAACCAGATTGGTTTGAGGATGCCAGAGGTTTTTTTAATATAGAAAAGGGATTAAGAAAAGTTGGATTTTCAGAGGAAGAAACTAATGGGATATTAGGTAACAATTGGTATAATTTTTATAGAAACATTTAGAACATGAGAGTTAAATTAAGAGATCCAAACATAATAATGAAATTGTCTAGACTAGGGTCATTTCATCAATCTAAATTATCATTTTTAAGAAGTTTTTTAGATGAATTTAAAGATTGGGAATACAACAGAGATTTATTCAACTTAGATTCAGGTGGATATGGAGTAGCAATATATTCTTTTAAAAAATATAAAAGAGTTTACTCATTAGTTTGTTTTGCAAACAAAATAGATGACAATGATAGATCAGATAGAGTTATTGCAACAAAATGGGATGCTGCCTTTACTTTGCATGACGGAGTTCCCTCAAATAAAGATATTGAAAGATTGAAGAATGAAGTTCCAAGACAAGAAGTCGGCAGACTTTCATATAAAGAATTAACTTTATCTAGAGCAAATAAATCAGTTAGAGTCTTTAATCATGTAGCTGAAAACTTAAGCAAAGGTATTCAACCAGATTTAAACTTATTAGAAAAAGTTGGATATTTATATAGAACTACTGCCGTTTACGGTTCTGGAAAATTTGGTTTAGCAGATCGATTTAGAATTAAAAATAGGGCAGAAATTAATGGACCTTTTAGATTAGAGATGATGTTAGTCTATTTAGTAAGGCAATTCACTTTTGATCAAGTGAATCATGTAGCAAAGCATAAAGATCCAAAGAATGCAGTAAACTTAGATCCAAAAATTTGTAGAAATCTTGGAATAGGAAACTCAACTGGACTTGGTATGGCACCATTTATTGTAAATCATCCAACGTTATTAAATAATTGGATTTTATCCAGAGAGATTGCTCTAAAAAAAATTAGAGAAATTGAAAATGTGAACTCAAAAGATAGAGAGTTATTCAAAAAATGTGTCAAAGATTCTTTAAAAAATATTACAAGTTGGAATTCCGAGAGTGAATTTCAAATTAAAAAAATAAATTCGTTACTTATTAATGTAAAAAAATTTTTAGAATTTTTAGAAAATCAATTAGATTTTAAAAGTCCATATCCTTTCAACCAAATATATTTGTGGTTAGAGAAAGAAACTTGTGAAGAAACTATAGAGTATATCGTGTCTATGATGATGGAACCTTTTGATGAAATTGTTCAACCATTGATTAAGAATATGAGCTCAGATGAGGAAAGATATTTTAGAATTCCTACTGAGAGAACAATTTTAGAACTTAAAAATATTCTAAGGCAAAGGTATCCTGATATTCTTAAAATTGATTTCGAAGATAAATCAAATTTAAGGAATTTTTGGTTTATATCCAAAAACAAGGAAGAGCCGAGGTATGCAGATCGTTTTGAGGAGGAAGGTGCAGAATTAGAACAACCTCTTGCGATAGCAAGAGACATTAAAAGACTTAACGATCAATTGAATTCATGTAAAGATGATTTAACTATTGATAAATTTTTAATCAATAATTCTGACTTAAGACACGTTGTAAGACGAGCATTTATCATTGAAAAATTCCCATATGCTGAGATACAAGATAATACAATTAGTGAAAATGTTGTCCCAATTGACATGTTAAGATTAAAATTATCTTTTTTTGGTGCGTTAAAATTTGATCCTAGATCAGATAAATGGTTAAGAATTTGTATGTTCCAGGGAGCACCACTTCCCAATGAATTAAAAGATTATAATCAGCATTGGGTTTATTGCTAATTAAATTTTATGAAATCTTTGAGTGAAATTGAAACAACCTCAAAACGTGCAAGTAGAGCATCAGGTTACTCTTGGGGAATAAGTGAGGAAGTTGGCAAAAGTATAAGATTATTAGAAATGTTTAACTTTAAAGGAGTTAAAAATTTAAATGAATATTTGAAGAAAAAAAAAGATAAAAAGTTTGAAAATCTAAATTTAATTAATGAAAATAATAAATGTTTAAAATTTTATTATTGCCCAATTATTTTAGGAGTAAGTTTTTTAGATCAAATTGAAAATCTTGAAAAGATAAAAAAAATTAATTTTTCTAAAATCGCATTCCCATTATTATTTTTACCATTTCTTAGCAGAAGTTCAGAAGTTATTGGAAAAAAAATATCTTTTAAATTTGAAAAAAATGAATTTCTCCTAAATATTAATGTCAATATTGCTACAAACTTATTAAATGAAAATTGTCCAAATTTGGCGACCAATGCAGAAGTAAAAATTTTAGAAAATAATGACAATTTTATGGAGCAAGATTGGAAAAGTTTATATCAGTTATCAGAAAAAACATTTGTAGAGGAAACAGAAAGTTTAAAAAAAAGTGCAGCAGGAGCGGGTTTAACTGATAATGACTGAAAACGATAACACTAAACATCAAGACAACACAAATACTGAAGAGTTAAATGATATTTGTGATGAATGTAAAAAAACTGACGAAAGTGTTACCCAAAATTTAATTTTGACTGGTTTTAAAATTTGCAAATCATGTAGAGTTTCAAAAACAATCTTTCCAATTTAGATACTATTTATTGGTAAAGCATTCATTCTACTCATAACAAAAGATATTGATAAAAAAGCAATAATCAAAAAAGATAAAAATATTATTCCAAATGATTTAAAATTAGATTTTAAATTTAAAATTTGTTTTGTTGAAATAATTAAACCTGCAAAAATCCAAAATTGAGTTAGAAAAATGATGGGTATCATCAATTCAGGTGTTAATGCAAAAAATCTTATTAAACCTGGGGCATGAGCAAAACCAACTGCTATTAAAACTTTTTTAAATGATACTTTTGTTTGTTTATCTGGAAATAATTTAACTCCAATTACATATATAAAAATTGCCCAAATGAACCATGTCAAAATTGCTGTGAGTCCAGACATCCCTATGGCCGTTTTAACTACTGTATTTGCAGCCACTGCGCCTGCAACACCATCTAATATCATTATCAAACCTGCAAAATATATTGCAGCTTCACCAAAATTTCTGTTATCGCTATAAAGTGTTTTATCTAATTTTATAGATTTAAAAATTATATTTAAAAATTCAGCAAACATTTATTTTTTTTTATTTTTTTGTTCTTTGTAAGATACAATTAATGGAAATAGTAATAATGCAATAGCAATGATAATGCAAACTACAATAATGAAACCCTTTGTCATTTATGATTTTAAGGGGAGCGCAAACTCCCCTAAAAAAATAATTAACCTGATACCACTTCTCTTGTGTTAGCGTTATAAGATTCCTTAAATGGAATATCAACTATAACGGCATCAACAGGTGTTCCTGGTTTATCTGAATATTTCTCTGGTAAATGAACTTTAAATTTAGTTCCAACTTTACCTTTAGGAAAGCCATTCGCATTTAAAGTTCCATCAAATGGAACATATCCCATAGCAATATTAGTTTTCTTTTCAGGATGCCACCACGGTGATGTTACAAAACCAACTGGATCACCACCATCTGCATTAGATATCAACCAAAAATCTGGTGCATAATCATCAATTGGTTTTCCTCCTAACTCAAGACCAACCAACTGTAACTTATATGGTTTTTTTCCAGCTTTGATTTCAGCGCCCATTTTTTCAAGAGCTTTTTTTCCTACGTAATCAGAAGTTTTTTTCCATTCTCCTTTTCCTGATAAAGAAACTTGATAACCTAAATTACACTGGAAAGGGTTATGTTGTTGATCCATATCTTGACCCCAAGAAAGAATCCCAGCTTGAATTCTTCTGTGGTGAGCAGGGGCAATAACCATTAGCTGGTATTTTTTTCCAGCTTCAAGAACAGCATTCCACATCTCATCGGCATATAAAGTTGCATTCCTTAAATATATTTCATATCCAGCTTCACCTGAAAAACCTGATTGAGAGATAACACAACTTCTTCCGGCAACCTTAACTTCAGCTAAACCATAGAAAGGCATATTTTCTAAATCAACCTGATCACCTAACAAATCTTTCATAAGAGCTTTTGATTTAGGCCCTTGAATTTGAACAGGACATGCATCTATTTCTTCGATAGTGCAATTAAATTTACCGTCTGCATTAACACCTTGTAAATACATTCCAATGTCCGAGTCTGATAAAGAAAACCAAAATTCATCTTTTGCAATTCTTAAAAGTATTGGATCATTTAAAACTCCTCCGTAAGCGTTACATAAAATTACATATCTTGCTCGCATCGGAGAGATTTTTGTTGCATCTCGAGTTATCACGTAATCAACAAATTTTTCTGCATCAGGACCCTTTACTTGGATCTGTCTTTCAACAGCAACATTC
>CABYNS010000017.1 GCA_902520335.1 uncultured Pelagibacteraceae bacterium
CTATCAATAAATATTTAGGTGATAATTATAAAGTATTAGCTAGTTATGGGCATATTAGAGATTTACCTTCTAAAAATGGATCTGTTGATCCAGATCAAGATTTTAAAATGGAATGGGAGATCGATAGTTTTTCTAAAAAATATCTTAAAGAAATTACTGATGCAGCCAAAGACTCCTCAAAAATAATATTAGCTACCGATCCTGATCGTGAGGGCGAAGCAATAGCTTGGCATGTAAAAGAGTATCTAAATGAAAAAAAACTTCTTAAAGATAAAGAAATAGAAAGAGTTGTGTTTAACGAAATTACAAAAAAAGCAGTAATTCACGGTATTGAAAACCCAAGACAAATTGAACCGCTTTTAGTTGATGCTTACATGGCTCGAAGAGCCTTAGATTACTTGGTTGGCTTTAATATTTCACCAATATTATGGACAAAACTTCCAGGGTCTAAATCTGCGGGTAGAGTTCAATCAGTAGCTTTAAAATTAATAACTGAAAGAGAACATGAAATTGAATCTTTTAAGCCAGAAGAATTTTGGACTTTAAGTGTCAAATTTAAAGATGAAAAAAATCAAAATATCCTAGCTAGTATTAGTCAACTCGATAACAACAAGGTTGAAAAATTCTCTTTTAGAAATAAAGATGAAATAAATAAGGCCATATCAAGTATCAATCAAAAAAAATTTAATATTACTGATATATCTAGTAAAGTGGTAAATCGTAATCCATCAGGACCATTTACTACATCAACTCTTCAACAAACAGCTTCAAGTCGATTAGGTTTTGGTGCATCAAGAACTATGCAAATTGCTCAAAAGCTTTACCAAGGAGTCGAAATTGAAGGAGAAACTATAGGTTTGATAACATATATGAGAACAGATGGTACTAATTTATCCAAAGATGCTGTTGTGGCTTTTAGAGATTATATCAAAAAGGAAATCGGTAATGAATATTTACCTGAAAGTGCTTTAAATTACTCTGGCAAAAAGGCAAAAAATGCACAAGAGGCACATGAAGCAATAAGACCCACGGATATTATCAGGACTCCCCAAAGTGTAAAAAAGTATCTGAGCACTGATCAAAATAAACTTTATGATTTAATATGGAGTAGAGCTTTATCTTCTCAAATGCAATCTGCTAAATTTGATAGAAATACTATAACGATCACATCAAATAATAATGATACAGTATGCAAAGCAAGTGGATCAGTTCTTAAATTTGATGGATTTTTAAAGATATATAATAATCAAGGCAAGGATGATGATGAAAACATTCTACCGTCTGTATCTAAAGGACTTGTAAATATTGAGTCCTTAATAGATGAGCAGCATTTTACACAGCCTCCTCCAAGATATTCTGAGGCTAGTTTGGTAAAAAAACTAGAGGAGTTAGGAATAGGAAGACCATCTACTTATGCAAGTATAATTTCCACAATAGCAAATAGAGGTTATGCAGAGATATTGAATAAAAGATTTTTTCCTACTGATAGAGGAAAACTTATTTCGGCTTTTCTTGAAAAATTGTTCTCAAAATACGTGGATTATAACTTTACCGCTGGTTTAGAGGATCAATTGGACGAGATTACAACTGGTAAAGAAAGCTGGATAAAAGTTTTGGAGCTGTTCTGGAAAGACTTCAATAACAATGTAGCTGAAGTAAAGGAAAAAAGAACAAGAGAGGTTTTAGATCTTTTAAATGATAGTTTAGGAGATTTGGTTTTTGATAAAGATGATAAAGGAAATATTGTAAGAAAGTGTCAATTATGTAATTCAGGTACACTAAGCCTAAAGAATAGCTTTAGGGGTGGTGCATTTATTGGTTGTTCAAATTACCCTGAATGTAAATTTACTAGACCTCTGTCTAAAGCTAAAGCAGCTGCACAAGCACAGTTAGCAGAACCCAAATTTATTGGAAAACATGAGAATGGCAATGATATATATCTTAAAAACGGAAGATTCGGTCCATATTTGCAATATGAAAAAATTCCTGAGGATATAAAAGTTGAAAAAACACTAAAGAAAAAAAGGAAAACTAAAAAATCTAAATCAGATGTAAATGAACTTTTAAAAAATGTCTCTATTCCAAAGGGTTTGGAATTAGATAGTATTGATTTAGAAAAAGCACAATTTTTGTGCTCACTACCTAAATCTTTAGGAATAAATCCTGACAATCAAAAAGAAATTACTTTAAACACTGGAAGATTTGGTCCTTACCTAAAGTGTGAAAACAAATCAGCTCGAATAGAAAATATTGAAGAAATCTTCTCTATTGGTTTAAATAGAGCTGTAACATTGATTGCTGAAGCTAAACCAGGAAGAATGTCATCTTCGATGATCAAAGATTTAGGTGAACACCCTGAAGATAAAAAACCAGTAAGAATTATGAAGGGACAATACGGTCCTTATATCAAATATAAATCTCTAAATGCAACCATTCCTGAGGAAAAGGATCCTACTGAACTTACAATGGAAGAGGCGTTAATATTGATTGAGAAAAGAAGAGAATACGATAAAACAAAAAAGCAAAAAAAGAAAAAATGAATTATCAAGAAAATTTAAAAAAACTTGGCTTAAAACTTCCTGAAGCTAAAGCACCTGTAGGAAATTATGTTGCAACAAAAATTTCAGGAAAAATGTTATTTGTGTCAGGTCAAATTTCAATTGATGAAAAAGGTGAATTAATTAAAGGAAAAGTTGGAAAAGATTTAGATGTAGATTCAGGATATAATGCAGCAAAAAGATGTGCTTTAAGTATTATTTCTCAAATAATGAAGACATGTGATAATGATCTAACAAAGATCAAATCTTGTATTAAACTAACAGGTTTCGTTAATTCTACTGATAATTTTGTGGATCAACCTAAAGTAATAAATGGTGCCTCTGATTTAATCGCATCTGTTTTTGGAGATGCAGGAATGCATACAAGAGCAGCTGTAAGTGTTAATAGTCTTCCCTTGGGTGTTGCGGTAGAGGTCGATGCTATATTCGAGCTTAATTAAAATTTATCTTCCAATACTATAATATTCAAAGCCTTGTTTTTTAATTTTTATTGGAGAGTATATATTTCTCATATCATAAATAACAAATTTTTTACCTTTAACTAAATTCTTAAAATTAATTGATTTAAAATCATTCCATTCTGTATGAATTATTACAAGATCTGAGCCTTTTACAGACTCTTTTATATTGTCAATATAAGAAACATTTTTAACTTTTGAGAATTCTTTTTTAAGACCAGTAGGATCAAAATATTTTATTTTTGCACCTTTTTTTACTAAAGCTGGTATCATTGATAAACTTGATGAATCTCTCATATCGTCAGTATTAGCTTTAAATGTAACTCCCAAAAAAGTTATTCTCTTGTTTCTAATCTTATTTTTCAAAATTTTGAAAACTCTACCTAGTAAAAGATTAGATCGATTTTGGTTAGATTTAATTACTGACTTTATAACAGATAAATCAGTTTTGAATCTATCGGCAGTCGAGGTTATAGCTTTTGTATCTTTTGGAAAACAAGATCCACCATATGCCGGACCGGCTCTTAAAAAACGACCACCTATCCTTTTATCTAGACCCATCCCAATTGAAATATCTTCGACATTTATCCCTGTTTTTTCACATAAATTTGCAATTTCATTAATGAATGTAATTTTAGTAGCTAAAAAAGCATTGGATGCATATTTTATTAATTCAGCAGCTCTTCTTGGCGTATGAATATATTGAGCTCCTTTAGAAATTAAAGGTGCATATAAATTATTCATTAAACGGTTAGATTTTTTGTCATTAGATCCAACAACTATTCTATCAGGAAAAATAAAATCTCGAATAGCTTCACCTTCTCTTAAAAATTCGGGATTAGATACGACAGAAAATTTATTCTTATTATTCTTTTTTTTTAATAAAATTTTCTCAATTTCATCACCTGTTGTCACAGGCACTGTTGACTTTGTGACTATTATCTTAAACTTATTGATAGATAAACTTATCTCTTTTGCTACTTGATAAATTTGACTTAAATCTGCACTGCTACCTCCTTTTTTTGTTGGTGTTCCAACGCAAATAAAAATTATATCAGAGTCTTTTATTGATTTTTTCAAATCTGATGAAAATTTTAATCTTTTATTTTTATAATTTTTATTAACTAATTCAGAAAGTCCAGGTTCATAAATAGGAATTTTTCCTCTAGAAAGTAGATTTATTTTTTTTATGTCTTTATCAACACAAATTACGTCATTACCTAAATCTGCAAAACATACTCCACTAACTAAACCTACATAACCTGTTCCTATCATACAAAGTTTCATGATTTTGCTATTTCTAATGTTGATTTGATATAACCATTCATGCTTCCACAATCTAAATATTTTCCAGTAAAATTATGAGCAATAAATTTTTCATTACTTTGTATTAATGATTGTATTGCATCAGTAATATGAATTTCGCCACCTTTACCTGGTTTTTGATTAATCAGCCTAGAAAATATTTTTTTTGGAAGAATATATCTTCCTATCACAGCTTTATTTGATGGTGCTTTAGAGATTGAAGGTTTTTCAATAACATCTTTGATAACATAATTTTTTTTGTCTAATTTTTTTCCTAACTTGTAAATTCCCCATCTAGACACAGTTTTTTTTGGAACATTAATACTTGCCATTACAGATGATCTATAACGATTGTGTATATTAATCATCGACTTAGAACAATTTTTTTTAATTATTAGATCATCGGGTAATAACATAAGAAAAAAATCATCAGTAATATATCTTTTTGTCTTTAATACAGCATCACCTGTTCCCAAAGGTTCATTTTGGTAAACAAATTTAATCATCTTTTTGTATTTCAAAATTTTTTTATACTCTTTAATAACTCTAGGATCTTTTTTCTTTTTTATTATCTTTTTGTAGAAACTATCTTTGTAAAAGTAATCTTTAATCATTTGCTTCTTTTTGGAAATTATAAAGATTATTTTTTTTATACCAGCATTTGCACACTCATCCAAAATATATTCAATACCTGGTTTGCCATTAATGGGAAGTAGTTCTTTAGCAAATATACTAGTTAAAGGTAATAACCTTGTCCCTAACCCAGCTAATGGAATAATTGCTTGTTTAATCATTTAAATGTTTTACTTATTAAAATGTTTTATACAAATGAAAATTTTATTAAACAATATTGATTTAAATGAGGCATTATTTGGCAAATCAAATATTGGATTTGTACCTACTAT
>CABYNS010000018.1 GCA_902520335.1 uncultured Pelagibacteraceae bacterium
TTATTCTTGTATAACCACCTGATCTTTTTTCGTATCTTTTTGATAATGTCTTTTTAACTTTATTTGCAGATTTAATATCTTGTAATTTTGAGACTAAAGCTTTTGTGTTATGAAGAGTATCTTTCTTACCTAATGTGATAATCTTGTCAGCTTGAGGTTTTAAAAACTTTGCCTTTGGCAATGTTGTTTTAATTTGCTCATACTTTATCAAAGAATTAAGCATGTTTTTTAACAACGCTTTTCTATGCTCTGAAGTTCTATTGAGCTTTTTATTAGCAAATCCATGCCTCATTTATATAGCTTCCTCAAGTTTTTTTGACATTTCAGCTATATTGTCTGGTGGCCAATTTGGTATTTCCATACCCAAATATAATGACATACCTGTTAATACCTCTTTAATTTCATTAAGTGATTTTCTTCCAAAATTTGGTGTTCTAAGCATTTCACCTTCTGATTTTTGAACAAGATCACCAATATAAATTATATTATCATTTTTTAAACAATTCATTGATCGAACAGATAATTCCAGCTCATCAACCTTTCTTAGTAAATTTTTGTTAAATTCCGGCTCAGTTGATATTTCTTTAACAGGTGCTTCCACTGGTTCATCAAAATTAACAAACATTTTAAGTTGATCTTGAAAAATTCTAGCTGAATAAGCTACAGCATCCTCAGCTGATATTGAGCCATCTGTTTCAACATCCATTGTAAGTTTGTCATAATCAAGAGCTTTGCCCTCTCTTGCAGTGCTTACAGAATAAGATACCTTTTTAACTGGACTATATAGTGAGTCAATAGCAATTAACCCAAGTGGTGGCTCCTCAGGTTTATTAAGTTCGGCAGGAACATATCCTTTGCCCGTATTTACATTCATTTCCATATGAAAACTTGTATTTTCATCTAAATTACAAATAACTAAATCAGGATTTAAAATTTCCACATCTGTAACAGGTGTTATATCAGAGGCTTTTATTTCTCCGGGTCCCTTAGCATCCAAAACTAGTTTCTTTGTTCCATCTGATGATGATTTTAAAGCTAAAGATTTTACGTTCAATACTATATCGGTGACATCTTCTCTTACACCCTTAATTGAGGTAAATTCATGTAATACACCATCAATTTGTATTGACGTTACTGCAGCACCTCTTATAGATGATAATAAAATTCTTCTTAATGAATTACCTAATGTTAAACCATAACCTTTTTCAAGAGGTTCGGCTATAATCTTAGCTTTGGATAAATCATCACTTATTTGTACATCTATTTTCGATGGTTTAATTAGAGATTTCCAATTTTTTACATTAACATTTTCAGTTTCCATTAAACTCTCCTTTTTTTTGGTGGTCTAGTACCATTGTGTGGCATAGGTGTTGTATCTTTGATTGATAAAATTTTAAAGCCTCTAGCTTGTAGAGCTCTTAAAGCGGTTTCTCTGCCAGATCCTGGGCCCTTAACCTCAACAGATAAGGTTTTCATTCCATATTCGAGAGCTTTTGATGCTGCTGCGTCAGCAGCAATTTGAGCTGCATAAGGTGTGGATTTTCTTGATCCTTTAAAACCTTTTTGACCTGCTGAAGCCCATGAAATAACATTTCCATTTGTATCAGCAATAGAAATAATAGTATTGTTAAAAGTTGATTGAACATATGCAATTCCATTCAAAATATTTTTTTTTGTTTTTTTCTTTTTTGAATAAGAACTTTTTTTTACTTTATTAGCTGATTTTTCGATTTTAGAATCTTGTTTTTCAACCTTGTCAACTTTAGCCATAATTATTTTTTAAGTGGAGTTAATTTTTTACCAGCAATAGCTATTGCTTTCCCTTTTCTAGTCCTTGCATTACATCTAGTTCTTTGACCTCTTACTGGTAATTTTTTTCTATGTCGTGATCCTCTGTAACAAGCAAGATCAATTAATCTTTTTATACTTAATGAATAATCTCTTCTTAAATCACCCTCAACTTTAAAATTCTGATCAATGTACTCTCTAATTTTTAATATTTCTTCATCTGTTAATTGATTTACTCTTTTTTCTTTAGGAATTTTTAAAGAATTACAAATTTGAGAAGAAAATTTATCACCAATACCATAAATGTAGGTAAGGCCTACATGCACAAGTTTATTCTGTGGGATATTTATACCTGCAATACGAGCCATATATTTTGAGATAATTTTAGCCTTTTATATAATAAGATCTTTTAAAGTCAACGGGTTAAACCTTGATAAAATTGTCTATTTTAGTGGTAATTTCCACGATTTTTGCGTCGCCATCTATTTCATAAAAATTTGGATTTTTTGAATAGAAATCTAAAACAGGTTTGGTGGTTTCCATATATGTATCAAATCTTTTTATTATAGTACTTAAATCGTCATCTGATCTTTTTTCTAAAATTTTTCGTTGTTCAATTCTTTTTATAATCGTCTCTTTATTTACGTTGAGAAAAAAAACAAAGTCTATAGTTTGATTAGTTTTTTTTAATAACACCTCTAAATTTTCAGCTTGTGCTAAAGATCTAGGATATCCATCAAAAATTAATCTATTTTTTTTTTGTGGATCAAATAATACATTTTCAATGAGTGTATTAACAATCTGATCACTTACAAATTTTCCATCATTCATATCATTTACAATTTTTTTTCCAATTTCACTATTTTTTTGAATTTCATCCCTGAGCATATCACCTGTTGATATTTGAAAATTATTTAATTTTTTGACCAAATATTTTGCTTGAGTACCTTTACCAGCACCTGGAGGTCCAAATAAAATTAAGTTCACTTTTCTATTTATTTACCAAATTTAGTTTTCTTAATTAATTGCTCGTATTGTGAGCTCATAAGTCTAGTTTGAATCTGCGTAACAGTATCAATAGCTACAACAACTACAATTAAAACTGATGTTCCACCCAAATAAAAAGGAATTGGATAATTTGCAATCAAGAATTCAGGCATTAAACATACTAATGTTAAATATAATGCTCCGATTGTGGTTAATTTTGTTAAAATATTTTCAATATAAATTGCTGTGCTTTCACCAGGTCTTATGCCTGGAACAAATCCTCCATATTTTCTCAAATTATCAGCAGTTTCAGTCGGATTAAATGTTATAGAGGTATAAAAAAATGTAAAAAAGATTATTCCTGATGCAAACAACAACATATAAAGTGGTTGTCCTTGTGTAAAATAAGAACTTAAATTTAAAAACGTTTCATTTTCAGAAATATTAAAATTTGAAAATGTTACTGGTAACAAAAGCAAAGCTGAGGCAAAAATAGCAGGAATAACTCCAGCTTGGTTGATTTTTAAGGGTAAATGTGAAGACTCACCACCATACATTTTGTTTCCCATCTGCCTTTTTGGATAATTAATTAAGATTTTTCTCAAAGCTCTTTCCATAAATACGATGAACAAGATAGTAAGGATCAGCAAAACAAATATTCCTATGATCATAAAAGTTGAAATTGCACCAGTTCTTCCTAATTCAAAAGTAGTAACTAGAGCTCTTGGAATTTCTGCAACAATACCAGCAAAAATTATTAGAGAAATTCCATTTCCTATCCCTCTTTGTGTTATTTGTTCACCTAGCCACATTAAGAAAATTGTTCCTGCTACAATTGTTGTTACTGTAGAAATTTTAAAAAAAAGTCCTGGGTTAATTACTAAGTTTGCAGATGACTCTAAACCAACAGATAGTCCATAGCCTTGGACTGTAGCAAGTAGCACTGTTCCATATCTTGTTATTTGAGTTATTTTTGCTCTACCTGTTTCACCTTGTGCTTTAAGATTTTTGAAATAGTCTGATACTCCTGTAAGTAATTGGACTATAATTGAAGATGATATATATGGCATTATTCCTAGTGCAAAGATTGCCATTCTACTCACTGCGCCTCCAGCAAAAACATTAAACATGCCAAGTAATCCTTTTTGATTTCCTTCCATTAAAATCTTAAGTTGTTCAGGATCAATACCAGGCAATGGAACAAATGTTCCAAATCTATAAACTGCTAATATTGCAATTGTAAATATTATCCGATTTTTTAAATCACTACTTGAAGATGATGAGCTCATTTAATAAAAAATTATTTTTTTAATTGTATAGATCCACCAATTTTTTCAAGTTTTTCTAATGCAGATTTTGATGCTAAATCTGCTTCTATGTTAATCTTATCTTTAATTTCTCCTGTCCCTAAAATTTTAAGCTTATCTGAATTTTTATTTATTAGTCTAAGTTTTTTTAGGAGAGAAGAGTTTAAAACACTTTTTGTATCAATTGTCTTTTTATCTATAAAGTATTGAATTTTTTCTAAATTTAAGACTGCAATGGTCTCTTTTTTAATAGTATTGAAACCTCTTTTTGGAAGTCGCCTGTAAAGTGGCATCTGTCCACCTTCGAAACTTTTTATTGCTACACCAGATCTGGACTTTTGACCTTTTACACCTCTTCCAGATGTTTTACCTTTACCAGAGCCAATCCCTCTTCCAACTCTAATTTTTGATTTATTAATTTTCAATCTATTATTAAGTTCTATCATTATCCTCTTTTTTCAATTATTTCTGAAATTTTTTTATTTCTAATTGATGAAATTTGCTTAGGTGAATTTTGTTTCATAAGAGCTTTTAATGTTGCTCTTATAACATTATGGGCATTTGAGGTACCCATAGACTTTGCAACAATATCTTTAACTCCCAAAACCTCACAGACTGCTCTTACAGGACCACCAGCAATTATTCCTGTTCCTTTAGATGCCGATCTCAAAATAATTCGACCAGATCCATCTTTAGCCTTTACATCATGATGGATTGTTCTTCCCTCTCTTAAGGGAATATGAATTAGTTTTCTTCTGGCAATTTCATTTGCTTTTTTTATAGCATCAGGAACTTGTTTGGCTTTTGCGTGAGCTATTCCTATTTTTCCTGCTTGATTACCCACGACGACTAAGGCTGAAAAACCAAATCTTCTACCCCCTTTAACAACTTTTGTTATTCTATTTATATGAACTAATTTTTCTAGAATATCATC
>CABYNS010000019.1 GCA_902520335.1 uncultured Pelagibacteraceae bacterium
AAACATTTAAATAAATTTATAAAGGAGAAGAAAAAATGAAGATGTTTTATGAAAAAGATGCTGATGTAAACTTAATTAAAGATAAAAAAGTTGCTATTTTTGGTTACGGAAGTCAAGGCCATGCTCATGCACTTAATTTAAAAGATAGTGGAGTTAAAGAGGTGGTTGTTGCTTTAAGAGATGGTTCAGCAAGTAAAGCGAAGGCTGAGTCAAAAGGCTTAAAGGTAATGAACTTATCAGACGCAGCAGAATGGGCAGACGTTTGTATGATTTTAACTCCTGATGAACTTCAGGCAACGATTTACAAGAATCATATCGAGCAAAGAATAAAAGAAGGGACTAGTTTAGCTTTTGCACACGGATTAAATATTCATTATGATTTAATTAAAGCAAGAAAAGATTTAGATGTATTTATGGTTGCTCCTAAAGGACCTGGACATCTTGTAAGAAGTGAATTTGAAAAAGGTGGTGGAGTTCCTTGTTTGATGGCAGTTCACCAAGACGGTACAGGTAAAGCAAGAGATTTAGCTCTGTCATATGCATCAGCTATTGGAGGAGGAAGATCCGGAATTATTGAAACCACTTTTAAAGATGAATGTGAAACAGATTTATTCGGAGAACAAACTGTTCTTTGTGGAGGCCTTGTAGAATTAATCAAAAATGGTTATGAGACATTAGTTGAGGCAGGATATGAACCCGAGATGGCATATTTCGAGTGTTTGCACGAGGTAAAATTGATTGTTGATCTTATTTACGAAGGTGGGATTGCTAACATGAATTACTCAATTTCAAATACTGCAGAGTATGGTGAGTATGTTTCAGGACCTAGAATTATAAATAAAGATGAAACTAAGAAAAGAATGAAAGAAGTGCTAGAGGACATTCAATCTGGAAAGTTTACCAAACAATGGATGGATGAGTGTAAAAATGGTCAAAAGAATTTTCTCAAGACTAGAGAGGAATTAGCAAAACACTCTATTGAAACAGTTGGTACAAAGCTAAGAGCTATGATGCCGTGGATTGGCAAAAAGAAATTAGTAGATAGCGATAAGAAGTAAAATATTGATTAAATTGGGTTATAATAACTATTTTATTTTGCAATCTAAACGATAGGTTGTATATTTCGATCATCAAAAATATTTATATGGCTGAGAAAGATAAAGTATTTATTTTCGACACAACTATGAGAGATGGTGAACAATCACCAGGAGCTTCTATGAGTGTTGAGGAAAAAATTCAGATATCAAGAGTTTTTGATGAAATGGGAATTGATATAATTGAGGCTGGTTTTCCAATATCATCACCGGGTGACTTTGAGGCCGTAAGCGCAATAAGCAAAAGTGTAAAGAATTCAATTCCTTGTGGTTTAGCAAGGGCCACAAAAAAAGATATAGACGCTTGTCATGAGTCTTTAAAATTCGCAAAAAGATTTCGAATCCACACATTTATTTCAACAAGTCCAGTTCATATGAAACATAAGCTTAATATGACTGATGAACAAGTTTTAGGTGCTATTAAAGAAAGTGTTACTTATGCTAAAAAATTTACAGATGATGTTGAGTGGTCTTGTGAAGATGGCACAAGAACAAATTTAGAATTTATGTATAAAACAATAGAACTTGCTATTAAATGTGGTGCAACAACAATTAATATTCCTGATACGGTTGGCTATTCTATACCAGAAGAATTTGCAAAAACTATAACATCAATAAAAAATAATGTTCCAAATATTGACAAAGCTATTATTTCTGCCCACTGTCACAATGATTTAGGCTTAGCGGTTGCTAATGCTTTGTCAGGTTTATCAGCAGGAGTTAGACAAATTGAATGCACTATAAATGGAATAGGTGAAAGAGCGGGTAATGCAGCACTTGAAGAAATTGTAATGGCTATAAAAACTCGAGATGATTTATTACCTTATGAAACAGGAATTAAAACTGAATTAATTAGCAAAGCATCTAAAATTGTATCTAATGCCACAGGTTTCCCTGTTCAATTTAACAAAGCAATCGTTGGAAAGAATGCTTTTGCTCATGAGTCAGGAATTCACCAGGATGGAATGTTAAAAAATAGAGAGACATACGAAATAATGACACCAGAAAGTGTCGGTGTAAAAAAAACATCATTAGTAATGGGAAAACATTCTGGACGTCATGCATTTAAAGATAAATTGAGTGATTTAGGTTATGCTGATGTAACAGATGATGTTGTCCAAGCAGCTTTTGGTAAATTTAAAATTTTAGCTGATAAGAAAAAACATATCTACGATGAAGATATTGTAGCACTAGTCGATGATAGCTTAATTATTGATAATAAGATAAATGCAATTAACTTAAAATCATTAAAGGTATTTGCTGGAACTGGTGAGCCACAAAGAGCTGATATGACTTTAGATGTTTTTGGAGAAGTTAAAAAAACTTCTCAAACTGGTGATGGTCCAGTTGATGCCATATTTAAATGTATTAAAGAACTTTATCCTCATGATGTAAAACTATCTCTTTACCAAGTTCATGCAGTTACAGAAGGAACCGATGCACAAGCAACAGTTAGTGTAAAAATAGAGGAAAATGACAGAACTACAGTGGGTCAATCAGCTGACACAGATACTTTAGTAGCATCAGCAAATGCGTATTTAAATGCTTTAAACAAAATGCTTATTAAGAGAGAAAAAAAATCTCTTTATAAAAACATCGAACCGAAAAAATTGAAGGAGAGTATATAATGGGAATATTTGATAGTGTAAAAAAAATATGGAGTCAGGATATGGCTATCGACCTTGGAACTGCAAACACATTAGTTGTGGTTAAAGGTCAAGGGGTTGTTTTAAATGAGCCTTCAGTGGTGGCTATAGTAGATCAGTCTGGAAAAAAACAAGTTTTAGCTGTAGGGGATGAAGCAAAAACAATGCTAGGAAGAACGCCTGGAAATATAAGTGCAATAAGACCTTTAAGAGACGGGGTTATTGCTGATTTTATAGTTACTGAAGAAATGATCAAACATTTCATTAAAAAAGTTCATAAAGGAAGAACATTTGCCAACCCAAGAATATTAATTTGTGTACCTACTGGATCTACTCCAGTTGAAAGAAAAGCAATTCAAGACAGTGCTTTGGCGGCAGGCGCTAGAAGAGTTCAATTAATTGAGGAGCCTATAGCTGCAGCGATCGGTGCAGGTTTACCAATATCAGAAGCAACAGGATCAATGGTTGTTGATATTGGAGGTGGAACAAGTGAGATTGCTGTTATGTCATTAGGAGGTTTAGTTTATTCAAAATCTTTAAGAGTCGCTGGAGATGCTATGGACGGAGCTTTGGTTAACTATATGAGAAAAGAGTATAATCTTATGATAGGGGATAGCACAGCTGAAAAAATTAAAAAAGAAATTGGTACCGCTATTCCATCAAATAATAATACTTATGCTGTGAAAGGTAGAGATTTAAGATCGGGAACTCCAAAAGAAGTCAATATTACTGAAGAAGATACCGCAGAGGCATTAGATAGTATTTTAAGAGAAATGGTTAATGGTATTAAAGATGCACTTGAAGCTACACCACCAGAATTATCAGCAGACCTTGTTGATATGGGTCTTACTTTGACAGGCGGTGGAGCTTTATTAAAAAATATTGATAGAAGATTTTCTAAAGAAACAGGGTTGCCAGTGCACATTGCTGAGGACCCATTATCATGTGTTGCAATTGGAACTGGTAAAGCCCTCGATCAAGAGCAAACATTCTCTACGATGCTGACTGAATATTAAGAAAGATGGCCGAAAGCAGAGATGATTTTATTATAGCAATTAGATCTGCTTTTTTAAAAAAAAGCACTAAACAAAAATTTTCTTTATTAACTTTAGTTTTTTTTTCAATTTTTATAATTGTTTTATCTAATTTGAATTTTAAGGCAATAAGTGTAACTAAGTCGATCATAAAGGAAATT
>CABYNS010000020.1 GCA_902520335.1 uncultured Pelagibacteraceae bacterium
TTAAACTTAAAGTCTCTTTATTTTTAAATTTCTCTGAATTTGATGCACTTGAATTAATATTTTTAATCAAAAGTTTTTTTTCATTTACTATACCGTTATTTAAAAACTTTGGATTTGAATCGAATTGAAAATTATTTATTAAAACTTTTTCTGTAATATTTGTATTATAGTTCTTATAATATCCTTTGGAATATAATGTATTATTTTCATTAAGGATTTTTGAGAAACTAAAGTTTGGTACATATTCATATTTATCACTATCCTGTTTGCTCAAGTCTTCATAAATATCTAAATTAGTATTTAATGATGAATTCTCCTTTATTAAATTAATGCTTAATGAGTTTGTAAGATTAGATATGTTTTTAATTATTGGACTTTCAATTTTATAAGCTTTCAAATAGGTTTCATCTGAAACTTGTTCTAATTGAATATTAAATTCAATTTCATCAAAATTATCATTTTCATAATTATTATTCAAATTATAAAATAAATGACCTTTGGCATTTTCTCCACTTGAAATATATTGACTTAGATCAATTACATGGTCTGAATTTTTATTTTTTTGCCTAAACTCTGTTTGAATTAAAAATTTATCTTCAGCGAAAAATCTTGGACTTAAAGTGATATCTTTATTTTCTGCTAAAGCAATAAAATATGGTAAATTGAAAGACAATCCAGTTGTGCTATTATCTTGAATTTTAGGTATTAAAAATCCAGACTGTCTATCAACTGTTGGATCAGGATGAAAAAATTTAGGAAAATAGAACACTTTTTTGTCGTAAATTTTTAGGTGAGCATTTTTATAGTATATAGTTTTTTTCTTTTTATCATGCTTAATTTCCTCGGCACTCATTTCCCAGGGAGGGCATTTCTCTCTTTTTTTGCAAAACGTGAAAGTTCCTTTGTTCACAATTGTATTTTCATTATTACTAATCAAGCTCCTTCCTTTTAGCCTAGGTTCATTTTCTGAATCATCAGAAATTTTGAAATTTAAACCTACATCTTTCGCAACTAATTCTTTTTTCTTTAAATCAAGAAATGCTATTTCAATTTTAAATATATTTTCACTGACATCTAGAACTTTTAAATTACTAAGCTTAATAATTTTACTTTTTATATTGTATTCAAATTTACTCACTTGATAAATATTTCCAAAGTTATCTTTTATTTCAGAATTACTTGAACTCTCAATTTTTTGTTTCTCCACATCATAATTTATCTCATCCGTACTTATCTTTATTTTATTTGCTACATCATTGATTTTTACATTATTTTTTAAATACAAGTTTGACTGATCAATATTATACTCAATAACTTTAGAGTTTATTTTCAAATTATCATCAATCTTTTTAATTTCACCTTCGTTAATGATTAATAAAGATTTATTTTTTTTATATTTTATTATTGTACCGGTCACAGAAATTTTATCTTTTTCAATAAATGCTGTTCCATTTTTCGCAATTGTTTCATTTCCTCCATCCAAAACTTCAATTTCATTAGCATTAAATTGTATTTCTTTTGAAAATATTTTATTTAAAAATAAAAGTTGAAAAAAAATAATTAAAATTATGGTTAGTTTACTGTTCATTTATCCTTATCAATCCTATTATTGAAACAATACTTAAAAAAATTATTGGAAAAAAAACTGACAAATAAACTGGAATTTTATTCGTCAGTCCAAAAATATTAAAAATATTATTAATATAGTAAATCACAACTGAAAGAGTAATTCCAAGCAACACATGAAATATATAAGGCTTATTTTTCTTAATGTTTAACATTATTATTGAAGATATAATTACCATTATACTGAAATAAATTGGTATTGCACTGATCCTTAAAAGATGAAGCTCAATATCTTCTGAAGAATATCCCAATAATTCGTTTTCCTTTTTAGCATCAATGAGTTGAAAAATATTAAAAGAATTTAGATTTCTAAATGTGCTATTTATCTTATTTATATTAAAATGGCTCGTAATGGTTATGTCATTTTCTAACTTTATTTGTAGATTATCCTTAAATAAATAAGGCGTCTCAATAACCCATTTATTTTTACTAATATCGACTTTTTTAGAGGATATATTCTCAATTAATTCAAAATTTTTATCAAACTTTGAAATGAAAACATTCTCTAAAAAATTGGTTTTTCCTAAGATACCATTAATAATATAAATTTCTTCATCAATTTCATCTTTAATCCATAATCCATTTTCTCCATAATGTTTTAAATATTTACCATCTTTTGAGTAAGAATTTTTAAAATCAAAATAAATAAATTTTAATTTAGACGAAAAAGGATAATAAATTGAAATTATTAACATCCCAAAAATAAATGCACTTAATGTTAAAATTTTAATAAGATAGAAATTATTTAAGTGATTAACTTTAATAAGTTCATTCTCCTTTTTTTTTATTATTTCTAAAAAGAAAAGTTGAGTGGTTATTAAAATTATAAAGGGAAATATTTCGAGTAGTGCCGAGGGAACATCTAGTGCTGCTACCAAAAAAGGCATGTAAAAAGAGGACTGAGTGTCACTAAAAAAAGTTATTTCCTCAAATATGGTTAGGATGAATATTAGAGAAAAAAAAATGAGAGAAAGAATAAATAATTTCTTAAAGAATAAACTCACAAAGTATTTGTCAAAAGTTCTAAGCATTATTAACCCTCTTAATAAGAAAAGTATAAATTAAAGAAAAGCACAAAACCGGTAATCCTAAAAACAAAATTAAATATACTAAAGAAGCCTGAATATATCTCATGAAGGTTTCAGATAATACTAAAATTAAAAAAACATAGATAAAAATCTTTATAGTTTTTAAGGTGTAATTATGATGTTCTTTTGAAAATGATAACAAAAAACAACATACCAATGTTAGTATTGGTAAGTAAAATGGTTTAATGAACCTTTTATATAATTCTTGATTAAAATTTTTTGATTTATCAATTTCACAATTAAATAAATTATCAATATATTTTTTTCCAGAAATCAAACTTATAGAACATTTAATCAGTTTAATTGACGATAGTTCTTGAATTTTTGGTTTTTTAATTGATCTAGATGAAAATTTTGATAAATCATAATCAATTTTATCAAATTCAAAACTCATCAATTTATTATTATTATTACTAATAACTTTTCCATCTAATAATCTAAAAAGTTTTTTATCTTCATTAATAAAAAAACCCTCTTTCGCATAAATTATTTGACTATCTTCCTCTCTAAAATCAACAAACTCTCCTTCTTGAATATAGATATTTTCAAAAGAATTATTGTCTGTTTTATGATTTATAAAAATTGTTAAACCAGAAATTGTATCAATAAACTTTCCTTGTTTGATAAGATTGGGTAAAAAATCCATATTAGAATTTTTTAGTATTAGTCTTGCTTTAAACTGATTATTGGGCGAAATGAAACCTCCAATCAAAATTTGAATCAACATAACTATTAATGTGAAATTAATTAAATTTTTAATTAATGTTTGTTTGGTAACACCATTTGTCCAAAAAATTAGTAACTCATTATTTTTTTCATATTTAATTAATTCAAAAAAAATGGAGATGGCAAATACAAAGGGTAAAATTCTGT
>CABYNS010000021.1 GCA_902520335.1 uncultured Pelagibacteraceae bacterium
TACCTCTGGTGCTAGTGAAATTATTTTCATTTGTCCTCTGGTTCTTAACTCTCTAGTTACAGGACCAAAAATTCTAGTTCCAACTGGTTCACCTTTATCATCAACCAATACAGCTGCATTATTATCAAATTTTACTTTTGATCCATCATCTCTGTGGATGCCTTTTTTAACTCTTACTACGACAGCTTTATGAACAGAACCTTTTTTAACTTTTCCTTTAGGTATAGCCTCTTTTACTGCAATTACTATTGTGTCACCAATACTGGCATATCTTCTTTTTGAGCCACCAAGCACTTTAATACATTCTATTTTTTTTGCTCCTGTATTATCAGCAACTTGTAATTCTGTTTGTACCTGAATCATTATTTTGAATTCTCCATTACCTGAAATTTTTTATTTTTAGAAAAAGGTTTACTCTCAATAATTGTAACTTTGTCACCTTCCTTGTATTTATTATTTTCATCGTGTGCATTGTATTTTTTTCTAACTTTCACAACTTTTTTTAACACTGGATGGGAGTATTTTCTTTCAATCATGACAGTAATTGTTTTATTTGGTTTATCGCTAACTACGATACCTGTTAAAATTTTCTTAGGCATTTATTTTTCCTTTTAATATTGTCTTTAGTCTTGCAATTGTTTTTTTAGTTTCATTAATTTTTGAAGGGTTTGTAACCTGAGAATTAATTTTTTGGAATCTAAAGTTAAATAAATCTTTTTTTGATTTATCGATATTCTTTAAAATTTCATCTTTTGAAAGTTTTTTTATTTCTTGTTTTTTCATCTTATAAAAATCTCTTTATTGTTTTAGTTTTAATAGGTAGTTTTGCTGAAGCCTTGTACAATGCCTCTTTTGCAATTTGTTCGGAAACACCATCGACCTCAAATAAAATTCTTCCAGGTTTAACCCTACAAGCATAGTATTCAGGTGAACCTTTTCCTTTACCCATACGAACTTCAATTGGTTTTTTAGAGACTGGAATGTTTGGAAATATTCTCGTCCATACTCTTCCTTGTCTTTTCATGTGTCTGGTTAATGCAACTCTGGCAGCCTCTATTTGTTTACCAGTTACTCTTTCTGGAGTAAGTGCTTTAAGTGCGTATGCACCATAATTAATGAAATTAGCTCTTGAGGCATTACCATGTATTCTTCCTTTGTGAGCTTTTCTCCACTTTGTTCTTACAGGTTGAAGCATTATTCCTTACCTTCAGTTGAAATTATTTTGTTTGTTTCTTGGCTAAATTCTTTTGCAAAGACTTCACCTTTGTAAATCCAAACTTTGATTCCAATTATGCCATATGTTGTTAGTGCCTCTGCTTCAGCATAATCTATATCTGCTCTTAGTGTATGAGAAGGTATTGATCCGTCTCTTAACCATTCCGTTCTAGCAATTTCATTTCCACCTAGTCTTCCACTAACAGAAACCTTAATTCCTTTAGCTCCTAGTCTTAAGCAAGATTGCATAGCTCTTTTCATTGCACGTCTATAAGAGATTCTTTTAACTAACTGTTGTGCTATATTTTCCGCAACTAAATATGAATTAGTCTCAGGTTTTTTTACTTCTTTAATATTTAATGTGACTTCATTTTTTGTAAATTTTGACAAATTATTTTTAATCTTGTCAATGTCACTACCTTTTTTTCCTATAACAAAACCAGGTCTGGATGTGTATATGGTTACGTAACATTTGTTAGAAGTTCTTTCTATCATTACCTTCGAGACACCAGAATTAATAACATTTTTTTTTATGTATTCTCTAATTTTAAAATCTTCTATTAAATAATTTCCAAAATCTTTTTTTTTGGCATACCAAACAGAATCCCAACCTCTGTTAACACCTAATCTAAAACCAACTGGATTAACTTTTTGTCCCATGACTCTCCATCTTATTTGCCTCTGATAATATTATAGTTACACAAGAATAAGGCTTTAATATTGGTGCAGCTCTACCTTTTGCTCTAGGTCTAAATCTTTTCATAGTAATTTTTTTTCCACAATAAGCTTCTTTAACAATTAATTTATCAATATCATATTGGAAGTTATTCTCTGCATTTGCTACTGCTGAGCTAATTGTCTTTCTAATATCTTTAGTAATTCTTTTTTCTGAAAATTCCAAATCTCTTATAGCTATATCTACTTTTTTTCCTACAATTCCTCTTAATATAGGATTTAATTTTCTAACACTTGACCTAATATTATTATTTACAGATCTAACAGTTTTTTCTTTTTTTGTCTCTTTTTTCGTCTTTTTAGTCATAATTATTTTTTAGCCTCTGCCTCAGCTGGTTTAGCTTTTTTATCTGCTGGAGTGTGACCAAAGAAAGTTCTTGTCGGCGCAAACTCCCCTAGCTTATGGCCTACCATGTCTTCAGATACTGTTATTGGCACAAATTTTTTACCATTATAAATTAAAAAACTCACACCAACAAAATCTGGTAAAATGGTAGACTTTCTTGACCATGTTTTAATAGGTATCTTTTTTGGATCAGTTTTATACTTATCAACTTTTTTCATTAAGCTTTCTTCTACAAAAGGACCTTTCCAAACTGCTCTTACCATTATTTAGTATCCTTTCGTTTATTTCTTCTTTTAACAATAAATTTATCTGTTCGTTTATTATCACGAGTTTTAAGACCTTTCGCTGATTGTCCTGTAGGAGAAACTGGGTGTCTTCCACCAGCACTTTTTCCTTCTCCCCCGCCATGAGGATGATCCACTGGATTTTTGACAACTCCTCTTGTATGTGGTCTTCTTCCAAGCCATCTAGATCTTCCTGCTTTTCCAATCTTAATATTTTTTTGATCTGGATTACTTAGTACGCCAATTGTAGCTAATGATCTTGAGTCAATTTTTCTTACCTCTCCAGAAGCTAATTTTATTAAACTATAATTACCATCTAAACCGCTTATAGTGACTGAGGTGCCCGCAGATCTGGCAATTTTACCTCCACCACCTGGTTGGATTTCAACATTATGAATATCAATTCCGACTGGTATATCCTGTAACGGCATGCAATTACCGACCTTTATTTCTTTTTTAGATCCATTTTCAACAATATCTCCAATTTTAATTTTTTGTGGAGCTAAATAATAAGCGTGAGAATTATCATCAAATTTTACAAGCATTATGTAACAAGATCTGTTTGGATCATATTCTACTCTCTCAACTTTCGCTGGAGCATCAAATTTTTTTCTGTAAAAATCAACGTGCCTGTACATCTTTTTATGACCTCCGGCACGGTTTATAGATGTTATATGGCCATTATTATTTCTCCCTTTCATAGCATTTTTAGGGGAAACCAATCCTTTAAATGGTTTACCTTTCCAAAGACCTTCTCTATTAACTAAAATCGTTCCTCTAGTTGACTTTGTGTAGGGTTTAAAAGTTTTTAGTGCCATATTAAATTCCTGTAGTTAGATCAATACTTTGACCTTTTTTTAAAGTTATAATTGCTTTTTTAAAACCTGA
>CABYNS010000022.1 GCA_902520335.1 uncultured Pelagibacteraceae bacterium
AAAACTAAATCAAATTTTTCATTTCTAATACTCATCAAGCTTTCTAATGCTGGTTTAATCATTGTTTTTATCTTATGATCTTGATTAGCTTTTCTAAAAAAATTTTTAGCAATTTTATTTGTCTCTTCATTTTTATCTAAAGCAACTATGCTACCATCATCTGGTAAGGCTAGGGACATAGACAACGTACTTAAACCAGTAAAAGTTCCTATCTCTAGAACTTTTTTAATTTTAGAAACCTTAATAATCAAATGTAGAAATTGACATTGGGAAATAGAGATTTGCATTCTTTTTGAGTCACCAAGTGATAAATTATAATCTATTATTTCTTTTTGAATTGGATGTAATTTCAAACCATTCTTTAGAATGTAATCTTGTAAATGTTTTGTGATATTAAGGTCTGAACCCATAACCTTATAATTTTTTCTTTAGGATCTCATTGATTAATTGGGGGTTAGCTTTTCCACCTGATGCCTTCATTGCTTGACCAACGAAAAAACCAAATAATTTTTCTTTACCTTGTTTATATTCAATAGCTTTTTCTCTATTATCATTAATTATTTTATCAATTAATGCCTCCAAAGCCTTTGGATCACTTTGTTGTTTTAATCCTTTTTCCTCAACAATTGTTTGTGGATCTTTATCTCCATCAATCATTAATTCAAAAACAGTTTTTGCTATTTTTCCTGAAATGGTTCCATTCTTAATTAGATTTATCAATATGGCAAAGTTCTTTGCACTCACTGGACTTTGAGAAATTTCTAAACTTTTGCTATTTAAAACAGCAAATAGTTCTCCTGTAATCCAATTGACTGCTAACTTAATATCTTTGTTTTTACCCATTTTAGCTACAACCTCTTCAAAGTATTTTGCAGTATCAATATCAGATACTAAAATGTTTGCTTCATAAGGAGACAATTTAAACTCTTCAATAAATCTTTTCTTTTTATCATCTGGAAGTTCTGGAATATCATTTCTAAGTTCTTCAATAAATTTTTCTGAAACCTCTAAAGGTAACAAATCAGGATCAGGAAAATATCTGTAATCATGAGCGTCTTCCTTTGATCTCATTGATCTTGTCTCATTTTTCTTCGTATCAAAAAGTCTAGTTTCTTGATCAATAGTTTTGCCCTCTTCTATCAAATCAACTTGCCTATTAGCCTCATATTCTATTGCCATTTGCATAAACTTTATTGAATTAACATTTTTAATTTCACATCGAGTGCCAAATTCTTTTGAGCCTTTTGGTCTTACAGAAACATTTACATCAGCTCTTAAAGAGCCCTCTTGCATATTTCCGTCACAAGTTCCTAGGTATCTCATTATAGATCTTAATTTTTTAATATAAGCATTAACCTCATCTGGGGATCTTAGATCAGGCTTACTCACTATTTCCATTAAAGCTACCCCTGATCTATTTAAATCAACAAAGGTATTCTGTGGGTCAAGATCATGTATACTTTTTCCAGCATCTTGTTCTAGATGTAATCTTTCTATACCAACTTCTTTTTGGCCATTAGGCATATCCAAAATAACTTTACCCTCGCCTACTATTGGATCTTTAAATTGTGATATTTGATATCCTTGAGGTAAATCAGCATAAAAATAATTTTTTCTATCAAATACTGAACGCTTATTAATTTTTGCGTTAAGGCCAATACCAGTTTTAATTGCTTGTTTGACACAAAATTCATTTATTACCGGTAACATTCCTGGAAATGCAGCATCAACTAAACTAACTTGCGTATTAGGTTCTGCCCCAAACTTTGTTGCTGAGGTAGAAAATAATTTAGACTCAGATAAAACTTGAGCATGAACTTCTAAACCAATTACTACCTCATACTGATTATCTTTTCGATTGATCAAATATTCTGAATCTTTTTTACTCATTTTATCCACCAATCAGTAATTTTGTTTTTAAAGCTGATCTTTTCTTCCATCGCATAAGCTATATTTAATATATTTTGTTCATCAAAAGCTTTTCCAATAATTTGTAAACCTAAAGGATAACCTTTTGAGTCATGTCCAGCAGGTATTGAGATACCTGGAAGTCCAGCTAAGTTAACAGGAACTGTAAATATATCATTAAGATACATTGAAACTGGATCATTTGTTTTTTCACCTATTTTAAAAGCTGAGCTAGGTGTCGATGGGGTTAAAATTGCATCAACTTTTTTATAAGCCTCATCAAAATCATTTTTGATGAGTTTCCTTACTTTTTGAGCTTTAAGATAATATGCATCGTAGTACCCAGAGGATAAAACATAAGTTCCAATCATAATTCTTCTTTGAACTTCAGCTCCAAAACCTTCTGATCTAGTTTTTTCGTACATATCAATCAAATTTTCACCTTTAGCTCTAAATCCATACTTAACACCATCGTATCTTGCTAAGTTTGATGAGGCCTCTGCTGGAGCAACTATATAATATGTTGGTAAAGCATAACTTGTATTTGGCAGAGAAATATCAATGGTTTCGGCACCACAATCTTTTATATATTGAATACCTTTTTGCCAAAGATCTTCAATTTCCTTTGGCATACCGTCGACTCTATATTCTTTTGGTATTCCAATTTTTTTTCCTTTTATGTTATTTGTAAGCTCTTTACTGTAATGATTTCTTTTAAAATCTATTGAGGTAGAGTCTTTAGGATCATAAGAACTAATCACTTCATGTAATAAAGCACAATCCTTGACATTTTGTGCCATTGATCCTGCTTGATCCAATGATGAGGCAAAAGCAACTATTCCATATCTTGAACAACTTCCGTATGTAGGTTTCAATCCAACAATTCCAGTGAAAGAAGCTGGTTGTCTAATTGATCCACCAGTATCAGTACCGATTGTAACAGGAGTTAATTGTCCAGCTACAGCTGAAGCTGAACCACCAGATGATCCACCCGGAACTAAATTTTTATCAATAGGGCTTTGAACATTACCAAAAAAACTTGTTTCATTTGATGAACCCATTGCAAACTCATCACAGTTTAACTTACCTAAAAGTATTGCACCTTCATTCCAAATATTTTCTGTTACTGTTGACTCGTAAGTGGGAACAAAATTATTTAAAATTTTACTACCAGCAGTTGTTTTAATGTCTTTTGTGCAAAATAAATCCTTAACTGCCATTGGTATACCAGGCAGTCTTAAATCAAGATTAGGTTTTTGATCAAATTTTTTTGCTTTATCTAGAGCTGATGTAAAATCATTTGTAATATAAGCATTCAATTCTTCAGATTTTTCAGATCTATCAATAAATGCTTTGGTCACATCTGTTGAGGAAAGTTTTTTATTTTTTATATTTTCAACCAGTTCTGTAAGGGATTGTTTTGTTATATCTGACATTATTCAATCACCTTAGGTACTACAAAATAATCTTC
>CABYNS010000023.1 GCA_902520335.1 uncultured Pelagibacteraceae bacterium
AATGTTGTGGTGGATTACAGAAAAAGTTCAAAAAATTACCTCAAATATTCTTCATTTATTTTAAATGAAAAGAATAAAAATTCTATATTGATACCTCCTATGTTTTTGAATTCTTGGCTATGTTTAAGTAAAGATTGTATTTATTCGTATGATTATTCCTTCAAAGGAAATTATAACGATGTAAACAATCAGATCAGTGTTAAATGGAATGATAAAAGAATTAATTATAATTGGCCAACAAAAAAACCAATTCTATCTTTTCGAGATAAATAATTATAAAATATAATATGAAAAAAAAAATTGCATTAGTTTTTGGTATCACAGGTCAAGATGGATCCTATTTAGCAGAATTACTATTAAACAAAAATTATATTGTCTATGGTGTTAAAAGAAGAACAAGCTTAATTCACACGACGAGAATCGATCATATTTATAAAGATTTTCATTTAAAAACAAACTTAATTTTAAAATATGGAGATGTTACGGATTTTTCTAACGTATTTAATTTGATCGTTGAGACTAAACCTGATGAAATTTATAATCTTGCAGCGCAAAGTAATGTTGGTGTTTCTTTTGAATTGGCAGAGTATACAGCGCAAACAGACTCAATTGGCACTTTAAGGATTCTTGAAGCTATAAGGATAATTGACAAAAAAAGAAAAATTAAATTTTACCAAGCATCAACATCAGAAATATTTGGAAACAGTCCAGATAAGCCGTACAATGAAAAAAGTAGATTTGAACCTGTTTCGCCTTATGGGACTGCAAAACTGTATTCTTATTGGACAACAAGAAATTATAGAGACGCTTATTCAATTTTTGCCTCTAATGGTATTTTATTTAATCATGAATCACCTAGAAGAGGAGAGAATTTTATTTCGAGAAAAACAATTTTAGGAATAATCAAAGTTTTAAAAGGTCAACAAAAATGTTTATTTCTTGGAAACTTAGACTCAAAAAGAGACTGGGGACATGCAAAAGAATTTGTTTTAGCTCAATGGAAAATTTTACAATACAAAAATCCTGATGATTTTGTAATTGCAACCGGAAAAAATTATTCTGTGAAAGATTTAGTTAATTTAGTTTTAAAAAAATTAGGTATCAAATTTTCATGGAAAAAAAATAAAAAAGGTCTTCAATATGCAATAGCACTTAATGAAATAGGTCAAATTAAAAAATCTCAAATTATTATAAAACAAGAAAAATTATATTTTAGACCAAATGAAGTTCACAATTTAGTTGGTGATTTTAGAAAAGCTAAAAAAATACTCAAATGGAAGCCATTAATTAATTTTGATAAATTAATATCTGAGATGATTGACTCAGACTTAAAAAAAATTATTTAATGTTTAAAAATCAACTAAATAAAATTAGATATTCAGTATTAGAAAGTTGTCATAATATTAAAGAGGGGCATGTAGGTAGTGCTTTTTCTGTATTGGAAATTTTATTTGTTATTTTTAAAAATTATTTTAAAAAACATTACTTTATATTAAGCAAAGGTCATGCTGCAATAGGTGTTTATGCAGTAATGAATCATTTTAAAATTCTTAGCAACAAAGATTTCAAATCTTTTTGTAAATTCAATTCAAAATTAGGTGGACATCCCGACTCAGTTAAATTACCTGGTTTAAACTTTTCTACTGGTTCATTAGGTCATGGTTTACCAGTATCTTCAGGCCTAGCGTTTGGTTTGAAAATGAAAAAAGAAAAAAAAAATATCATTTGTTTAATTGGTGATCAAGAGTTAATGGAGGGAACTACTTGGGAAAGTCTACATATTATAAGCAATTATAATTTGAAGAATATCTTATTAATCATTGATAGAAATAATTCTGATTTTAGAAGTATTAAGTTTTTAGACATAAAAAAAAGGCTTGCTGTTTTTTCTGATAAGATATCTGAGGTTAATGGACATGATATTAAATCATTAAAACTCGCAATAGATAAAGCACTTAAAAATAAAAATAAATTTGAGATTATAATTGCAAAAACAATTAAAGGTAAAGGTGTTAAAGCTATAGAAAATAATCCAGCTTGGCACCATAAAGCACCATCTAAAGAAGAATTAAAAAAATTTAAAAATGAGTTAATGAATTAAATGAGAAAAGCTTTTCCAAAAGTTACAGAGATGTTAATGAAAAAAAATAAAAAAATTTTTTGTTTACTTGGTGATATAGGTGTTTTTTCATTTAGGGATATTTTTAAAAATTATAAAAATAGAATTCTAAATATGAGCACCATGGAGCAATCAATGATCGGTTTTGCTGCAGGTTTATCAAAAATTGGTTTTATACCTATAATTCATACTATTGCGCCATTTCTTGTTTTAAGAGCCTTAGATCAAATTAAAATAGATTTTGTTTATAATAAACTAAAATGCAACATTGTTTCAGTTGGAGCATCTAATGATTACACAAAACTTGGAACTACACACCACTGTTTTGAAGATATTAATATATTATCTAATTATAAAGATATAAATTTATTCATTCCATCGAATCCTGAGCAATTTAAATTCTTATTCGAGAAAAATTATAACAATAATTTAATTAATTATTTTAGAATTTCTGAAAAAAATATTAATTTTCATATTAAAACTAATGGTTTTTTAAAAAATCAAAGAAACAACTCTTTATTAATAATTGTAGGAAATTCTTATGATTATAAAGATCTTAAAAAAAAAAGAGTTGATGTTTATTATGTAAACAAAATTTCTAAGGAAATGAAATATGATTTTTTAAAGAATTATAAAAATATTCTTATTATAGAACCATATTTTGGAAATGTTCTAGAACGAAGGATTAAAGAAAAATTAAA
>CABYNS010000024.1 GCA_902520335.1 uncultured Pelagibacteraceae bacterium
TTTATGAACTGGAACTAATTTTTTTAGCTGAAGTTTTATTTGATCAATAACTTGTGGTGTTCCTGTTGTTACTATTGTAATTCTTGAAATATTTTTCGTTGAATCAACTTCTGCAACAGCCAAAGACTCGATGTTATAACCTCTTCCAGAAAATAAACCAACTACTCTTGCTAAAACACCAGCTTCATTATCAACCCAAACAACAAATATATGTGTATCTAATTTACCTTTTTTTGTGGGTATGCTGTATGCTGACTTTGGAGAAGGCATTAAACTAATGATTTCCCTTTTCCGGTAATCTTATTTTCCTCTTTATCATTTGGACCTAATATCATCTGATTATGAGGCTTTCCAGATGGTATCATGGGAAAACAATTTTCATTAGGATCTACATGACAATCAAATATTACTGGACCTTTATAATCAATCATCTCTTGAATTTTATCATCTAGCTCTTGAGGGTTTTCAGCCTTAATACCTTTGCACCCATAAGCCTCTGCTAATTTTACAAAATCAGGTAAAGCTTCAGAATAGCTCTCTGAGTAGTTTTTTTCGTGAAGAAGTTCTTGCCATTGTCTAACCATTCCCATGTACTGATTATTCAAAATAAATATCTTTATAGGCAAATTATACTGAACAGCTGTGGACATTTCCTGCATTGTCATTAATACGGATGCTTCACCAGCAATATCAATAACAAGTTTGTCTGGATGAGCAATTTGAACACCTACTGCTGCTGGAAGTCCATATCCCATAGTTCCTAGACCTCCTGAGGTCATCCATCTATTAGGTTTGTTAAATTTATAATGTTGGGCAGCCCACATTTGATGCTGACCTACCTCAGTTGTTATAAAAGTATCTTGGTTTTTTGTTAACTCATATAATCTTTTTACAGCATGCTGAGGTTTAATCTCTTTATCACTGTTAATAAAACCTAAGGAGTCCTTTGTTCTCCATTTTTGGATTTGATCCCACCATTTCGAAATTTTTTCTTTATTCGATTCTTTCAATCCATTTTGTTTCTTATTTATTTTCTTAATCGCTGATTTTATTACTTCATTAACATCTCCAACTATTGCAAGATCTACTTTAATTATTTTATTTATTGATGATGGATCAATATCAATATGAACTTTTTTTGATTTTGGAGAAAACTCGTCGATCTTACCTGTTATTCTGTCATCAAATCTTGCACCGATGTTAATTAACAAATCACAGTCATGCATTGCATTGTTAGCTTCATAAGTTCCATGCATACCAAGCATTCCAATAAATTGATTATCATCTCCTGGAAATGCACCTAAACCTTGTAGAGTTGATGTGATTGGAAATCCAATTAATCTTACAAATTCTTTTAAAGTTTCACTCGCTTGAGGGCCAGAATTTATTACTCCACCCCCCGTATAAACAACTGGTTTTTTTGATTTCGAAATTAAATCAATTAGTTGATCAATTTCATTTTCAGTAAATTTATTATGTATCTTTCCATTTAATTTTTTTTCTTTTTTTAATTTTACATAATTATTTTTTGCAAACTGGATATCTTTAGGGATATCAATTAGTACTGGTCCAGGTCTTCCTGTTGTTGCAACTTTGAAAGCCTCGTGCATAACTTTTGATAAGTCTTTAATATCTTTAACTAACCAATTATGTTTTGTACAAGGTCTTGTAATTCCTGTTGTATCACACTCTTGAAATGCATCGGTTCCTATTAAGTGTGTGGGTACTTGACCAGAAATACAAACTAAAGGAACCGAGTCCATATACGCATCAGTTAATGCTGTAACAACATTGGTTGCACCTGGTCCGGATGTTACTAAAACTACTCCAGGCTTTCCTGATGATCTTGCATAACCTTCTGCTGCATGACCTGCTCCCTGCTCATGTCTTACAAGTATATGTTTAATCGATGAATGATTTTTAAGTTCATCATAAATTGGTAAAACTGCACCACCTGGATAACCAAAAATATATTCAACCTCTTGATCTTCAAGGCATTTAAATACAATTTCTGCTCCAGTATATAATTTAGACATTCAAGCAATCTAGCTGAAGTTGTGCTAATTGGTCAAGACTAAGTAGAGAATATCTAAATTTTTTTTAATAACTTATATAAACCCACTGGATTAACTTTATTCCAATCTTTCATATGCCCTCGGGCCCAGGTGCTCTGTCTTTTGGCATATTGCCTAGTCTTTATTGATATTTTATCAATTAATTGTTCTGTTTGGATTTTTTTTTGAAGATATTGCTTAATCTCACTAATTCCTATTGCTTTACTGAGGCTTTTATTTTTTGGAACTCTCAATTTGATAAATTTTTTAACTTCTGAAATTGCACCTAGTTTAATCATATTTTC
>CABYNS010000025.1 GCA_902520335.1 uncultured Pelagibacteraceae bacterium
TGGTAGAGTTGAGTCAGGTGTTCTTAAAACTGGCGATGAAATAGAAATAGTAGGAATTAGAGAAACAAAAAAATCTGTCTGTACAGGAGTTGAAATGTTTAGAAAACTTTTAGACACGGGTGAAGCAGGTGATAATGTTGGTGTTCTTTTAAGAGGAGTTGAAAGAACTGATATTGAAAGAGGGCAGGTACTTTGTAAACCTGGTTCTGTAACACCACATACTAAATTTGAGGCACAAGCTTACGTTCTTAAAAAAGAAGAAGGTGGAAGACACACACCGTTCTTCACTAAATACAGACCACAGTTTTACTTTAGAACTACAGACGTGACAGGAGAAGTAGAATTACCATCAGGTACAGAAATGGTCATGCCTGGTGATGATGCAAAGTTTACAGTAAAACTAATTACTCCAATCGCAATGTCTGAAAAGTTAAATTTTGCAATTAGAGAAGGTGGTAGAACTGTAGGAGCAGGAGTTGTAACTAAGATTATAGAGTAAACTCGCTATAGGAGTGTAGCTCAATTGGTAGAGCGCCGGTCTCCAAAACCGGAGGCTGAGGGTTCGAGTCCCTCCGCTCCTGCCAATTAGATAAACTGAATTATGAAAAACCCTATTAAATTTATTCAGGAAGTGAAACAAGAGGCATTTAAAGTTACTTGGCCAACTGGTAAGGAAACTCTGCAAGGAGCTTTAATGGTATTTGCAATGGCAGTTGTTATGTCTTTATTTTTTCTGTTGCTTGATCAAGTTTTAAAATTTTTCTTAGAATTATTGCTGAAAGTGAGTATTTAAATGAAAAATTGGTACATTGTTCAATCTCACTCAAGCTTTGAAAATAAAGTTGCTGGTTTGATTAAAGAAGAGGCTGAAAAAGCCAAAATTTCAGATAAATTTGATGAAATAATTGTTCCTACACACGATGTAACAGAAGTTAAGAGAGGTAAGAGAGTTCAGCGAAAAAAGAAATATTTTCCTGGATATGTGTTAATTAAAAGTGAAATGGATAATAGCATTTATCACATGATAAAGAATATCAAGAGAGTAAGTGGTTTTTTAGGGACTAAAGGAATTCCTGTGCCAGTTTCAGACAATGAAATAGAAAAAATTTTAGGACAAATAAAAGATGGTGTGGCTCAGCCAAAATCTGGTATAGAGTACAACGTTGGAGAAAAAGTTCAGGTAGTAGACGGACCATTTGCTTCATTTAGTGGAATGGTTGAGGATATAGACGAAGAAAAGTCTAGACTTAAAGTTTCAGTCTCGATCTTTGGACGTCCAACACCAGTTGAACTAGAATATAATCAAGTGGAGAAAACAAGTTAATGGCTGCAAAAAAAGAAATTAGTGGGTTCATAAAATTACAAATTAAAGGTGGTCAAGCAAATCCTGCACCACCAGTTGGTCCTGCTTTAGGCCAACGTGGGGTTAACATAATGGAATTTTGTAAAGCTTTTAATGATAAAACAAAATCTTTAGCAGGAAAGCCTGTTCCTGTTGAGATTACTGTGTATAAAGATAAAAAATTTGATTTTAAAATTAAATCTCCCCCTGCTTCATTTTTTATAAGAGAGGCTGCAAAATTAAAAAGTGGTTCAAAGGAGCCTGGTAGAAATATTGTGGCTTCTATCACAAAAAAACAAGCAGAGGATATTGCTAAGCAAAAAATGAACGATTTAAACGCAATAGATTTAGAGCAGGCTGTAAAAATCATAGCAGGTTCAGCAAGATCTATGGGAATTGAGGTTAAAGATTAATAATGTCCAAAAGATTTAAAAAATTACCAGAAAAAACATCTGAATTACCTGCTGAAGGAATCGAAAAGTTAATTCCTATGGTAAAAAAAAATTGCACAACAAAATTTGATGAGTCGGTTGATTTAAGTTTTCAAATTAATAATAAACAAAAAAAAAATGAGATTAATATTAGAACTGTAGTAAATCTTCCAGGCGGTTCAGGAAAAAAAGTAAAAGTTGCAGTAGTTTGTGAGGACTCCAAATCTGCTGATGCAAAGTCAGCTGGTGCTGATATTGTTGGAGGTGATGATTTTATTGAAAAAATTAAAAATGGAGAAATTAATTTTGAAAAATTAATTTGTACACCTTCTATGATGATTAAATTATCTAAATTAGGAAAAGTGCTTGGTCCAAAAGGTTTGATGCCTAACCCAAAACTAGGTTCAG
>CABYNS010000026.1 GCA_902520335.1 uncultured Pelagibacteraceae bacterium
GCATCCTGATATTATCGTGATTAGACATCAAGACTCTGGGGCATGTAATCTACTTTCACAAAAGGTAAACTGTGCAGTTCTTAATGCTGGTGATGGCAGAAGAGAGCACCCTACTCAAGCTTTATTAGATGCATTAACAATCATTACTCGTAAAAAAAAGATACAAGGATTAAAAATTGCAATCTGTGGAGACATTCTTCATTCAAGAGTTGCTAGATCAAATATTTACTTACTTAGTATGTTGGGAGCAGAAGTGAACATAGTCGCTCCAACAAATCTTATGCCAAAAGAAATTGAAAAATTTGGTGTTAATACTTTTACTGATATGAAAAAAGGATTGAAAGATTGTGATATTGTAATGATGTTGAGATTACAGAATGAACGAATGACAAGTTCATATCTTTCATCCAATAGAGAATATTATGAATATTACGGATTAACTCCTGACAAATTAGAACATGCTAAATCTAATGCCTTAATTATGCATCCTGGTCCAATGAACAGAGGTATAGAAATAGATACAATGCTAGCAGATGATATCAATAAAAGTGTAATTAAAGAGCAAGTTGAATTGGGTGTCGCGGTAAGGATGGCTTGTCTTAAAATATTTTGTACATAATGAAAAAACAATATTTTATAAACGCTAATATAATTGATCCTTATAACTCCATGAATGAAAATGGGGGTCTGATTATAAGTGAAGATGGAAAAATTGAAGCTATAGGAAAAAAAGTAAATATTAATAATTTACCAAGTAGAGAAAAACCTACTGATTTAAAAGGTAAATATATTTTTCCTGGATTAGTAGATATGCGAGTTTTTGTTGGTGAACCGGGCTATGAGTATAAAGAAAATTTTAGAACTCTGAGCAATGCGGCACTCTCGGGTGGTGTTACTTCTGTCGTAACAATGCCTAATACAGATCCAATCATTGATAACGTTTCTATAGTCGATTTTCTTAAAAGAAGAGGAAGAGATAAATCAAAGATAAATATTTTTCCATGCGCCTCCTTAACAAAAAATACTGAGGGTACAAACATGACTGAATTTGGTTTGTTACAAGGTAAAGGAATAATTGCATTCACCGATGGTGTTAAAACGATTCAAAACCCAAGATTGATGTCTAGAATAATGAACTCTGCTAAAGATTTGGGTAGTTTAATAATGCAGCACGCTGAAGATTATGAGCTAGCAAAAAATGGTATGATTAACTCTGGAATAATTGCTTCAAAATTAGGTCTATCCGGTATACCTGAAATCGCTGAGCGTATTCTGATCGAGAGAGATTTAACATTACTAGAAAAGGTTAAATGCAGATATCATATCTCTCAATTATCATCACAAAAGTCTGTTGAGGTAATTAAATCAAGAAAGGAAATAGTAAAATTCACATGTGGTGTTTCAGTTAATAACTTATCTTTAAATGAAAACGACATAGGAGATTTCAAAACATTTTTGAAATTATCACCACCATTGAGAAGAGAAGAGGATAGACTAGCTTTAGTGCAAGGTTTAAAGGACGATTTAATTGATGTAATAGTTTCAGATCACAAACCTGAAGATGAAGAGTCAAAAAGATTAACATTTGCTCAAGCAGCGACTGGTGCGTCAGGGATAGAAACTTTGCTTTCTCTAAGTTTAGAATTATATCATAATGGATCGCTCAAATTAGAGACAATAATAAAAGCCTTAACATCAAACCCTGCTAAAATATTAAAAATAAACAAAGGGAATCTATCTATTGGTAATAATGCTGATCTTTGCATAGTAGATATAGATAAACCATGGATTGTAAAAAAAGATAAACTTATCTCAAAATCAAAAAATACATCTATCGAAAATAAAAAACTTCAAGGCAGAGTCACAAATACATTTGTAAACGGTAAAGAATTATTTAGGCTGTAGTATGGATATTTTAATCATAGGTATAATTTCATATTTGATGGGCTCAATCCCATTTGGTTTGATATTAACAAAAATTTTTTTGAAAAAAGATATAAGAGATATTGGATCTGGAAATATCGGAGCTACAAATGTACTTAGAGCTGGTAACAAAATAGTTGGTTACATCACATTATCTCTTGATATTTTAAAAGCTGTTATCCCTG
>CABYNS010000027.1 GCA_902520335.1 uncultured Pelagibacteraceae bacterium
AAGTTGTTCAATTAATAAATCATTTTTTGAATTTCCATCTGTGATTTTAAAAACTTCATTAATCAATAAATTATTTATTATTTCAAAATCAAGTTTTGTTCCAACTTCGAAGTTTTTAATTTTTTTAGTCAATGATGAGCCAGTCAATATTTGAGATGCTCTTTGTTTTATACTTCTCTCTAAAATTTCTTCCTCAACTATTTTATCTTGTTGAACTTGATCAATTTCAGCACGTTCAATTGTGATTGATCTTTCATCTTTTTCTATACCATGCCTATTAAACACTTTTACATCTACAACAGTACCGCTGCTACCTCTTGACATTCTTAAAGAAGTGTCAGTTACATCTATAGCTTTTTCACCAAAAATTGATCGTAATAATTTTTCCTCTGGGCCAGACGCTGAATCGCCTTTAGGAGTAACTTTTCCAACCAAAATATCACCAGCATTTACTTCTGCACCGATGTATACAATGCCAGATTCATCTAAATTTTTTAGAGCTTCCTCGTTTACATTTGGTATGTCTCTTGTTATTTCTTCCTCTCCTAACTTCGTGTCTCTGGCCATTATTTCATACTCAACTATATGAACAGAGGTAAAGACGTCATCAGTAACACATCTTTCAGAAATTAATATTGAGTCTTCAAAATTGTATCCTTGCCACGGCATAAATGCTACAGTTACATTCTTACCTAAAGCTAACTCACCCAATCTCGTAGATGGACCATCTGCAATGATATCTCCTACTTTAACTTTATCACCTACTCGAACTAGAGGTCTTTGATTGATACAAGTATTTTGGTTTGATCTTTTGAATTTTTGCAAATTATAAATATCCACACTTGATTTTGTGAAATCAGTTTCTTCCATAACTTTAACAACAATTCTTTTTCCATCAATTTTATCTACGATACCATCTCTCTTTGCTACAATTGTTACACCTGAGTCTAATGCTACGTCACTTTCAATGCCTGTTCCAACTAAAGGAGCCTCTGGTTTTAGTAATGGAACCGCTTGCCTCATCATGTTTGATCCCATTAAAGCTCTATTAGCATCATCATTTTCCAAGAATGGTATTAAAGATGCTGCTACCGAGACTAATTGTTTGGGTGAAACATCAATAAAGTCTATCGTTTCAGGTTTAGACAACAAAAAATTTAAATTTTGTCTACATGAGACTAATTCCTCAACAATTTTATTATTTTTATCTAACTTTGTATTTGCTTGTGCTATTGTATATTTAGTTTCCTCCATTGCGGATAAATATTCAACTTTTTCTTGAACAACCCCATCTTTAACTCTCTTGTAAGGACTCTCTATAAATCCATATTTATTTATTTTTGCATAGGTTGATAAACTATTTATTAATCCTATATTTGGCCCCTCTGGTGTTTCAATTGGACAGATTCTGCCGTAATGTGTTGGATGGACGTCTCTTACTTCAAATCCAGCCCTTTCCCTTGTCAATCCACCAGGTCCTAAAGCTGAAACTCTTCTTTTGTGAGTAATTTCTGACAGTGGATTTGTTTGATCCATAAATTGAGATAATTGAGAACTTGCAAAAAAATCTTTTAAAGAAACCGTCAATGGTTTTGCATTAATTAAATCTTGTGGCATTGCAGACTCAATATCTAAAGTTGTCATTTTTTCTTTAATAGCTCTTTCCATTCTGTATACACCAATTCTTGCTTGGTTTTCCACCAATTCTCCAACTGATCTGACTCTTCGATTTCCTAAATGATCAATATCATCAACATCATCTTTGCCATCTCTCAGATCTAACATTTTATGTATTATGGATAAAATATCATCATTTCTAAGGATTGTAATTTTATCAGAACATTCAAGATTTAATCTTGAGTTCATCTTTACTCTTCCAACATCAGATAGATCATACCTATCTGAGCTAAAAAACAAATTATTAAATATTTGATTAGCTATTTCAATAGTTGGTGGTTCACCAGGTCTCAACATTTTATAAATCTCTGTAATCGCCTCATCTTTTGAGTTATTTTTATCA